>JAUYCY010000162.1 GCA_030692055.1 Candidatus Omnitrophota bacterium | reverse complement strand
ATTTGGATGTGAATTTATATGTTGTATAAACTTTTCCATAAAACTAAAATCAAGTACATCATTTTTTTTATAATTAGCATCATAAAAGGAACCTTCGTAGCAAATAGTAATTATTGCCTTATTTTCTCTAAAAGTGAATGTATGAACACGTTGTTCTGCGTGTATAAATCCCTGTGAGTTAACCTTTTCCGTAAACAACAGACGTTTAATTATTTGTCTGCCAGCTGATGCGATTGTGTCGGAACAAGAACGTTCCTTATTGTAATAAGTTTTCAAAATGTAATTTTTGCCAAATCGCCTCGCTACTAAAATATTTTCATTTAATCTCTGAATCGCATCATTATCGTTATTATAAACTTCAACAAAAATTTCTCCATGCTGATAAGGATAGCCAAATTCAATACGATAGAACGATTTTACTTTATCGGGATTATAATTAGTGGCGGCGTTAACCATCGGTTTTTTATCTTTAGACGGATAAATGACTTCATACCTTAACAAATCAGGGTATAAAAACCCACCTTCATAATTACTGATACCTGTTTTTTCTTGGGCGTAAACCGATAGTGGTGTGTGGTGGTTACTAAATAACAAGCAGAGCAACAAAAGCAAAAAAAATTTTCTCATTATTTTCTTTGCATAGAAAATCAAAGCCAAGAAGTAATGTTAAAGATAAACTAATTTATAAAATTATATCTCTTTTTTAAAAAAATACAAGGTTGCTTATAAATTCGTCTGTGTCAAGTATTTATGGGTAGTTTTCTGGAGCCTGTATAATTTCAGGCATCAGCGTAAACTTACCCAACCATCTTTAAGATTAATTTTCAACAAGCGCAGAGCGCAAAAACTCTTTAACTTACACATTTTCTCCCGCATTAAATATTAACCATAGCCATTCACCGCCCCCAATTAAGCCGGTAGTCTTGATTGCAGCAACTGCCGCAAAACACCCACCCAAGGTTTGCTCTGATCCGGCCCGCGAAACGACGGCAGCACAGCTTCTATATAAGCTGCCACATTCTGCCGCTTAGTCATTTGCTTAGCGCTAATAGCTGCCTTAAACGCAGACGTTATCTCTATTTTTTGACCACGCTGGCTGTTCCACCAGTCTTCCCATTCGCCATTGAATATGGTTTCCCGTATTTTTAATAGGGCTTCTGCTCCTTCAAGGCTCCAACTCATACCCCTGCCCTTAAACCTGTGCGCTACAGTCTTGTCTATGTTGGGCTCTATCGCTCCAGCGCGCTTTATGGCCTTATCCGCGCGCACCACCATCGACATTTCTATACCCGCGCGGTTATTGACTATATATCCGTAAAACTCTTTTAAAACTTTATCTTGTTTTTTATCTTTGTTTCTTTTGATAACCGTAGTTATCTGTTCAAGCGCTAAGCCTATTTCTCCGACACAAATCATCTTTTTTATCCGGGCTTGCGCCTCTTTGTCATGGCAAAGTGATTCTCTCAGGCGCCGGAACAAATGAAATGGGCACAATAAATACTTGGACCGGCTGAAATATTCGTCTTTACCGGAGCGTATCCAGGAATCGCCGTCTCCGCCAAAATAGCTCTCTTTAACCAATGATAAACCGTAAATACTTTCAGCCTTACAGCTCAGTCTGTCTAAAAATTCATTACGGCTATCTTTTATTCCCGCCAGTATAAACCGCTTCGACAGCTTTTGCGCCGTCAAGCGCCCTTTTTTGTAGCGCGGCTCTTTGCCGGTATAACCTATACCAAGTTTTACTTCCAGATGTTTTTCCCCGCTCCTTTTTCCTTTGTTTTGCTTGCGAATATATGTCGCGTCCGCTTCGGTGTAAACTATCTCGGGTAAATCTTGCGGTACTGTATAGTCCAAGGCTTTTATCTTCTTTATTTCTTCGTTGCGCCGTTCTTCTATGCGCCGGCCTTCTTTTATTACGTTAAGCCTTATATTCTCGTGACTGCGAAATATTCCCATAAGCTTACTTAGGCTCTCCTGCGCCGCGCGGTACGGCCCCATATTCGCCAATACCCCGAAAATCTGCCCCAGCTTTAAGCTCATCCGCTGGTTTTTGCCGACTCTCAAGGCTTCGTCCAACAAATACGCCAGCCCTGCTCCTTTCTGCCGATAGAGCGTGCGCTGATATATTATGTCGCCTATTACAGTTTGTATCTTTTTTGTACGCTGCCCGAGGTTTTTGTATTCCCCACGGTTTCGCGTTTGACGCAATCGCTTGTCATATTCGCTTATCGCCCCAACAAAAGCTTTTTGCGCCAGAGCCCGGCTTATGTCAAAAACCAATTGCTCCAACCCTTCAAACGTTATCCCTTCAGCCGGTATTTCAATCTTGACCGCTTCAAATCTTACTGTTATATTATCCATGGCGTAGCTTACCCCCTTTTCTTAGTCGTTAAGGTTAAGGTAAGTTTACGCCTTTTTTATTTCCTTTTCCAGAAAAAATCCCTATAAATACCTATAGATATATTACACTAACTATAAATTCATAGTGTTAATAAGGTAAGTTTTGGCGAAAAAATAGATAGGTGATTTTTGAGATTTCTGTTTAGAATTTAGTACTCTGAAAATTTGGTTTGTTTGAAATTGTA
>JAUYCY010000134.1 GCA_030692055.1 Candidatus Omnitrophota bacterium | reverse complement strand
CGAACACGCCCTGCATTGCCACGAAGCCAGCGGCCAAGCGACCGAAGGGAGTACTGAGCGAAGCGAATGTACGAGCGCCAAAGGAGGCCTTGCCCCAGCAAGGCCGACTGGTACACGCAAGATACGAGAGCGCCCCACGGCGCGGTGCCTATAAATCTTTTTTCTTGCAACCGTGGATAGTATTAGGTAGAATTAGAGCGATAGTTTGAGAGGAATTAAGACAGGGGAGCCATGTTTGATAAAGGAGTTACTCCTGGGAGTAACTCCTTTTTGTTTTTGGAGTAAAAATTTTTCCTGAACTGTTGGGCTTGCGGCCGGGCGCGCCCAAAATTTACCTGTCAATTTTTAAACCGGCATCAAAGACTAAATTAAAAATCTAGAATTCTTATTGTAAATTATTTTTTAACTTAGTATAATACAAACTGTCAGAAGGCCCACAGATATAGCTGTGACGCACCAAAAATAAGGACCTCATTTAGTGATTGATTATTTTGACGAAGATATTCGATTAATGCTGCGGTTTCAGGATGGCGAGGAGTCTTGCTTTGAGCAGCTGGTAGAGCGCCACAAGAATAGAGTTTTTAACTTGGCCTATAGGTTTTTAGGAAATTATGAAGAAGCAGAGGACCTTGCGCAAGAAATATTTATTAAGATTTACCGCGCAAAGAATGCTTATATACCAAAAGCAAAGTTTACTACCTGGCTTTATGCTATATGTAAGAATACGTGTCTAAAAAAGTTATGTAAAAAGAAGCCGGAAATAGTGTCCCTGCAAGAGCGCATAGAACTGCAAGAAGATTCGGTTACTCACCAGATTGCCGATTCACATATTCCTTCGCCTTTAGCTTCAACTTTAAATAATGAACAAGCTTTGGTAGTGAAAGAGGCCATAGATTCTTTACCGGCGAACCAAAAAATGGCGGTAATTTTATACCGCTATGACCAACTTTCTTATGAAGAGGTTGCCAAAGTAATGGGGTTCTCTGTAAAGGCGGTAAAGTCTCTTCTGCATCGGGCAAAGATAAATTTGAAAGAAAAATTGGCAGATTATTTTAAAATATGATGAATTTTTGCGTAACTTTTCCCCATTATT
>JAUYCY010000119.1 GCA_030692055.1 Candidatus Omnitrophota bacterium | reverse complement strand
ACGACTGGGATTTATTGGTTGATAAAACACCCAAAGCAATAGAGGTCAATATAAAAGTAACCGCACAAATCGTAGTAGCTTTAGTTAATACTTTAGAGGCGCTGGTACCAAATATATTTTGAGCCATTCCGCCTCCAAAGGTTTCGGCTAAACTACCGCCTTTTCCGGCTTGAAGTAAAATTAACGCGATTAAAACCAAACTTACTATAACATGAACAATAATTAAAAAAATATACATTTTACGCTCCTATTTAATTAAGCAATTTTTGACTATGCTTACAAAACTATTTATTTCTAAACTGGCTCCACCCACTAAACCGCCATCAATATCTTTCTGCTGGCTAAGTTCTCTAATATTATCGGGCTTAATGCTGCCGCCGTACAAAATCCTAATTTCTTCGGCCGTTTCTTCGCCAAATTTTTTGATTAACAATTTACGAATAAACTCTTGGACCTCTTGCGCTTGCTGAGGAGTGGCGGTTTGACCGGTGCCAATAGCCCAAACTGGTTCGTAGGCCATCACAATTTTTAAGGCTTCTTCTTTGCCTATAGAAGCTAAACTATTGTCTATTTGGTCTTGAACTACTTTAAAAGTTTGCTGGGCCTGTCTTTCTTTTAAGGTTTCTCCCACACAGACAATGGGAATTAAATTATGCCTTAGGGCTGCTTTCAGCTTTTTATTGACCGTTTCATTTGTTTCGGAAAAATAGATACGGCGTTCAGAATGGCCTATAATCACATACTGACAACCGGTGTCCTTGAGCATTAAAGGAGAAATTTCACCGGTATATGGACCGCTCTCTAACCAAAATAAATCTTGGGCGCCTAATTTTATATTGGAAGAAGTAATTACTTCACTTACTTCACTTAAGGCAGTAAAAGGCGGGCAAACCACAATTTCTTTATCTTCAATTTGGTACAATTCCCTTTTTAAGCCTATAACTAATTCTAAGGCCTCGGGAATAGTTTTAAACATTTTCCAGTTACCAGCAATAATGGGTTTACGCATTTTTAATGAGCACGTGACTTATGGAGCATTGTTTTCTTATCTGCGACATAAGTCACTGTGCGAATTAACCCCGAAGCTTACGCAGAAAATTTCGCAGAAATTTTCAAGTGCTTAAGCGAGGGGTAGTTCTGCTATTCGTATCCCGACTCATATAATGTGTAAAAATTTTATTCTAAAATTTTT
>JAUYCY010000161.1 GCA_030692055.1 Candidatus Omnitrophota bacterium | reverse complement strand
AGTAATACTTACGATTTATAAGATGAACACAGATAAAAAGGGGGAATATAAGCATAAGGACATCACTGGCAAAATTCTTAAAGCTGCTTTTGAGGTACATAATACATTGGGCTGTGGTTTTTTAGAGAAGGTTTATCAAAGGGCTTTAATTTATGAACTACAACAGGAAGGTTTAAAACTTGAAATCCAAAAGGCTATAAGAATAATCTATAAAGGTCAAGACATAGGGGTTTATATTGCTGACATTATAGCGGAAGACAAAATAATTATTGAGCTTAAAGTGGTTGATTATTTAACTGTTATACATAAGGCCCAAGCATTAAATTACCTTAGGGCATCTGGAAAAGAAGTGGCTTTGATACTTAATTTTGCTAAACCGAAATTGGAATATAAACGAGTAGTTGCTTAATCTTATCTGTGTTTATCCAAAAAATTCGCTATTTAAGTAAGCAATCTGTGTTTATCTGAGTTATAGTAAATGAAATAATAGAATGAGAAACTTTGTCGAAAAAGTTATCGAATATTGCGCCAAGAATAAGTTTATTGTTTTTGTTTTGGTTGCTGCGGCGGCTTTAGGCGGGTTTTTAGCTTTAAAGAACCTTCCGCTGGATGCTATACCTGACCTTTCTGATACGCAAGTCATCATTTATTCCCGCTGGGACCGTTCCCCGGATATTATTGAAGACCAAGTAACTTATCCTATTGTTACCTCAATGCTGGGTGCACCAAAAGTAAAAGCCATACGCGGTTTTTCTGATTTTGGATTTTCTTACGTTTATATTATTTTTGAAGATGGAACAGATATTTATTGGGCGCGTTCAAGAGTTTTAGAATATCTTTCTAAGATAACGCCGCGGCTACCCGAAGGAGTGCGTACGGAGTTAGGCCCTGACGCAACCGGCGTAGGCTGGGTTTTTCAATATGCTCTGGTGGATGAAAGCGGAAAACAATCTTTAGCGGATTTACGGACATTTCAAGATTGGTATTTACGCTATTATCTGCAGAGTGTGCCCGGTGTTGCAGAAGTTGCGCCTATCGGCGGATTTGTAAAACAATATCAGGTTAATGTTGACCCCAATAAGTTGCTTGTTTATCGCGTTCCTATAATGAAAGTAGTCCAAGCAATACGTCAGGGTAATAACGATGTCGGTGGGAGGCT
>JAUYCY010000148.1 GCA_030692055.1 Candidatus Omnitrophota bacterium | reverse complement strand
CTCGGGCAAACTTGGCGCTCGCTTGGCCGCTCGCTTCTTGCTAATGCAATGCGTGTGCGGCTCGTCTTTGCCCCGCCAAAAACGGCGGGGCAAGCGTCCAAAACAAAATTTTTTTAGGAAAGGTTGTCCGCTATAGCGCCTTAAGCCACGCTAAAAACTATAAGGACGGCGCTATGCCGAGCCTCTCGCGTTCAGCGCTTCAAAGAACTGCTTGGGCGGGGCGCGGCCCCCACCCCGCGCCCCGCCTAGCTATCTTTTTAAAAAACTGCCGCAAATTTTAGGGGGAGGAAATTTGTTTTAAAAGAGCATCTTTAGTGCTAAAATACATATACAGGTATCCTTATATTAGTTATTATTATAGTAATACTATTATATTCTATAGTCAAGTAAAAATATGCTAAGTAAGCGAGTAAAAGAGTACCGAAAACAGAAAGGATTGACTCAGCAGAAATTAGCTGAGAAAACAGGTCTATCTTTTAATACAGTTACTAAAATAGAGCAGGGGATTGGAGATTCGCCGACTTTAAAAACTCTGCTTAAATTAGCAGATGCTTTTGGGGTTAGTTTGGATGAATTGGTCGGCCGTTCTTAAAATATATATGTTAGAAAATGCCTCTCCATACGTCAATTATATTAGGAGGACGTATGGAAAAGACAATTTCTGAAACTGAGGGTATTAAAAACTGGCCTGAGGATGATAGACCGAGGGAGAAATTGCTCAAGAATGACGCGGGGGGTTTTGAAAATTCTAGGGTTCTAAAAAACCAGCCAGTTATTTTTTGGAAAGATAATTATTGACTAAAAAAGATATTATGGTAAGATTAGAAGTGAAAATTAGGTGTGGTATGTTTGAAGGGGGAACTGCCACGTAAAAATAATTAAAACCTTCGCTCAAAAGGGCGAGGGTTTTTTGTTTGACGGATAATAAGGTGAGTAAAGTATGACAAAAATCAAGGATATTCCACAAATAGATCGTCCGCGGGAAAGATTTCTAAAAAAAGGAGCAGAGGCACTTTCTAAAAGCGATCTCTTGGCAATATTACTTGGAAGCGGAATTAAGGGTAAAAATGTTAGGCAGATTTCAGAACATATTATAAAAAATTTGGTAAAAGTTTTTTGAATATTAAAGTCGGTAATTTGTTAGGAATTCCAGGCATTGGGTAAGCTAAAGCGTTACAAATAGTTTCCGCGATTTCTTTAGTAAAAAGGTTTTATGAAGAAGAAAAAGGAAATGAAGTCATAATAAAGAATCACAAGGATGTTTTATCGCTTACCTATGATTTGAGAGATAAGAAAAAGGAGTATTTAGTTTGTCTGTACCTTAATGCAAGAAATATTTTAATCAAAAAAGAAACTATAAGTATTGGTTTACTCGATAAAAGCTTGATACATCCAAGAGAAATTTTTTATCCAGCAGTAGAAATTAATGCTGCAAGTATTATTTTAATTCATAACCACCCATCGGGAGTCTCAACTCCAAGTGAAAAAGACATTGAGATTGTTAAGAAAATATCCCAGGCAGGAGAAATAATGGGGATTGCTGTTTTAGATTTTATTATTACAGCAAATAATTGGAGCTATAGTTTTTATGAAAAATTAAAAATTAAAGATAAAAATATCGATTATGTATCCGATGAAATACAAACAACATTTTTTAATTTACTGGAAATTGAAAAACCAGCTTATGAAATAAATGCAGAAAAGGTAAAGGAGACCTATTTTTATATTCCGCAAATAAAGAAAAATCATCTCCAATTGCAAAACCGCAGATATATTGGCAGCAAGCATAAATTAATAGAGTGGATTTTCTCTATAATTAACAAAGAATGCGAAAAAATAAATTCTTTTGTTGATATTTTCGCTGGTACGGGGGTTGTAGCGGCTGTTGCAGCGAGACATTTCAAAGAGGTGGTAATAAATGATTTTTTATACTCTAATCACGCAATCTATCAAGCTTTCTTTGGGAATGGGGAGTGGGATAAAAATAAAATCGACAATATTATTAAAGATTATAATAATATTGATAGCGATAATTTGGAAGATAATTATTTTTCCAAATATTTTGGAGGTAAGTATTTTAGTCATAAATCATCGAAAATTATCGGGTTTATTAGAGAGAATATAGAAGAAAATAAAAGTATCTTAACAGTAAAAGAATACTATATTCTTATTGCGTCTCTATTATATTCAATTGATAAAATAGCCAATACTGTTGGTCACTACGATGCATATTTCAAAAAAGATTACATCGAGGATGGATTTTTTATGAAGCCTATAGATCCGATAAATGTGAAGAATACGGCTATTTTTAGAGAAGATGCAAATCTATTGGCGAAAAGAATTAAATCAGATATAGTTTATGTGGATCCTCCATATAATTCAAGACAGTATAGTAGATTCTACCACGTGTTGGAGACTTTAACTAAATGGGATAAGCCAAGATTATACGGTACAGCGCTGAAGCCCGATTCTGAAAATATGAGCGATTATTGCGGAAATAACGTCAAAAATAAATTTGCAACACTTGTTAGAGATATAAATTTAAGTTACGCATAACTAACTAATAAGCCTTATTTAAAATAATTATGGCAATACAAATACTTTCAAATCTTAATTATCCAATCGGCAATATAATAAACCAAGAATTGCAAAATGCAAACTCGGCGAGAATAGCAATTGCTTTTTTGAAATATTCTGGACTTAAGGTCATAGAGCAATCCTTAAATCATTGTTTAAAAAATAATGGAAATGTTGAAATAATAGCAGGGCTTGATTTTAAGACGACTGACCCGCAATCAATGCATTATCTTATTAATTTACAAAAGCAAGCACAAAACTTGAAATTTTATTGCTATGGAGATAAGGGTGATAATAAAACGGATGTAGTTTTTCATCCTAAAATTTATCTCTTCGAAAGGGGAAGAGAAACCGCGGGCATCGTGGGAAGTGCAAATCTTACGCGCGGAGGATTGCTTACAAATTTTGAGGTAAATATTGTCATTAGAGAAAATAAACCAGTTTATTTTTTACAGCTTGAAGCGATTTATAATTCTGTAAAATTTACTGATTCTATTTTTTCTCCTGATGAAGAATATTTAGCAGGTTATTCCGATGTTTATAAGGCATTTTTGCAAAACGAAGAAAAGGCAACGACAGATAAGGGCATACAAAGAGTAGTTAATCAAATTAGAAAGCGAGAGGAATTTTTGCCTGGGACTGTTCCGTCATTGAAATATCTTATTATCGATGTAATAAAAAATAAACAGCAAGCAGGCGAAGAATTTGTCAAACTACAAGAAATTTACGAAGAACTGGAAAAAATAGTAGCAGGAAAAAATCTTAATTATAAAATGGACACTTTTAGAAACTCTATTCGCGGCGAACTTAATACTCACGAAGAAAACAGCAATCATCCAAGTAATATACATTTATTTATTCGTTCAAAAAGTAAAAAGTCTTATTATTCTTTAACAGATAAGGGTAAAAATTATCAAGGAAGATAAATTAAATATTTAGAAAATATGGCGAAAAAGTACTATTACGCACTATTTGATAATCAAATTGACCAGATTGCTTCAACTGGACTCAATCAAACATCCAAAGATGCTGTAAGGGAACACCTAATCAATTTTTTATTACTCGGCAACTTTTCAGAAGAGGGCGAAGATTCAATAAAACATAATACTTTATCCGAATTACTAAACTACTATGAATTTACATTATTGAAATCGGATACTCCGTTCAAGGTTTAATACTTGGTTTGCTAATGCTTTTGCAAAATATCAACGTCAAAATCCGTTTCGTAAAGTTTTAAATAAAAATGTGCCTTTAATTCTATTGATACAGACAATTAAACTTTTAAACGAAGATGCCGATTTTAATGGTGCAGGCATTTCAAGATTAGAAATTCCTTTATTGTTGTGTTGGAAAAACGATAATGCGAATAGTCTATATCGGGAAATAAAAAAATTACGTAAAAAATATGGCTTTTCTCCGAGTAGTGAAACTATTTTAAAGCTTTGTTATAAGTTGCTCAATGAAACTAAGCGAGATGATAATTCTATTTTAGGCGATTACCCTGATGATTTTATTCGTAAAATGCGTTTAACTGGGTTAATTTCTTTGCGTGGAGGCGGTCGTTTCATTGACATTAATAAAAAAGAGATAACAGCGATAAGTTATATTTTAGAAAATTATGTTTCCTATCCAAAGTTTACGTCTGAAAAAGATTTTTTTGATTATATGGGAGTGGTTGATGCCAATTTAATTGCTACGCTTTCAGTGTATAAAGCACCTATTAGAACTACCAGAAAAGAGCTAGAAAAATGGGTAAATCATTACGGGTGGGAAGTAATTAAGACTGAAATGCTTAATTTAGCGCAGAAAAAATCTTCCCGAGATGATATTCTGAAAATTATAGATCAGCCTTTGCGTTTGGAATTTTTAACTTCTCTGGCTATTCTTAAAAAATTACCAAATGTAACAGTGAAGCCAAATTTTGTCTCGGATGACGAGGGTTTACCGACGAGTTTTGCATCGGGTGGGAATCCTGATATTGAATGCTTGGAAGACGAGGACACGGTTTTAATAGAAGTTACTTTACTTACAGGTACGCAACAACATATTAGAGAGTCGTTTTCGGTGCAAAGGCACCTTGAGGAATATATTAAAAATGGTGTTAAGTCGTACGCTGTGTTTATTTCTCCTAAATCTTTCATTGATACCGAACGCTACTTTAAATTTATAAAAAATGATGGCTTTGAAGTAAGAATTTCAAATATAGATAAATTTGTCTATGGCCTTGAAGAAAAGATGACATTAAATGAAGCAACTTTGTGATTGTTAAAATGAAGCTATGGGATGCTTCGGGTTTTTAAGAAAATGATGAGGTAACGATAAACAGAAACGGTTCGTAGTTCTTGATAAATGGAATATGGGAGGATATAAAATCGAAGGTATCTTTAACGCAGCTCAGGTTTGCAAGAAATGCTATGGTGATATTCCAATCCGCGTGCCGCGGCCTGACAGCAGATTTGGCAAAGAAGAAATAAAGGTTATGTTTATCAATGAAAGGCCCGGATGGAAGGGGGCGGGCGCCTCTGATCGAATTTCTCCCGATAATAATGACCCAACGGCAAGACAATTTAAGGAGTGTTTTGAACAGTTAGGGTTTTCTTGGCATGAGATCTTCAGTACTAATGCTTGTATTTGCTATGCTGACCGGGAAGATCTAAAGAATAAAGTTCCCTCAACCGCGGAAATTAGCAATTGTAATTTTTGGTTAGAGAAACAAATACAGGCTCTCAAGCCAAAACTTATCATAAGTCTTGGGAATGTTGCTTTGAAATCTTTAAAACTTTATTTTAAAGATTCAGTTTCGCTTAAGAAGTTTTCCTTAAAGGAAAATGTTGGCGACATAATCAAAGATACCGCGCCTTGGATTTATCCTCTTTATCATACGTCAAAAAGAGCCCAGATGACTAGGAGTGTTGAGGAACAAAAGCGGGATTGGCTTAAGATTAAAGACATCTTATTGGAGTTAGCCATCCCGGAATAATCAGACACTTTCCGTTTCAATAATATGAGTGTAGGAAGATTACAGATATCAGTCTTCTATAAAAAGCCGTAAAACTAATAAAACTAAGGGACGCTTCGGGGTTTTATTTGCAGCTTTAGGACGGATAAGGGATTTGGATTCTTCGCTTCGCTCAGAATGACGTAAAAGAGGCTTTCTATGGCCGAAGGTGGATTTGTAGTTAAATTTGACGGAAAAAAAGTTGCTCGCTGTTATGCTGTAGCATTTGATTATGACGAGTGGCAATATACGATTAATGATAAAGAAAAGCGGGAGTTACCTGCCGGAGTGGAAAAGATAAGTATAGAAATAGAAGAACGATAAATTTTCTGTCAGTTGTCCGATAAGATCGGACAACGGAAGTTAATGTTATATAACCTATTGTTGTTATTATAGTTATAATCAATTTAAAAATATACGTAATATAATATACATAAATTCATTTAAAACTAGGGGACGCTTCGGGTTTTTAAAAAATATAAAATTTTAGGAGTTGATAAATGGGCGGAATAGCAAGAAAATCAGAAATTATTCTCTATCAGACTGAAGATGGGAAAACAAAGCTGGAAGTCCGCCAGTATTTTTGCGGAAGGCGAGTTGAGTCTGGAGGGAACTATTAAGGAAAACTTAATGGTTCGAAAAGAAGGCAGTGTATCTTTAGAGAAAAGCGAGGTGAAAATAAATGAATTCTTTTAAGCATGAAAGTGTGAAATTACCCTTAAGCTCGGTATGGTTGATGAATTCAATATCCGAATACAAAGGCAAGCAGGAACTCTATGCGAAGCAGTCGCCGCAGATCTTAAAGACGCTTCTTGAGGCGGCGCTTATTGAGAGCGCGGAGTCGTCTAACCGCATTGAAGGAGTGACGGTTGAGCGAGCTCGTCTTAAGCCGCTTGTTATTGGCCACAGTAAACCGCGCGACCGCGCTGAGGAGGAAGTCGCCGGTTACCGTAAGGCGCTTGACCTGATTCATACCAAACACAAAAGCCTTCGGATAACGCCAGAAACGATCAAAGAATTGCACCGGCTTTGCCGTGGCGAGTCGCACGATGCGGGAAAATGGAAAGAAAAGGACAATGACATTATCCGCAAACACCCAGACGGCAGCGTTGAGGTTATCTTTAAGCCGGTAAGCGCCGCCAAGACGCCGGAGATGATGAAGCAATTGTGCCTTGCCTATGAGCATAGCGTTTCACAGCTTAAATATCCTGATCTTTATGCGGTTGTCTGTCTTGTGCTTGATTTCTTGAGCATTCATCCATTCAGGGACGGCAACGGCAGAGTGTCGCGGCTTTTGACGCTTCTTGCTCTTTATCAACATTGGTTTATGGTTGGCAAATATATCAGTCTTGAGCGCATCGTCGAGCAATCAAAAGAGACGTATTATGAGGCGCTCAATAAGAGTTCGCAGAAGTGGCATGAGGCTAAGCATGATGTGACGCCGTGGTTTAATTATTTTCTTGGGACGGTGTTAGCGGCCTACAAGGAATTTGAGGAACGCGCGGGAAACATAAAGCCTGTAAGAGGAGCTAAAACCGAAATTGTTATTGATGCCATTAGGAAACAGATCGGGAATTTTTCAATATCAGACATTGAGCGTGCTTGCCCCAGCGTCAGCCGGGTGATGATCAAAAAGGTGCTTTTTCAGATGCAAAAAGAAAAGAAGATTAAAAGCCTCGGCAAGGGGCAGTCGGCTAAGTGGGTTCGTTTAGGTTAACTTAGGCAAAAATCGCGGAATGGTATACCAACATCTTGAATGGTATATTTAATGGTATACTAACGTGTAAATGGGCGAATTTTTTTTGGTGTTGTTTATCTGTAATCTGTGGTAATATAAATGTTTCCGCCCCTTGAAATATCGGTTTTCTCTTGGCAAAATTTGCCCGCACCAAATTTTGCCTGCTGGTTTTAAAGCGCCATACGCGAGAGGCTCGGCATACCGCGACACTAGATTTTTTTAATTTTGGTAGCGGGAGCGGACGACCATAGTTTTTTAGATACTCTTAAAGAGGACGCTGCGGCTGGCGGCTGCCGCCACCCAGCCGCCAGCCGCAAGACGAGCCGAACACGCATTACATTAGCAAGAAGCCCCGCCCCAGCGGGGCGCCAAGTGAGGCTTTGCCCCAGCAAAGCCGAACGATGCACGTAAGATACGGGAGCGCGCTCCGCGCGCGCGGTGCCATTAATATAGATTAAATTGTGTTTTGGTTCTCTTGAATACAGGTTCTAACTTTATCCAATAAGGACCAGAGAGAATACATTGACAATAATAAAGGACATTTTGACAACTGCTATAAAAAGTGATAAACTAATTTTCCCCTAAAGGTTAAAGTCAAAAAGAGGTTATCTATGGTAACGGTTGGCATAAAAAGTTTTAGGCCCAAATTTCTGCAAGAATAAATCGCAGGGATTTGGGTTTCTTATTTAAAGGTATGTGATGAAAAGAAGAGGCAGGAGAAGGATAGAAGAGGCGAATCACAGAACGAGCTT
>JAUYCY010000111.1 GCA_030692055.1 Candidatus Omnitrophota bacterium | reverse complement strand
AGAGCGTCAATCAATGCTAGTTTAGGACTCTAAATTACCTATTTCCTTGTGAGGTAGCAAAAAGATCCCGCTTTGGCGGGACTTTTTGTTTGATATAACGACTTCTGTTTAACACCCGGTGTTAAACATGTTATTATAAATCTTGTAAGAAATTAAACTCTGCTTAACTTCCGTTTAACACCCGGTGTTAAACATGTTATTATAAATCTTGTAAGAAATTAAATTCTGTTTAACACCGGGTGTTAAACACAACACATTAATAATGCCTTATAGAGACAATTTATTTGGGGAGTATCAATTGTTCCATATTATTTCGCGGGCGGTTGATGAAAGAAAAATTTTTGAAGATGAAGACGATCGTCTCCGCTTTATATTCCAGGTTTATACCGCTAACATAGGAAGGCCTGCTTATAGTCTCCATAGGAAAGATGTAAATAGGGTTGCCAAAGACTTATTACAAGGGATAGAGCCCCCGACAGGATTTGTGATTAAGGAACATGATCCATTAGTGCATCTTTTGGATTTTTCGTTGGTAATGACTCATTACCATTTTTACTTAGTGCCAGTTTCTGAAAATAGCACCTCGACTTTTCTTAGAAAATTGAATAATGGCTTTGCAAAATATTTTAATTTGAAACACGGTAGAAAAGGTGTTTTATTCGGCAGTCGGTATCAGAGTATTCCTGTTAAAACAGACTTTCAAGCAGAAGCGGTAAGCCGTTATGTAAGTATTGTTAACCCGCTTGATATATTTCAACCCGGCTGGCGCGAAAACGGTTTGAAGGACCCAGATCGCGCCTTAGAATTTTTGAAAAAGTACCAATTCTCCAGTTTTCCAGATAAAATTAAAGAAAGGAATTCAAGTATTCTTGCGCCAAAAGAGATCCGGGAACAATATGGGATAGAATTTATTAGTAGAGAAGACTGCTTGGCGTTTGTTAAAGATTTTCTTAAATCGGCTTAACTCGGTTTAACACCGGGTGTTAAACACAGTTAAACATAACATCAGCATCAATTATGTATAGGGCGAAAAGCGAACTTTATGATGTAGCGGTCATCGGCGGCGGTCCGGCCGGCATGATGGCGGCCATTGCCGCCGGCCGGGCCGGGGCAAAAACTGCGCTTCTGGAAAAGAATGCTTTTTTAGGCAGAAAACTTTTACTGACAGGCAAGGGGAGAAGCAATATTACC
>JAUYCY010000101.1 GCA_030692055.1 Candidatus Omnitrophota bacterium | reverse complement strand
CCGCCTGCGCGCATTCCTTGTCGCGGTATATCCGAAAGACACTGCCAGTTAATTGCGGGTAACCCTTTCTGGATAATGATGACAACAATTAACCCTACCGGGATTACTATTAAAAGCGTCGCTAATAATAAGAAGAAAAATGCAATATTTTGTGTTCTATGAGGATTTTTCATCCTTCGACTCCTTTTAGTCGTCCTTCGATAAACTCAGGACGATGGTAAGCATGGTCGAACCTTCGCTCAGGATGACCCTGAGTACCTCGGCTTCGTCGGTATAAACTCCGTCGAATGGGTCATCCTTCGACTCCTTTTAGTCGCTCAAGGATAGACCCTCAAGCGAAGTCAAATGGGTCATTACTGCCTCTTATGCAAGAATAAGTCTGCGGTTACATTAATAGCAAAACTAATAACAAACAGAACTATACCAATAGCAAATAAGGCAAAATAATGCTCGCTACCTACCACTGCTTCACCCATTTCTGCGGCAATAGTAGCAGTCAAAGTTCTAACCGGCGCTAAAATGCTATTTGGTATAACCGCAGCGTTTCCTGTAATCATCATTACTGCCATTGTTTCACCGATTACTCTACCGATCCCAAGCATAACTGCCGCAAGTATACCGCTTGATGCTGCAGGAAGCATTACTCGCCATATCGTCTGCCAGTGTGTCGCTCCTAGCGCAAGAGCGCCTTCTTTATACGTCTTAGGGACCGAATATAACGCATCCTCTGCAATTGAAACTATTGTCGGCATGGCCATAAATGCCAACATTATTGAACCAGATAAAGCGGTCAGTCCTGTTGGTAAATGAAAAACTGTCTTTACTAATGGAACGAGAGTTACCATACCAATAAATCCTAAGACAACACTTGGAATAGCTGCCAATAATTCAATCCCCGCCTTAAGAGTCTCTTTAATCTTTAATGGGGCTATTTCAGCTATATAAATCGCGCAACCTACTCCTATCGGAATAGAAATAATTGCTGCCCCTAAAGTAACTAATAAAGAACCAAGAATTAAAGGTAATATTCCCAGCTGGGGCGGCTCAGAAATCGGGTACCAACTTTTCCCAAAGAGAAAATTAAAAGGGCTTACAGTCTTAAATACCGCAAACCCTTCTTTGAGCAAGAAAAGGAAAATTAACGCTACAAAGAATATCGAGGCTAACCCACAGATGAGTATGAGTTTTTCAATAATAAGTTCTTTAAACTTACGCATAACGCGAATATACGCGAATCGAACGCTAATACACGCGAATAATATTATTAGCGAAAATTCGCGTTTGATTAGCGAGAATTAGCGTTTAACGGGGACGAAATCAGTTGCCATAACGATATCCTGGCCTTCCTTGGAAAGTGTAAAATCTACGAATTTCTTTACCAGGCCTTCTGGCGTGCCATTGGTGTAAAGAAATAAAGGCCTTGAAATAGGATACTTACCGCTTATAACATTCTCTATCGTCGGAGCTTCATATTCCGACTTTTCATCTTTAGCTATAGTTACGGGTTTTTGCTTTTTGGATATATAGCCCATTCCGTAATATCCGATAGCCGCAGGATTACCGGCTACTTCATCAGCAATCGCCTGAGAGGATGAAAGCATTAATGCAGTTGGCGCGAATTCTTCTTTACTGTTAGAATCGTTCTTTCTTAATACGTGCTCTTTAAAATAAACGTGGGTTCCGGAATTGACTTCGCGCGAGAGAATAACAATCTTCTTGTCTTCCCCGCCGAGCTCCTTCCAGTTAGTGATATTTCCCGTAAAAATCTGGGCGAGCTGATCAATGGTCAATTTATTCACGGGATTCTTAGGGTTAACTACCACCGCCAAACCATCCAAAGCTACTTTTATCTCGTAGGGATTTATTCCTTTTTGTTTGGCTAAGGAAATTTCTTTATCCTTGATATTTCTTGAACTCATCGCAATATCACAGGTGCCGCTTATTAAACTGGAAAGTCCGGTGCCTGAACCACCACCCGTAACTGCTACAAATTCGCTCGCACTCTTCTCCATGTACTTTTCTGCCCAAGCTTGGCCTAAATTGACCATGGTATCTGAACCTTTAGTTTGAATCGAATTTTTGTCCTTCGCAGCGAATGCAGATGCTGAGAAAAGAAACGATACCAAAATAAATACCACTTTCTTAAACATATCTTCCTCCTTGTGTACAGACACAACACCGGCGCAATTTTCGCCACGGGGCGAATACTGGCCCAAATCCAATAAGGGCCAGGTACCAATTAGCGCAGGGTGTCATTTTTATTATAGTATATTTTATCTATATTATATCTGTGTGAAGCTAATGTAAAATCTATGTAAAATTTAAAATGCTATTTTTAGCTTTGTACCTAATACATTGGCGTCAACCCATTTTCCTGAACTCTTAGTGCTCTGCAACATATAATAAATCTCTGCTTTTACATTCTTGGTTAGATTCATCGCAAGGCCGGAAGAAAACCTGTTTTGATTAAATTCACTAATTGTGCCGAAACCAACAAAAATTTCATCCGACAAATACGGTTGAATCTCTATACGGGTAAATTTCCAAGGTAGCTTTGCCGTAATCTTGTTGCGGTATCTCCAGGAATCGGTCTGATAATCAAAATGGCGGTACTCCATGCGGCTACGGTCATCAAATTTAAACCCTAATAAATCCCAAAGCAAATTTGCGGTTACATAAGGTTCATTCTCCACCATAAATTTTCCTTTTTTTAATTCATAGATATGACGATAACCACCTCCGATGTTTAAGTATTTCTTTAAATTATAAAAGAAACCCACGTCGTAGTGTTGGTAATAAAATTCACTGGCATTATCGCCCCAGCGAAATTCTTCCTCGAGTGCTATTTTTGCATCATTATTGATTTTTAATTCCTCTACGTCAGTATTCCATACCTGAAAATCGCCGTCGTCGTAGGCATAAACACAACTACCTGTCAGAATGATTATTGTTGTTAAAAAAATAATCTTTCCTTTCATGCAAACCTCCTTTCTTGAATCGCACCTTGAGTAAATTTATTGATAAAATTACTTTTTTGAGACGGGTATCAAAGCCTTGATACATTACAACATCGTTTTCTTCTATTACTTTAAGTAGCGCTTCTACTTCAAAGATAATAGAACGTAAACTTGCTGCCACTAAATCCCCATTTGCACATTTTACGTTTACCATGTTTCACCTCCTTTCATTTTTTTGCTTCGCGAAAAAATGACCTCGAGTATTAGCGAGAGGTCTATTGTTTTTTCATTTAAAGTATACAATAATAAGATTAAATCAGCTTTAAGATAAAGTTAAATGTAGGTAAAATTATATTGCCATTTCGTAATGCCCATTAACGGTATTTAATTTATCCTCGCCTTGAGAATTACAAAATAACGGGCAAAGTTCATACGCATCAAAGCAATAATTAATTCTCTCCCAAATAGAGGGAACCATTAGCCCTGATTCATACCGCGAGCATATTGCATATTTACTTCTTGAACTTATACATGGGCACATATTCCACCTCTTTTATTTATTTGGTTTAACCTCAAAAATCTGCTGATACATCTCAATAACCCTCTCTGCTTCTTGATCTACCGCTCTGTTAAAGAAATTTGCTATTAGCCCGATTATTTTCTTAAGAAGTTTTTTCATACCCACCTCCCTCTCCAAGTAGAGTATAAAATACAGGTGTTAAGGTAGTTTTAAGGAAAGGTAAAATGTAGGTAAACTTTTAGAAGGCTAAATAAGGTGTTTTGCTTGAAAGGTTATTTAGGAAGGGTAAACCAGAATTTCGAACCAAAACCTTCAGTGCTTTCTACGCCAACGCTTCCACTGTGTAGCTCAACGATGTGTTTGACGATTGAAAGCCCAAGGCCAGTTCCTCCGAGTTCGCGCGAGCGCGCCTTGTCAACGCGGTAGAAACGCTCAAAAATACGCGGGATATCTTTTTCGGGGATACCTATGCCTGAATCCTCTACGATAATTTTTGTTTTTTCGTTTGTCTCTTGAGAATAAATTTTGATAAAGCCGTTTTCGTGATTAAATTTTATTGCGTTATCAATGAGGTTAGCCAATACTTGCTCTACTCTATCTTTATCAGCCATTACCAAAATATCTGTGACCAGTTCATCTTTTATTTCTATATTTTTATTTTTTAACTGAGCCTTGAAACCTAAGATAACTTTCTCGAGCTGCTCTTTAAGGCTAAAACTTGTTTTTTCAAGCGTTATCTCCTGCGATTCAAGATGCGATAGAGAAAGTAAATCATCGACTAATTTGTTAAGGCGTTCGGTATGCTCCTGGATAATCTTTATAAAATTACGATTATTGGCCTTGTCGTCTAAGGCGCCGTCAAGCAGAGTCTCCACAAAACCTTTTATAGAGGTAAGTGGAGTTTTAAGCTCGTGAGAAACATTAGCCACGAAGTCGCGGCGTATAGCTTCTAACTTCCTGAGCTGTGTTATATCGTGAATCACCAAGAGACATCCTTCAATGGCTTTTTGTTTCCAAATTGCGGAAGCATTCACCTGAAAGATTCTTTGCACCGGCCAGATGAGCGTAAGCTCTTGTGAAAAGAAGTTGCCTTTATTTAACACTTGATTTATTATTTCTGCGATATCGGTATTCCTGATTACTTCTAAAAATATCTTACCCTCTATGCCAGCCTTTTTAATACTAAAAATCTGCTCTATAGCGCGATTAACCGAAACAATACGGCTATCTTTATTAACCACAATTATACCTTCAACCATGCTTTCTAAAATTGCCTTAAGCTGTTGATTCTGTATCTCAACCTCGTGAATTTTTTCTTCTAAGTTTTCAGACATTTTATTTAAAACCGCGGCTAGTTCCCCTATTTCATCCTTTGAATTTAGGTATATTTTATGGCTAAAATCTCCGGCTGCGAATTTACGGCTGATATGGCTGATTCTATTTATCGGTTTGAAAATCGCCCTTGCCAAAAGAGAACCTAACATATAGGCAAGGCCCAAGGCAAAAACGAGGCTAAAGAAAACTGCTTTTCTTATCGCGTGAAGCATAAGATTTACGACCTCAAGAGGAATTGCAAGCCTTAAAACCCCTTTTACTTCTTGTTTATCTTTCAATGGTAAAGCAATATATAGCATATCCATTTTTATAGTCGCGGAATAGCGCACTTCTCTTCCGATTTCGCCGCTAAACGCTGTTCTTATTTCGGGGCGGCCGGAGTGATTTGTAATATTTGCAAAATCCTGGCGCGGTATTTCTGAATCTGCCAGAACTTTACCTTGCATATCGATAATCGTAATGCGGGATTTTATTATCTGGCTTAGCTTTTTAGATAAAGAATCAAGATAGTCGGTATTTTCTTTTTTTAAATCTGTAACCTCAATCTGATTCTCAATAAGGTAGGCGTTTTTAATAAGGTTTGATTCAATATCTTTTAAGGCATTTTCTTCCAGGCTTTTATTCAAAAAATAGCCTACAAAGCTAAAAGAAATTACGATAAGTAAAATATAGGAAAGCGTTAATTTTGTCTTAAAACTACTGGGCTTAATCTTCATCAAACTTAAATCTATACCCGTAATTCTTAATGGTTATAATACGCTTGGCTTCTGTTTTTAATTTCTTACGCAATGTCCTGATGTGCACATCTACGGTACGAGTTTCAATTTCCATTGCACGCTCAAAGCCCCAGATAGTTTCTAAAAGATAATCCCGAGAAAGAACTCTGCCGTTAGCCTGTATTAGGGTTTTGAGCAATTCAAACTCTTTAGAGGTAAGCGTGGCTGGTTTATCTTTTATAAATATTGCAATCTTTGCAAAATCAATAGTTAATTCGCCTATATGTATTACCTCCGGCATCTTCCCTTTGTCTTTTACGCGCCTTAGCACCGCCTTTACGCGCGCAATTAATTCTCTGGGGCTAAACGGCTTAGTAATATAATCATCTGCTCCGAGCTCCAACCCTACAATTTTATCCGTTTCCTGGGCTTTTGCCGTAAGCATGATTATCGGAATATTTGAGGTTTTATTTTCTTTTTTTAAGGTTTTGCAAACTTCTAAACCGTCTAAGCCCGGTAACATCAAGTCTAAAATAATCAAATCCGGATGCTCTTTAGCCGCTAAATCCAATGCCTCTTCGCCATCATAGCACAAAATGGTTCTAAAGCCTTCTTTTTTCAGGTTATAATCAAGCACCTTAACTATGTCTTTTTCGTCATCTACGATTAGAATCTTTTCTTTCATCGAAATTTTGCATTAGGCTGTTATAGCAATCGATAACGTTTTGTAAAATAATAGGTTATCAAATATTGTAAAGCAAGAAAAAGTTGCAAAACTTTTTACGAAATAAAATGTTTTCTCTGCCGCGAAATGCTTATATCCACAATCAAATCCAATGATGGACCCAATGAATGCGCTTGCAGCGCTCTTTGCTGGTGCAAAGATTGGGTTCATATTTACACCACAGTTATTCACGTAAGATGTTTAGTTATTTTAACAAATAATTTTCTATAAAACAACAAATTCGTTTGATAAGGATTTTTTGTCTAAGAGGTAAAGAGGTTTAAGCAAGTATATATTCACGCGGTTTCTCTTTAACAAGAAGAAAGAATGGGAAGAGTACCGTATCCAAATCACCCAACACGAAATTAAAAAGTATCTTCCTCTGCGTTAATCGTTAAAAAATAAAATAGGCGCCTCAAAACGAAGCGCCTATTTATAAAAATCTACTTATTTTTACCTTACACTACCCCTTGCGCCAGCATAGCGTCAGCGACTTTCACAAATCCTGCGATGTTAGCGCCTTTTACGTAATCAATGTATTTGCCTTCTTTACCGTATTTTAAGCATTGCTCATGAATAGCAATCATAATATCGTGTAACTTATTGTCTACTTCGTCACGGCTCCAAGAAAGCCGCATGCTGTTTTGTGACATTTCTAGTCCCGATGTGGCCACGCCGCCGGCGTTGGAAGCTTTTCCCGGTGCGTATAAAATCTTTGCCTTCTGGAATACCTTAATCGCTTCCGGTGTAGAAGGCATATTTGCGCCTTCGCCTATAGCAATACAGCCATTCTTAACTAAAACCTTTGCGTCAGCTTCGTCTATCTCGTTTTGTGTAGCAGAAGGAAAAGCAATATCACACTTGATGTTCCACGGCTTTTGGTTCTCAAAATATTTACAGCTAAATTCCTTAGCGCAATCCTTGATACGGCCGCGGCGCTCATTTTTAAGATCCATTAAGCACTTTAGCTCTTTGGTATCAATGCCGTCTTTATCATAGATAAACCCGTTGGAATCAGACAAAGTTACAACTTTGGCGCCTAATTGGTGTAACTTCTCAACGGTATATTGTGCAACATTACCGGAACCGGAAACAGTACAAACTTTACCCTTTAAAGATTCACCTCGGGTTTTAAGCATTTCCTGCACAAAGTAAACGCAGCCATAACCGGTGGCTTCCGGCCTGATTAAGCTTCCACCCCATTGCAGGCCCTTACCGGTTAAAACGCCGGTAAATTCATTGCGTAATTTCTTATATTGGCCGTATAAAAATCCTATTTCGCGCCCACCCACGCCAATATCACCGGCAGGAACGTCTGTATCAGGGCCAATATACCTAAAAAGCTCGCTCATAAAGCTCTGGCAAAATTTCATTACTTCATTGTCAGATTTTCCTTTAGGGTCAAAATCAGAGCCGCCCTTGCTGCCGCCCATAGAAAGAGTAGTTAAGCTATTCTTAAATACCTGTTCGAAAGCTAAAAACTTTAGAATGCCTAAGTTTACGCTGGGGTGAAAACGCAATCCTCCTTTATACGGGCCAATTGCGCTACTCATCTGGATACGAAAGCCTCTGTTGGTCTGAATTTCTCCTTTATCGTCAACCCAGGGAACGCGAAACATAATCACTCTTTCCGGCTCTACCATTCTTTCTAATATTTTTGCTTTTTCGTATTTTGGATTTGCCTCAATAAAAGGCATCACCGACTCTACTACCTCACACACTGCCTGGTGAAACTCTGGCTGCATCGGGTCTCTCTCAATAACCTTTTTCATGAATTCATCGATTCTCTTTGACATATTACCTCCTTTAAAGTCTTGCGCTCTACGCGTCATTGGGTAAAGCTAAAACTACTTAATTATTCGCTAACCCATCAATAATTGCTCGGGCAGCAATTTTGGCCATTCCCATTGCCTCAATTACCGTACCTTCGCCTCCGACGATATCGCCTCCGGCAAAGACATTTTTTATAGACGTTTCCATGGTCTGCTTATCTACGATAACATCACCGTATTTATCTGTCTTTAGCTGTGGCGTAACCTTGGTTAATATTTGGTTTGCTTTTAACCCGACGGCAATAATTGCAATATCAGAGCTAATCTCAAAATCGCTTCCCGGAATTTCTACCGGTCTTCTTCTTCCGGAACTATCAGGCTCGCCGAGCTTACATTCTAAGCAGCGCAATTTCTTAACAAAACCGTTTTCATCACCCAAAAACTCTTCAGGCTTAACCAAAAGCTTAAATTGCACGCCTTCTTCTTTAGCATGCTCAATTTCAAGGCGCCTTGCCGGCATTTCTATTTCGCTGCGCCTATAAAGAATTGTGGTGTTGGGAGCAATTGCATTCATCTTCTGTAGCCGTAAAGCACAGCGCGCCGCATCCATGGCAGTATTACCACCACCGATAACAATCATACTTTTACCTATATTTACCGGCGTATGAACTTGGGGAAATTTATAGGCAGACATGAGATTTACCCGGGTCAAAAATTCGTTGGCCGAATAAATATTACAAAGATTTTCTCCCTTAATCCCTAAAAAAGACGGAATTCCCGCGCCTAAACCTAAAAATACTGCCGCATAGCCCTCGCTAAATAGCTCATTTATCTCTTTATTTTTACCGACAATAAAATTAGAGACAAATTCAACCCCCATACTTTTAAGCGAATCTATTTCGTAATCAAGGATATTTCTCGGCAGCCTAAAAGGCGGGATACCATAACGTAATACCCCTCCTAATTTATGTAAACCCTCAAACATAACTACTTTTATGCCTGCGCGTGCCAGTTCTCCTGCACAGCAAAGCCCTGCAGGCCCGGAACCAACTACTGCCACCTTTTTATTATTTAACGCTTTGCGCTCTGCGCTATGCGCTATGCGTACGTGTTTCATTCCATAGTCGCCTACAAATCTTTCCAGAAAATGGATATTAATTGCCTGGACTGAAGCAAAAGGTTCTCCTTTTTTAGTCAAAACACAGGCTTTACAGCATTGGTACTCTGCAGGACAAACCCTTCCGCACATAGAGGGAAAATCATTTTTTTCGCGAATAGTGCTATATGCGCCGGCATAATCTTTTTGAGTAATTTCATAAATAAATTTTTTAATATCTATTCCTACGGGGCACCCAGCAATACAAAGAGGATTTTTACATTGTATGCATCTTGCCGCCTCATTCAGCGCTTCTTCTTCGCTATAGCCTAAAACAACTTCAGCAAAATTCTCTACTCTGACTACGGCTTCTAATTCTTTGACTTTTATTGGCTCTTTTTTCATAAAAATCTATATTTATAAATTATAAAGTTTACAGATATGCTGTTCCTTGTCTTTATAAATATTATTTCTTTTTATTAGCTCATCCCAATCTACCAAGTGCGCGTCAAACTCCGGGCCGTCAACGCAGCTAAATTTAGTCTGGCCTCCTACACTGACGCGACAACAACCGCACATACCGGTAGCGTCTACCATTAAAGCATTTAGCGAAACTAATGTCTTTACGCCAAAAAACTTGGTAGTTTCACTGACTTTACGCATCATTGGAATCGGCCCTACCGCATAAACTAAGTTAAACGTGGGACGCCCGCCGCGAAGCGGCGAGGTCTCGCTCGCCTCTCGGCGAAGCCGAGGGCCTTTGGCGGATGGGACGTGGGACGATAAAAGGTCTTTTAGAATATCGGTGACAAAGCCTTTTTTACCGTAGGAGCCGTCATCGGTGGTTATATAAAGACTGTCTGATACTTTCTTTAATTCTTGTTCTAGAATAAGCAACTCTTTAGTGCGCGCGCCTAGAATGGTAGTTACCTGATTACCGGCTTCTTTGAGCGCCTTGGTAACGGGGTAAATTTCTGCAATACCCACCCCACCGCCCACGATAATCACTTGACCGTATTTACGGATTTCTGTGGGGTATCCCAGCGGTCCGGCCAGAGCATACAAAGAATCACCCACTTCTAATTTGCCTAAAAGCCTGGTAGTTAAGCCTGCTTCTTGAAAAATTATAGTGAGGTTATTTTTAGCTTTATCTATTTCGGCTATAGTCAAAGGGATACGTTCCCCCTCTTCGCTAACCATAAGCACGATAAATTGTCCTGCTTTGGCTTTTTGGGCAATATCGGCGGCTGTAACTTTTATTTGTACGACCATGGCGCCGGAAACATTTGCCAATATGTTTTTTTCTATTATTCTCATAACTTATTTATCTTTAAGGAAATACTAAGGTTTAATAAAAAAAGGGCGTCCTTCCCTATCTGGGAAAGGACGCCCTTGTCCTTAAAATCCAGATTATTCTACAACTCAAGGATTACTTGTCAAGGGAAAAGTGCTAAATTTTCCTCGGAAATATTATCTAAAAACAGTCTTCGGTAACTTAGTTGCCTCTGCTTTTGTGCATCACCTAAGTCAAGATAAAAAGTATCTTCGTCAAGAATGTTGTTATTTTTGCCTTCGGTTTTGAGTTTAAAGCTTGACCAAGGATAATCAGCAGGATTTTGTGCTATCTTGGCCCTTAGGGGATTTAACTCAATGTAACGACAACGCGCCAAAAAATATTCATCTTTACTTATAACACTGCTTTTAAATCTCCCTTCCCAGAGAATACCTGTCCTTTTGTAGGTTTGATTTATGTATTGCTCGTATTTTCTACCCAATGACTGCATCATCTCTACGAGCCCCTCTTTCGTTAATGGTTCGACGAGCAGATGGACATGATTTGTCATAAGGCAATACGCATAAATCTTTGAGCTTGTTTTTTCTTTAGCTTCTTTCAAACAGGCAAGAAAAAAGCACCTATCTTTATCATTATAAAAGACGGCGCTGCGGTTATTTCCCCTTAAAATAATATGGTAAGGATACCCTACGACAACTAATCTTGGTTGCCGTGGCATGAATAAATTATAAAGAGAGGTTATAGAACCGTCAACATAAATTACTCTGACCCCTTTTTCTAATCCTCAAGCGTAATAGAGTAAGAAAGTGTTTCAATGGCATTTTCTTTAAAAATAGTTATTGAACCAAAAGCCTTGAAGCTTTCAAGGCCCTCCAGTATAGGATATGCTGCCTCATCTAAATAAAGTTTTACCAAAGAAGGATCTATTCTCCTCTTGGCCAAATATTCGTTTGTTTTTTTAAACTCTTCTTCTCTTTTTTCAAGTTCCTTTCTGGCAAAATCTACATTATCCTGTTTGGCTCTTATTTGCGCCTCCGTTTTGCTCAACTCTGATTCTTTATCTGTAACCCTCAAGTCTTGCCCTTTAATATTGTCTATCTCTTCTTTTAGCATTTGCTGTTTGTCTTTAAGATTTTTAAGCTTTGATTCTTCATCCTGGATTTGCTTCTCTGCTAAATTTAGGTTTTCTTGCATTTGTTTTTGATAAGCATCCGCGTTGGCTGACATAATAGATGCCCAACCTATAAACCATTCGCCTATCTTTTTCATCTTATCAAATAATAAGTCTGGTTTAAGAAAGAATAGGGAATTTCCCTTATCTGTTAAGCCAAGATTAATTGCCTGAAAATCAGTATTTGCAAGCAAAGATTTCGCCTTATCTTTAGAAGCGTCAATGCAATCTTGAAGAAGCTTGTTGCTTGTGGAAATCAATAAATAATTATCCAGGAAACAATATGCCGGCTGTAAACTTGCGCCAAAGGGCAGTAAAATATAGCTAATATTTTTATTTTGATAATTCTCGGAACGCGTTTGTAGGTTACCTTTTGCAATTAAACTATTCAAAACAGCTTCAATGGCCCCTTTATTATTGACTTTTATAAAAAAAACTAACTCTGGTATAGGGAAAGGCCCGCTTAGATTAATATCAGAAAGCAATCCCCCTGCCTCATTGCCTAAAGCGGGGATAATACCACCCTCAATATCCACCCCTAATGTATTTTGTATGCCGTCAATCACTTGAGCCGGCGAAGGCATAGCAGGAGACCCGGGGTACTGGCCGGGCATTTCTTTTTTAAGCGACTCCCAGTAGCCTTTAGGATCAAAACATGCCCATTGATAACCGATTATGCCTTTAGGCACAAAATTAATTGTATTATTTAACTGCGGCTTTACGGAATAAGTTTTAATCAGCAGAGGATCCAGCTTATTTTTGTCAAAAGTAAAAATGAACTTACTCTTAGGGATTTTCCCTGCAACCGAAGCAAACCCTAATGTCTTAAAACCTTCCAATTTGCTAAAATTTCTTAAAGCACTGGCGCTAGATTGAAGATTTTTGTTATCACTTTTCAAAGAAGAAACCGCCAGGTTTTTCATCCCGGGAAGAAGCGCCTTTAAATTCACGTAAGCCAAAGTTTCGGCCGGCTTAGGAAGCTGTTCTATCGTAGAGATAAAATCTTTGTCCTGAGATATAGGGGTTTTTAGCCTATTTAAAACGTCCAAGCAATCAGATACCCCTCTTTTACCTAAACCGATGACCAACAAGTCTTTGATTTTGACGTAGGCAATATTAAAGTTATCTTTTATCTCAATAATGGTAATTTCATGCTTTTGATATTTTTCGTATTTGGTAACAGTCTGTTTGTCAAATTTACCGTATATTTTCCTAATAAAATCAATAAACTCGGCTTCCGGCTTGACACGAGTTACTAAAATTATATTGGAAGCAATATCCCGCATAGCCTCAGAATTAAAGCCGGTTATATTACCAGCAATCGGATATACCGCTACGGCAATTTCCTGGCCAAAGAATTTTTCCAGCAAAAGGCCGGAGGCGAATTTAGAAAACTCGGAGTTAAACTTACGGTATTGCTCTATTTTATCCTCAGCTACGCCGCTTTTTTTCATTAAATATTCTACATCTATATTATTTATATTACGCCAAAGCTTTGTTGTTTTAAATTTATCCAGGCGTTTTTCTATATCGCGAACATGTAAATAAAGTACGGGGTTAGCAGGTATTATGCTCTCTATTTCAAGTTTTGCAATTTTTGCCTTATAATAATAAATACCTATACCCAAAAATAATATTGCGGCCAAAAATATAATAACTATTTTTTTCATCTAATTTACTCCTTTTGTTAAAAAATGGTTATAAAATATAGAAATTATTTTTTCTTTACTTTTACCAATTTTATACAATCAAAATAAAAGGTTCCTTTTCCAGGGAGGCGAGGCTCAAATTGAAAACTCATAATAGGAAAATCCATAGCTTCGTTTTTCTCTGCTGCATCTGGTTGCCAATCTTTACGCACAAAAAATCCCGAAAATGGACATATAATCTCCTTCCAGCCGCTAAAATCATCATCAACAATAAATCGCCATACCTCTCCTTTAGCATCCTTGATATCAAAGGCGGCTACGCTGCCGGAATTGCTTCCATACATCTGCAAACTAATAGCATTATATTTTTTCCAATTAATTTTTTGCGGCTCAATTAACCATTGCGCTGCCCCTTTAACATCTAAGTTATAGCCCCTGGCTATCCACATATAGCCGGAAGTTTTTAAAACATATTCTATCTTTAGCGACTGCTCACCGCAGGCTTTCAATTGCTTATCAGCTGTTACATTCACGCTTGAACCATCGCTTGCGCCGTAATCAACGGTTTGTTTATTTATTTCCCCCTCAAAACTATCTATCATAAGATCTTCTACGGGAGCAGAAGAACAACCCATTATCGAAATGAATAAAAAACCTGTAATTAGAAAATGAAGCCCTCCACAATTCCTCGGGCTAATCCTTCGACTTCCTTCGATTCCACTCAGGACAGGTCGCTCAGGATGGTTCGAGGGAATGGTGAGCTTAGTCGAACCAAAGCCCGAGGTTTCAGCATGGCTAATACCAAGCGGTGCACTATATAATCCGTCCTCCGACACGTCGGGGCGGTTTTTTGAGCACCTTAATACGATATTAAGCGAAATCCCGACATCATCGGGAAGCGCCGCGAATGTATAAATATTTTTCATCATGCCTCCCTTTTCGCAAAGCGCATAGAGCATACCTGCCTGCCGGCAGGCAGGGCGCTAAGCGTTAAAACAAATACAGCAACGCTCGTACACTATCTTTACGCTATGCGCTCTACGCCTTGCGCTATGCGCGTAGGCCTGCCGGAACATATCCCTCTAAATCCAGCGTTATATATTTATAGCCGCATTTCTTGAGCCGTATAATAAGCTTATTTATATCAGATTTTTTTAAACGAGTCCATCCTTTATTTTCTACCTCAATACGCAAAATATCATTATGGTCTCTTGCGCGTAGTAGTATATTTTCCCCTAAAAAATTTTTCAAAATTCTCTCTGCCGCCTCTATTTTCTTTAGCCGCTTCTGAGTTATTTTTTCTCCGAAAGGTATACGAGACGAAAGGCAGGTTCCTGAAGGTTTATTGCATAAAGAAGGCGCTAAAAACGCGGTTAGCTTTTTTACATCTTGCTTTGTAAATCGGCACTTATATAGTGGGCTTATTACGCTAAATTCCTTGTTCGCCGCGAGGCCCGGACGGACATCTTTTCTATCGTCATAATTTGTCCCGTCTAAAATATATTTAATCCTAAATTTGCGGGAAATTTCTTTCAATCTTGAGAACAGCTCTCTTTTGCACCAATAGCATCTATGCTTAGTATTATTGAGAAAATTTCTGTCCTTAAATTCTTGCGTATGAATAACTATGTGCCGCGCGCCGATTTCTTTAGCGATTTTCTTTGCGAACTTTAATTCAGAAGACGGGTAGGTTGGAGAAAATGCCGTTACTGCAATTATATTCTTACCTAAACAATCAAAAGCTACTTTTGTTAGTAAACCACTGTCTAAACCACCAGAGAAGGCAATAACAGCCGAACCAAGTTTAGTTAAAAGTTTTTTAAGTCGTAAATACTTTTTTTCCAAACTATTCATTTAAAAGCTATTTAGTCATTTAATGCGCCAGTTATTTAATTGATTTTTCTATTATTCCGCCGCCGATTAACGTATCATGATCGTAAAACGCGGCGACTTGCCCCGGAGTAACGGCGTCTACTTTATTTTTAAGTAAAACCAGTACTTTATCTTCTCTAGGCTCTATCCTACATTCATAAAAAGGCGAGTTATACCTTATCTTTACTTTTATACCGCTACATTTAGCGGGCAAGATAAACCAATTAAGAGAAGAAACCATAAATCTATCTTTAGATAAATATTTTTTCTCTCCTACGACAATTGTTTTATTCTCAGCATCAATATCTATAACATATAACGGCTCTTTCCAAGAAACACCTAAACCTTCTCTCTGGCCGCAGGTAAAATAGTAAATCCCCGCGTGTCTACCTAAAATATCTCCCGATACATGCTTAATGTTGCCCCTATATTCCTGCGTTAGAGGAATGCTATTTTCTATAAATTCTATATACGACTTTTCCCTTACGAAGCAAATATCCTGGCTTTCTTTTCTTTCTTTAAACATAACTTTTTCTTTACGTGCTATCTTTTTAACCTCTTCTTTAGTGAAGTCCGCCAAAGGAAAAATCAAATTCTTGAGAGCATCGGGATTTATCAAAGAAAGAAAATATTCTTGAGATTTCTTTTCGTCTTTTGCGCGCTTAAGAAAAAAACTATTATTTTCTTTAACTACTTTAGCGTAATGGCCTGTAGCTAAATAATCAATGCCAAAGGATCTAACTTTTTCAAGAAAGCATCCGAACTTAATAAGGCGATTACAGAATGCGCAAGGATTAGGGGTAAGGCCGCGGATATAACTACCTATGAAATACTCTATAATTTCTTTTTTAAATATCTCGCCTACATCTATCACATAATGAGGGATTTTTAAGTTATCGCAAAGCCTTTGTGCTTGATATAAGCTATCTAAATCGCAACAACGGTTCTCTTCCGGATAGAATTTTAAAGTAAAACCAATAACATCCCAACCCTCTTTCTTTAACAAATAGGCGGCAAAGCTTGAATCAATGCCTCCGCTCAAACCTACGGCTATCTTTTTCTTCATATTTGATTATGTTGACAATCTTGCTTTTGCGGACAATTACTGACGCAGTGTCTAGTCTAGTCTTTTGACGGGTTAGTATCTTTGCTTTTTTTACGATAATCTTCAATAGCTGCCTTTATGCCTTCCTCTGCTAATAATGAGCAATGCATTTTTACGCTAGGAAGTCCCCCTAGCTCACGCACTACATCTTTATTACTAACCTTAAGGGCCTCCTCTATAGTTTTACCTTTCACAAGATCAGTTAAAATTGAAGAAGTAGCAATCGCTGCCACACAACCAAAGGTTTCAAATTTGCTATCGACAATTACATTATCTTTTACCTTTATATATATCCACATAACATCGCCGCAGTTATGCAAACAAAGAGAATTTGTTATAAACGAATGGGCATTCGGAACTTCTAAATTATATATTCTGCCCTCATATGGTTTTTTCTTTATCGCAGTAATGGGCAAATAAACAAAATTATCATCAACCCATACTTTTCTTCGTACAAATGAATTAAACTCATGTTTTACATCCAGTAAGTTAAAAAGGGTTTTCAAAGATTCCCTGTCGCCTACATAAATCCTATAGCTCTTTCTATGCTTTACTCCTTTTCTTATTTTTTCTTTTTCAATATATATTGAAGGGATTATTTTTTGCCGTAAAAGAAGTAATTTCAACTGTGAAATTAACTGAAAAGAAATAGTAGAATATCCTGCTCGTGGTTGTTTCAAATCGACGTAACCATCCCCTTTCCATAAACCGTAAATTAGATGCCTTTGTTTCTTTGGAGAAAGATTCATAAGAAAATCGGGAATTTTTTTACTTTCTGCGGAATCCCCGAAATGCTTTTTAAAAAATCTTTCTAAAAATGTATTGTTAATTATTAGATGGGTGGTATTTACTTTTTTTCTTTCATCAATACAAACCTTTAAATCCCATAATTTTTTTATTATTTGTATCACATCATTTATCAAGTCTTTTTCGTTAATATTGAAAGTAAACATCAAAGTTCTGTTTGATGTTTTGTCTTTTACTGAACCTTCAGACAGATAATAACCACATAATCTTAAGAAATAAGCATTTAGAGGGATTTTGAAAGGTAACTTTTTACTTCTAAAATCAAATCTCTTCTTTTCAATCCCTAGATCAATATAATCTTTATTTTTAATATATTTAAATATAGGATAAAGCACTATATCGTTTTTCTTCAGTTCCCCAGCATGATACCAACAATAAGGTAACTCTTGCTTACCTTTTGTTCTTCTAAATTTATCTTTATTAAGAGGGACTTTTTTCGCCAATACCACGTGCTCTGGTGTAAGCTGTGTTTCTCCCAATCTATTTCTTATCGCCAAAATGTAACCTTTATAGTTCTGCGAAAATATTTTACCTACTCTATAATATAATCCTGATATGCCTACAACTTTATCATTCAAAACAATATCTTTTGCTTCTTTAATTTCGTTATTAGTATGTAAAAAATCTTCTTCTCTTACACAAACAGGATTCCCTACCTTGCCTATGCCATCGGGATTCTCCATTCTTCCCATATTGTGGGGGTTACGAAAATATTCTAAAACTTTTTTAGTATAATCGTTAGACATAAGTCACCATTCTTTCTAAAGCTTTTTGTGCCTTCTCAATTATTTCATTTTTTAAATTTACTTCATAAATTTCCTTAGCCAGAGATTGTAAAAGTTCGTTTAAAGTGGTTTTTTTCATATTAACGCAGATTTTTGCTCTGCCTAAAGAATAGAATTCTTTTCCGGGATTTTCCTTTTTTAACTTATGGATGAGCCCTTCTTCTGTGCCTATGATAAATTGTTTAGCTTCGGATTCTTTTGCGCGTTTTAATATCCCTGCCGTAGAAAGGACAAAGTCGGCTTTCTCTAATATTTCCTTACGGCATTCGGGATGCACCAATGCTTCTGCTTCAGGAAATATTTTCTTAGCCTCGTCTAGTTCCTCTAAGGTAAATTGTTCATGCACATAGCAAAATCCTTCCCAAGTAATTATTTCTTTATCGGGTACATTCTTTTGTACCCACCAGCCTAAATTCTTATCAGGTACAAAAATTATCCGTTTCGAAGGCACGTTCCTGGCAACGGCTATGGCATTGCTTGAAGTACAACAAACATCGCTTAACGCTTTTATCCGGGCAGAAGTATTAACATAGCTTACTACCCAAGCATCGGGGTATTTTGACTTTAAACCCAGAAGTTCATGCTCCTGTATAGTATCGGCTAAAGGGCACCCCGCTGCCGGGACAGGTAAAAGTACTTTTTTGTTTGGCGAAAGAATCTTTGCGGTTTCTGCCATAAATTTTACGCCGCAAAAAACTAAGAAAGATGAATCTATATTTTTTGAAGTCTTTGATAATTCCAAAGAATCGCCTACGTAATCAGCTAAATCCTGTATTTCAGGAATTTGGTAGTTGTGGGCTAAAATAGTCGCCTTCCTTTGATTTTTTAGTTTTAAAATATCGTCAATTAAAATTTGCTTATCTTTTTTCATAGTCGTAAGTATATTATTTTTTATTCCAAAAAGGAGACATTTTCCTTAGCTTTTCTACTATCCCAGGCAATACTTTTAAAACTTTTTCTATATCTTCATCGGTATTATATTTTCCTAAGCTAAAACGTAACGATCCGTGGGCAACCTCATGAGGTATGCCCATTGCTAGAAGAACATGCGACGGCTCTAGTGAACCGGAAGTACAAGCTGAACCGCTGGAGGCGCATATATCCTCAAAATCTAAATTGATTAAAATACTTTCGCCCTCTATGTATCGTATACAAACATTCAAAGTGTTATACAATCTATCCTTGGGATGCCCATTAATTTTAACTTCAGGTATTCTATCCTTAATACCCTGCTCTAGTTTATCTCTCAGTAATCTTATTTTTTCCTCTTCGTTTGCCATCTCGACTTTAGCAACTCTCGCAGCTTCTCCTAAGCCGACAATACCACTTACATTTTCTGTTCCTGCGCGCCTATTCTTCTCATGTTGACCACCGTGAAGTAACGGCTCAAACTTTATACCTTTCTTAACATATAATGCCCCCACTCCTTTAGGCCCATACAGCTTATGGGCAGAAAGCGATAATAAATCTATACCTAAATCGTTAACGTCTATAGGGATTTTTCCTACGGCTTGTACCGCGTCAGTATGGAAATAAGTTCCGTTTTCCCGACAAATTCTCCCTACTTCTTTTATGGGCTGGATGGTACCCACTTCATTGTTAGCATACATAATAGAAACTAAAATTGTATCTTTTCTTAAGCTTTTCTTTAATTGTTCTAAGTCAATAATACCGTATTCGTCTACATTGATATAAGTTAATTCAAATCCGTGTTTCTCCAGGAACTTACATGGATTTAAAACTGCGTGATGTTCTATCTTCGATGTAACAATATGCTTGCCCTTATTTTGATAATGCCATGCGATTCCCTTAATTGCTGTATTATCTGATTCTGTTCCGCCGGCAGTAAAAATTATTTCATCAACCGAAGCACAAAGCAATTGGGCGACATCTTGACGCGCATCCTCCACGGCTTTTCGTGCGACTTGCGCAAAACGGTAAACCGAAGAAGGGTTACTGTAAATATCGGTAAGATACAGCCTCATCTTGGCTAATATCTTCTCATCTAAAGGAGTAGTAGCATTGTAATCTAAGTAAACCATTTCACTTATTCTTCTTGCTGATTATTGTTTCTAATGTTTTATTTCTAAATATCCCTTCAGTTTTTTTATGCACTTCTTCCCATAAATCTCTTGTTAAGCAATCTTGACGGCGCAGGCAAGATACAGGATCTTTAAGGCAATGCCGCATTCTATCTTTACTTAAAATATTAATCACCCCTAGAAGCGGTATCTGAGATGGTTTACGCGTAAGCATAAATCCTCCTCCCGGGCCTTTTAAGCTACGTATAAAACCAGCTCTTTCCAAAGAGGGTATAAGCTTTCTAAGATAGGGTAAAGAGATATTCTCTTCTTTGGCTATTTTCTTAAGCTGTTTCGGCCGTTTACCCTCTAAGGCTAAATTAAGTAACAATCGTAAGCCATAACTAAGAGCAGTCGTAAAATTAAACATTGAGCACCACTAATACAAACCCAACATATATACGCCCTTACGCAATCTAAATGCTATATGTCCATTTATAAAATCAATGCCTTAACGAAATCCGCCGAAGCCTGATACTCTTTAAGAAAAACTCCGGCGGGTCTTCGCTAAAAGTTATAGGTGCCTTTTAGCGAAGGCGGATAGTATACCTATTTGGTAAACTATTATAAAGCTATCTATATTTTTGTCAAATATTTTTAAATCCCGTTTACAAGCGAATAAAAAAGGCTTACAATAATGCCTATGTTAGAAAAATATATGAAAGCGGCAAAAGATATATTCCTACCATCGTTGTGTTTTTATTGCGAACAAAAAATAAGCAAGGGGTATCTATGCAAAAGTTGCCAAGAAAAAATAGAATTACTTTATCCTCCGCTATGCCGCTTTTGCTCAAAACAAATTGAGAATAATAAAACGGGATTATGCAAACAGTGCATGGGAAAGACATTTGCGTATGATAGAATTATAAGCGTGACGAGCTATAAAGAACCCATGATAAGCTTAATACACCTCTTTAAATATAAAAATTATGATTGCCTTATTGATTTTTTTTCGTCTGTGATGTTACAGTTTTTTTTAAAAATAGGTTTTGATTTTTCTTCTTACGCTGACATTACCTCTGTCCCTATGCACCACGCTAAACTAAGAGACAGGGGCTATAATCAAGCGGCGCTACTGGCAAAATCATTAGCAAATTATTTCAAAATTCCTTTTAAAGATGATATAATCTATGAAAAGAACGAAAGGGTTTCGCAAACAAAACTCGAGAGACAAAAGCGTCAAGAAAGCGTCAAAAATGCATTCTTGGCTAAAAATAATGTTAGCGGTAAAAAAATTATTTTAGTAGACGATATTTTTACGACAGGAGCAACTATCAGTGAGTGCGCTTGGGCCCTTAAAGAAAAGGGGGCACAAATAGTAACAGTAATCACTTTATCTAAAACACAATGAAAATCATAAGAAATTATATCCTCAAAGATTTTCTCACCACTTTCATTTTTACTTTACTATTTACAAGCCTGCTTATGCTTATTGTCAATATAATGATGGCATCGCAACTGGTGATAGGAAAAGGAGTAAATATTGTAGATGCTATAAAAATATGCTCTCCTTATCTGGTGAATCTCTTGCGTTACACCTTGCCTTTTTCTTTTCTCTTCGGTATCCTTTTATGCATGGGTAGAATTATCTCAGACAATGAAATAATTGCTATAAATGTAGCTGGTATTTCTTCCTTTAAGCTACTAAATATCTTTTTGATTATTGGATTCATCCTAACTCTTTTTCTTTATATTCTTAATGCCAAAATAGACCCTTATTTTCATTACCGTTATCGTACACAAATAAAAAATATATATTCTAAAAATATCGCAAGCCTTATCGAACCCGGGGTATTTCTGGAAGGCTTCGGAAATTATATCATCCGCGTCTCAGATAAAGAGGGAAATAAACTTAAAAATGTATTTATATATGAAATCAACGAAAAGGATAGCGTAAGCAAAGTTACTTATGCAAAAAAAGGAGAATTTGCTATTGATAAGAATAATTTAAAAATGAAACTTGAAAACGGCTTTCGCGACGAGAGTGCCGCTGGCGATAAGAAAGAACTCTACAGGCTCAATTTTGAAGTATTTTTTATAGATATTCCCATTGCGGATAAAAAGGCGGTTAAAGTAGACAAAAAACCTGCTGATATGAGTATTAAAGAACTTAGAGAAAAAATAAAATATTTAAAAAAGATGGGAATAGATGCCGTAGAACTGCTTGCAGAGCTTCACAAAAGGATAAGCTTTTCCTTTTCTATTTTTACTTTTACAATTTTAGGGTTTGGCGTATCGCTTCTGGTACGCCACCGCGAAAAATCTATCAACTTTGGCATTGCTGCCTTTACTGCTCTTATTTACTTCCTATTATTTACCCCCGCTGAAACTTTAATTGAATACCATATGCTTACGCCACTTTTGGGAATGTGGATTCCTAATATCGTTGTTCTTCTAATAGGGGGATTTCTGATTTTTAAAAATGCGCATTTTAGATAAATATATCCTAAAAAATATTGCCTATAGCTATATATTTATTGTTTTGATATTCATCTGCCTTTATTTTGTTATAGACCTGTCATACACCCTGTCTGATATATTAAAGACAAAACCGCCGGCTGCGATTGTGATAGAGTATTACCTCAATATGTTGCCTTTAATATTTTTGACTGTTAGCCCTTTTTCTCTTCCCATAGGCGTATTTTATACTTTTGGGGAATTAAACCGTCATAACGAAGTTTTAAGCATGCGTGCCTCGGGGATAAGCATCGCGAGGTTATCGTTTCCGATAATATTTTTTGCTATATGTATTTCGTTTCTTTCCTTATTTATACAAGAGAAGTTCCTTCTTGGCTCGCAAAAAAAGATTGAACAAATAAAAGTCCACTTTATTAAGAAAAATTTCTCATCTAGCTCAGAGGAAACGAATATTGCTTTTTCTTCAGGTGATATGATTTTTTTTATAGGTAAATTATTGCCGCGAAAGAAAACTATGCAAGACGCAATGATTTTTCAGGAAGACCAAAATAACGATATTATTAAAAAAACAATATGTAGAAGTATAACATACGAACAAAATAAATGGCAGGGAAACGATGTTATAGAGTATAAGCTGAATGCTATCGGCAATATAAGCGGCACCCCAACCTACTGGAAAAAGAAAGAAATTCCGTTGGAAGAAAAACCTGAAGCATTGTTATTAAAGAAGAGTTCTTTTTTTATGCTCTCTTCTAATTCTTTAAAAAATCTAAGAAAAGAAATACGGCAGCTAAAAAAAGTAAAAGCTTACGATAAATTATCTAATTTAGTTGTTGATTATCACCGCAAATTTGTAGAACCCCTGTCGCATTTCTTCATCATTATTGGAATTCTACCTCTCGCCTTAGAAATAAAAAAAAGAAGGGCGGCGTTTTCTTCTTTAGGCTTAGGTATAATGGCTGACTTTGGTTACTATAGCCTTATGTTTTTTTCCATTGCCTTGGGTAAGGGTGGAATTATACTGCCAATTCTTTCCCCTTGGCTTGCCCCATTATTCTTCATCACTTTTGGCGTCGCCGGCCTCATCCTCATTAAATAAATAGCAAGTGTTTGCATAGCGCAAAGCGCCAAGCGCATAGCGTAAATGTAGAAACGCTTAGCGCTATGCCCTATGCGCTATGCGAATTTTGTGTGGGGTTTTTGTAAATCCGTGGGATTTTAAGCGAAAGACGGCTGACAATTTCATAAGGAATGGTTTTTGCCCAAGACGCTAGATCTTCTGCTGCTATTTCTACATTTTTACTTCTACCGAGCAAAATTACTTCTTGGCCTATCTTGATATCTATTCTGTCTTCTAAATCTACCATAATGTGATCCATGCAAACCTTGCCGACTACATTAAAAATTCTGTCTCTGATAATTACTTTGGAGCAGTTTGATAACGCCCAAGGGTAACCATCCGCATAACCTATAGCTATTGTTGCAATTAAGGTGGGTTTTTCGGCAATATAAATTCTACCGTAACTTACGCTTGTTCCTTTCTTGATTTTCTTGATAAAGACGATTCTTGACTTAAGCGTAAGGACAGGCTCTAATTTAGAATCAATATCCGCCAAAGGTTTAATCCCGTAAAGTATAAGGCCGGGCCTGACCATGTTGAAATGCGAACTAGGATAGTTTATTAGGCCAATGCTGTTTGCGCTATGGCAATATTTAAACGTTATGCCCTCACGGTGTAATCTAGCAATGAATTTATTAAAAATATCTATCTGAGAATTTGTAAATTCTGGATCTGTATCTGCAACCGGAAAATGCGTAAAAATACCTTCGAGAGTAATATTTTTTAACTTGCGCAGTTTCTTAATAAACTCGTGGGCATCTTCGTAGTGCACCCCTAACCTACCCATACCTGTATCTATTTTAACATGGATAGGAAATATAATATCCCTATCTAGCGCCTCCTTATTTAGTTTTCTAGCAAATTTTATATCAACAACGGTAGGAGTTATTTGGTATTTGATAAAATTATGAGCGTATCGAGCGAATACTGTTGTCAAAACTAAGATAGGCTCGGTAAAACCATTATCCCGTAAGGTAATTGCCTCTTCTATGCTCCCTACACCAAATGAATTTACTCCTAAACGCGATAATTCTCTTGCTACCGGAACCAACCCATGGCCATAAGCATACTGCTTTACGGTTGCGACAATTTTAGTTTTGCTGCTAACGATCTTTTTAATCGTTTTGAAGTTATGCCGTAACGCTTTTAAATCTACCTCTATCCATAATGGTCTAAACATAATTCAATGAGTAGATGATACTTGACATTGAAAATGTCAAGTATCATAGCGTCCATCATTCTTGCTTGTTACAAGCGTCTACGAATTGAACCCCACACCCAGCGGTTCATTACGCTACCTTACGATATGAGGTCTACTGTCCTCTTTTCTACAGAGCTTATTCACCACACCAAGTTATCTGGGTGTGGGGTCAAATTCGGCTAAACGACTTTTATTCACTTTCAGCTCTAAAAGTCGTAGTCTCATTTGATCTGGCACGTTTTAGGATGTAAATATAACGGCTCCAACTTATCAATGGGTGTAAAATCCTTATCAATATAACGGCTTTGCGCTAATTCTAAAAGATACTCTGCCCTGGGGTAAACATTCTCTGGACAAAATTCTAATCCTGAATATGAATTCATTATTTTATTTCTTAAGGCTTCGTCGTAAGTTACAAAAAAATAATCATTTTTGTTTTTTATGAATTTTTCCACGGTGGTCAACCCCTCTATAGCTTCTTTTTTAAATATGCCGTTCTTTATCGCGAATGAAGCACCGTATATTAGATTCCTACGCGCATCAGAAATAACAGCGATTTTGCAGCGCTGTTTCCTAAATGGATAGGCAAGCGATAAAAAACTTCCTATACTAATCACCGGTTTGCCTAGCGCTAGCGCAAAACCTTTAATAATGCTAAAAGATATGCGTAGCCCCGTAAAAGAACCCGGGCCAGAGCCCACAACGAAAGCATCAAACCTTTCTAAGCTTAGAGAAAATTCTTTAAAATATTTATCCAAATAGAACAGTAACCTTGAAGCGCCTAAGTTCATGCGCCGGTTAAAATCTACTAAAATCTTATCCTTATGCATTATGCTTAAAGAAATATTTTCCGAGGAACTATCCAATGCTAATAAATTCATTTTTATCTGCTGTTATTGGGGCTGTTGCGAAACGCAACAGCCCCTGATTTCAGCGATTAAAACTTGATTCCAGTGATTAAGATTGTTAATGTTTTCAATCATTGGAATCCCTGCCTGCCGGCAGGCAGGTTTTCTTAATCATTGTAATCCTAAAGGATAGACCTTCCTAATCCTTTAAAGGAGGGGTCTAATCAGGCGCTGGTGCATTATGCAACAGCGCCTTATTGTGTTTTACGTATTGACGAAAATATTTTATTACTATATCCTTTATAAGAAAAAGATATTTTACGTGCGCTTTCTCCCAAAAAAGAAAACTCGGCTTTTATGTAGCGGGAAAGATGCTTCTCAAACTTCTCTCCCCATTCGACTAAAACTATTACGCCAGGGGCATATAGGTAATCCTCTATACCAAAGCTAAAGACATCTGCGTTATCCAGACGGTAAAGGTCAATGTGGTATATATATAATCTTCTTTTGTGATAACGGCGCACCAAGGTAAAAGACGGACTCAATGCTTTTGCTTTTAAATTAAAACCCCGCAATATACCTTTTATAAATGTAGTTTTCCCTCCTCCCAAGGCACCCTCGAAAAGAACCACATCTTTTTCTTTTAAGATTTTAGAGAACTTTTTTCCTAAGGCAACTGTTTCCTTGGCTGAATTTGTTAATACTTTTACCATTGGAATGAACTACCTCGCAGTAAACTGCGGCGAATTTTCCGCCTCATGCCTGAAGCAGATCCGCCTAAATGTTTTTCCGCCATAGGCGGATGCGCCTTTGGCGCAAAGGTGGCGGAGACCCTTGACAAAACATATGTTTTGTCAAGGGTTAATTCGGCTACCCAGCCCCGATTTATCGGGGTTGGACTACCACCTCACGCTGCGCCTGCCCAACAGGGCGTCCTGTTGGACTGCGGCTTGCGCGTTCGGTGAAGCCTCATTAAAAATGTAAGTACCCCTTAGGCTCTATTTTATATACTCTAGAGTCAATTTGCATTTTATACCCAAAGTTTCGACTTTTGATTACCCCTACATGATAGAATTTCTTTTTTAAATGCTCTATCCGCGATTCATTCTGGTCTACGGTAAAAATCAACTCATAATCTTCGCCGCGATAAAAGTCTAATTCGCCTTTTGTCACGGGTATATTTTCTTTATAAACAATTGCGCCTTTTTTGCTTTCTTTTAAAATTCTATAAAGGTCAAGAATAAACCCATCGGAAATATCAATCATCGCGTTTATCTTAAAATTTCTAATTAAGTATTGTGCTATTTCTATCCTTGGCTCAAATGCATCGCAAAATTTTCTCATCCCCAGCCTACCTGTAATAAAAATATAATCGCCTACCCTTGCGCTGCTTCTTTTAATAAATTTCTTTGCCGTTGCGATACCCCAAATATCTAAAAATAGCTTAGATGACTTTGCCGTATCTCCGCCGACTAAAGAAAAATTATATTTTTTGCCATAGTATAAAATGCCCGCTAATATTCTTATAAGTTGTTTTTCTTTAATGTGTGAGGGCACACCCGCGGAAACTCCTATAAATTTAGGAATTCCGCCACAAGCTGCAAAATCAGAAAGAACTCTGGCTACAGCACGCATGCCTATAGTTTTAAAACTAATTTTTTTTTGCTTTCCGCCAAAAGCGGACCCGCCTATGGCGGGAAAATGAACTCCCTCTATAAATAAGTCGCTTTTTAGAAGAACATTTTCTTTACCTATTTTAACTAAAGCACAATCATCTCCTATGCCGACAAGCACATCCTTGCCCTTCTTTACCTTTTCCTTTAGAAAATCAACCCACTCTAATTCTTTTAACATGTAAGCACCCAACCCTTAGCTTTTACCAAAGCCTACTTTCATGTCGCGGACCACCTTTCCAAGGTGCCTCTCAACAGGAAGGGAATTTGGTTTTCATTATTTCATTCTTTTCCTTATTCCAATATTCTCAAGAATTTGAGAATAGTTAAACCACGGTCAGTAGCTCTGTGGCGAATATTTAAACCTTGGGAGCGCTTCATAAGTAATCCTGCGATTGCAAGACGGCGTATATGTTCAGATGCAGTTTTAAAGTTGATATGCAGCTTCTCAGCAATTTCCAACACCGAGAGTTCAGGTTCTTTTTCAACAAGCTCTAATATTTGGATACGGCGGTGGTTAGCGAATCCTTTAACAATGCGCTCAAGGCGACGATAGGGATTGGCTTTAAACTCCTCTTTTCCTTCAAGCATAATGTAAGATTATATCACAAATTTAAACTATTCCAATATTCTCAAGAATATGAGAATACTAACTTACCGAGAACATTTCTGCTCTATGAAATTGAGTGGAATATGTTAATCTATATTTATCAATCAAAGCCCACCTACCCAGCAAGGTATCCTGTTGGACTACGCGGTGGGATTTGGTTTGCAATTTATTTCCTCAACTGTTCTTCAATCTTAAACGTTAAAATGCAATTCAAGGCATTGCAATATGCGGTAATCAGCCCTAAGGGGAACTTTCGTGTTTCTCCTGATTCTAACTCTTTGATAATCGCTTCGTCCACTTTCAACAATTCTGCCATTTTCTTGACATTAATACGCTTTTTTTGCCGACCGTATTTAAGAACGTGGCCTAATGAGGTAGCCTGTTTTGCTTGGGTTAGTTCTGTCCTTATCTGTGATTCAGGATAGAGAGTTTCCTTCTTTATAAACTCTACTATCTTTTCTTCAAAATTATCCCGAAAATTATTAGTAGCCATAAATTTTTAAATTTTCGCTGACCTGCCCTGCTTTGTTAACTCGGAGAAAAATTTAGCTCTTACCTCGGAGTTATTTTTTAATCTTTTTTTCTTGCAATATTCCAGCAACTCATCCAGATTAAAAGACACTTTTCTTGGTTCAATACCTGCGGCCTTCATATCTCTTATTGTCTTATGATAAAGCTCCAACCATTCATCATAAGTATCCTCTAATTTTTCTCTGTCGCTTGCAGAAGCAAGAAACCGTTCCCAATCTTGCCGGCTATAGTAGCCAACACCTACCACAATTCCTTCTTTCTTCTTAGCATCCATAGCAACCCTCCCTGTCTCTATTCATTTTTTCTTATAAGCCTCGCATTTAAAATTAGCTTTACCGTGTTGGTCCATACGATTTAATGTGCAGGGAATTTCCTGCACCGGATCACTATTATGTTTACAAGTAACGCACAAGCTCGGTTTGGGCATCAAGTCGGGGTTAACCAGAACGCCACCATCGTTAAAAAACTCATGTAATTCTTTATCCATGTTTTAAATTTAACCGTGTCCACCTCGTAGGTGGAAATAGGTTATGTTATCTCTTGCAACCAAAGTCCACCTACGCGGTGGAATTTGGTTGCTTAGGAATTCCTCTTTTAATAATTATGTATTGGATTCCCAAAATTCCCCATTAGCAAAATGACTCTGACCCCATTTCAGATTAGCTTTCCGTCGATCAATCTTATTCTCTAACCAAATCTAATTTTGCTATAGAACTGCTGACTTGCTCTAAACTCTGGTGAGTTTTATCGACATCTAAAGATTCCCAGAAAGTACATGCCTTTCTGAAACTTTCTGGCATTGTTTTAATTTCCTCTTGAATCTTCAATATTTGTTCTTCATCGGAAATTACAATTAGTTTTTGAACTGTAGGATTTATTTGAGCTCTCTGAAGATTAACAATAAGGCTGTCGATTGAGCCTCGATCCTGTACTTCAAAAGCATATGAAACTGCTCCCAAATTAGCAATTTTGGCTCGCCAAATAATATCAATTTTAGCTCCTGAAGCAACTAACTTTTCAGATTCAACATCAAAACCAAGCCAAGAGCCGATTTCTGCAATCTTATCACATAGCTCATCATGCCTTGAAGGCGTTCTTGGATGAGATCTAGTTGGAGATTCTATTATTATTTCTTGTCGAGCAAACTTTTCCCATACCTCCCATAGAAAATAATCGACAAAAAGAAAATCGACATCTTTATAGCCTTCTTTAGTTAACTGCTCAGCCAATACCTTGAGGACTGAGTTAAAGTTGCTGTACTCCTCGCCGGTAATTTTATATCTATCAAAAGGCACATTTTTTGCCTCGAGCCAAGCCAAGGCTTTTCGTGCTTTATCATTCCAAATTCCTGCATTCTTAGGATCAATATAACAAAGAATCTCAGTAATCATACTTGGACCAATTCCTTTAATATCCCCGAGTAATGATTCATAACACTTGTTTGGCAAATCTTCTTTAGTAAAGACATAACTAAATTTCTTTTCTAGCTTTTCAATCCCATTATCTCTTATAATTTTATTTACCAGATATTCTTTATTTCCCCAAATTTGCGCAGCCCAAAGCTTTTTTATCATCTCCGATAAAGTTAATTCCGTTAATTTCTCTTGAGATAAATGCTTAAAAAACTCTTTCCGTGCTATTCTTTCTTTGGTATCATTTACAAATCTCGATTCTTTTGCATATTCCTTAAAGGAAGAAAGCGCCATTCCTAATTTCTGTTGGTTGAATTGGTTACTCATTTATTTTGCCTCCTCTTTACATTCAAAATAATTTTTTCTCGAGAGTGGCGCGGTAAACTTAGATCTCACATTTTAAGGTCTAACCCCGTTATCTTTTCGATTTCTCTTTCAACGAGCTCCTTTGCTTCTTGTAGCTTTTGCTTCGCTTCTTTTTTCGCTTGGTTTGCTTGTACAACTTTATCTACTAATTTATTTTGCCATGTTAAGTCAGGTTTTCCATCTTTATTTTGAGGGATAAAAACCTGGTATTCTGCAATATCCTGTGGGTATATTTCTCTTTGCGCTGAGCCAGAAGCTCGTTGATCGGTTTGCATTAAGCCTGCTGGCGAATTTAAGAACAACGCTAGATAAACAGGATTGCAAGCCTTACTATCAGGCCTAATAATAGTTACATGATTACTCGCAATACCATTCAGATTCTCTAGGTAGACATTTGTTCTACCAACATATGCCCCTGTCGAATACATTAAAACGTCATGTTGTTGCAATTTTGCCTTCGCTGTATTATCTTCTTCATAGAAAGATTCGGATGTACGCTCACTATTTTCAATATCAATCTCAGTTGGCCCGAGATGTTTACTGTTAACTACGATGATATTACCTTGGTCTGCATACGCGGGCTGCACCCCACGATTAGGCAACGGACAAAATTCGCTGAGCTTTTTAGCTCCGGCTTTCCTTATCTGTCTAAGTAAATGCTCAAATTTCGGTTGATAAAATTCCGGGTCAAGGCGCTCATCCTTAATAATGTTTCTGCTCGAAACTGAATAATCTAAAACATGGCTAATATTTATTTTTCTAAATTCGAGCCTCTCGAGTAATTCCTGCTCTGCTTCAGGATATAGCTTGCTGGATCTCTCAAAGCTTAACAAAATATCTTTTACCATCTCCGCAATAACTTTATCTAATTTTCTGAGCTCTTGGGGGAACGGCAACCTTAATATATCTTTATTGGCTAATCTAGGATGATTTGAGCCCCGTTGGCTACATTCAAAAATATATTGGACTTCTTCTGTTAACAGAAAGGGCAACAATAATGAAGTAGAGAGTTGCCCCCTTGACCTTAAAATAACATACTCTGTGCTAAATAGCTTTGAAATTTCTTTGTTCGGCACAATTGCAAATTCTTTGAGGTAATATCGCAACCGCGACACAGCTAAATCACCAGCTAAGCCAATTTTTTTAGTACTTCCTAAGTCTACACTCGATGGAATAATTTTTCCGTCAACAAAAATATTACCTAAAGAATGCGGTAGATCATATATCATTGCGGGAAAAAAATCCTGGTTAGCTGACGTTACCAAATCGGTTATTTCTTCGAACTCATTACAGACTTTTTGTCGAGTTTTATTACTCAAAAGGTTTAGAAATTCTATTTTCTGTGGATCATAGAACCTAGAATCCAATACTTTATCCTCATCCAAGCTAGCTATATTTGTGACATAACAAATTGCCATAGTTTTTTAATTAAATTTAAGAGCTTCCTTCTTACGAAAATCTGCGAATGCTTCTGCAATCTCATCTAAATCATGATCAACAAATAGCTTTTCTTTGAGTATATTTATAACTCTGCCTTCTCTATCTATCGGCTGCCCATCTTTGTTTGTTAATACAAGATACTCACCCGAACTATCTTTTCCTGGTTTTTCGCTAGTAGCCATGAAAATCGGATAATCATCCATAGGCTTGCCTGCAATGCCACCCCATTTCTGCAAGAATAGCACGCTTGTTTTTGTTCCGGTAAACGGCTTAAAGGTATTTACCTCAAGTCCGACAGCTGCTAAAATTCGCGCTTTCTGCATAATCCATTCTCTTAGCGCCTTAGTACCAATGTTGTTAAGGTTACCCTGAGGTAAAACAATAGCCATCCTACCACCTGGTTTTAATAATCTTAGACAGCGTTCAATAAAAAGAATGTCACGCTTCATAGAATTGACATTTTTCTTTGTTTTCTTTTTTGCTTCTTGTTCCTCATCCTCCGTCTCATCTTCATCGGATAATTTTCCAGACTGCTGTAATTCATATAATTCATATGCTGAAAGCTGCTCTCTTCCAGTAATTTTTCCTGAGAAGGGTGGATTGGTTAGCACAACATCAAAGTTACCATCTTTTATATCTTTCTTAAATGGGCCAATTCTAGCTGCAGCTTCAGATTTTGTCCATTTCCTAAAATCAAGTGAATCGACGCCAAATACATTAGATTTACCATCACCTGCTATTAACATCATTACTTTTGCTACCTTCTTTAGCTTATCATCGAAATCAACCGCATAAACATAGTTACTTGCATATCTGTAAACTTTATCTAAATCTTCTCCCCATTTCTGCGCAGCTCTAACGTGTTTGATTGTATGGATAAGAAAGCCTGCGGATCCACACGCAGGGTCAATTACTCGCTCGTCAACTTGGGGATCTATCATTTTTACACACATGTCTACAACCATGCGGGGAGTAAAATACTGCCCTTTCTGTCCTTTTTGCTCTGGATTAATAAGGTACTCAAATGCCGCGTCAATAACGTCAAGATTCGCGTCGTGAAATCTCAAAGGCTCAAGAGTTGAGGCACATTTAATTAAGGCTTCATCCTTAAGCTTTAATACCTCGTCAACATCAAAAATATCTGTCCATCCCGGCCGTTTTTTTGCTTCCTGAAACAAACCATTTATAATTTCATAAATAGTATCTGGGTCTGCTTCAGGAACTCGAAAACGCATAGGCGAATCATCATTTTTCTTAGGATCGAATTCATCATGAAGCTTAGCAAAAAATAACTTAAATAATTCATCGAAAGCATTAACACCAGCATTAGCCAGCGCGTCTTCTTCAAGACGTTGAATTGTTTCTTTGAGATTGGTAATTAGTTTTAAATCTTTTTTGGTTAGCGGCTTAAGGATATCCTTTAAATACTCACCTTTCTTTGGCAATCTAGGAATATCACGATAATCGTATGGTTCTCCCTTAGTTTCAATGTCTTCTTCGCGAAGCTGGCAAATAGTTTTCGAGCCATTAGACCATGCGCCGAATCTAACTCCAGTGGCATTCAAATATGAACGTAATTGATCAACGCCTTCTTTTTCGTCTGGTTTTTTTACTTCGATAATGATATATTTTCTCGTACAAGTATCATCCGTAAAGATGACAATATCTGCTCTCTTAGAATCATCGGAAGCCATCTGGATTGGTTCTTCAACGCTCACCTGATTTAACGGATACTTAAGATAATCCCTAACATATATCAAAAATAATTGACGTATAATTTCTTCTGGCTTGCCTGATTTTTTATTCCTATCATAAACAAAGACTTCTTTATCTCTTTTTAGACACCTGATATAAACCTTCCCGTCTTCTTTTCCCAAAAAACTAACCCCCCTAAAAACATCTCGAGGAAACTCCTGAAGTCCGTACTTTACCGAAGAATCCTTAAAAACTAAATCAAAGATTTCTTCAGAACCAATTTTTTCTTTTGGCGGCGTATAGGATGTTTTATTCATATAACTCCTTATTTCTTATGATTTTCAATAGGATTCTTACTGCTTCGCTTATTTTGATAGGATTCTTACTACTTGACAATTTTCTGGTCTAAATAGTATACTCTATGTGCAAACTGAGAAATCAGACTTGCGTATACACGCGGTCCCGCTCTATGAGCGGGATTTTCGCTTTTTAAGGCTACCTTTTACTTCTTGACTTTATATTAAAAATGTTTTATATTAATTATGGGCGGTAAGTCCGCTGTGGGTTGTTTGAGGTGTTCCCTTCCATCTGGTAGGTTAAGCCTCGACAAACCAAATCCACAGGGCTCGTTCGTTTTTATTTTTTAGGCAAATACAAATCATCAAATCTGACCTTACCCTTAAAAACATCATACCATTGGCAATCTTTCCTTTCATATTTTCTAAAAATACCCCAATTCTAAATAAGATTTTTTTCTTTAAAACTAAAATAACCACCTTTGCTTACAATAATGTGGTCAATCACCTCTATCCCCAAAATTTTGCCTGCTTCAATCAACCTTTTACTAATTATTAAATCCTCTTCTGAGGGCTCTAAATTTCCTGAAGGATGGTTATGCGCTAAAATAACTTGAGCGGCTAAGTTTTTAACTGCCGGCTCAAAAACTTCTCGCGGATGGACTAAGTTAGCGTTGAGTGAACCTACGGAAATAATTTCTCTCTTAATTTCTTCCCTTCCGATTTCTTTATTTCTGCTATCAAGATAGAAAATAATAAAATGTTCTTTTTTGTGTTCGCGTATATCTTTGAGCTCCTTCCAAACATCTTCTGGTTTTAGACAAAGAGTTGTGTGTTTTTCTTTCAAAAGCCTCTTACCTAATTCAAAGCAAGCGATAATTTCACAGGCTTTAGCTGGGCCTAAACCCGGTAAATCTTTTAATTCGCCGTAAGAAAGATTAGGCAGGTTTTCAGCCTTATATTTTTTAAGTATTTTATTTGCCAGACTAACTACATTTTCACCTTTCTTGCCGGACCTTAGAATTATTGCTAAAAGCTCTGAATTAGAAAGCCGTTCCGGGCCATATTGCATAAGTTTTTCCCTTGGCCTTTCAATTTTTGGCAAATCTTTTATTCTGTAGTTACTTGACATATTTTATTTACCTAACACTTTTTTTATATTATTTTTATACGGCGGATAAATTATACCCTTATCGCTTATTATCGCGGTAATTAAATGGTGTGGCGTAACATCAAAAGCAGGATTAAAAACGCTCACCTTTTTAGGTGAAATATAAACTTTACCTAAAACTTTTCTTACCTCGTCTTTCCTTCTCTGCTCAATCGGAATCATTGCGCCATTCTTTAGCTTTAAATCGAAAGTGCCAAAAGGCGCGACTACATAGAAAGGAATCTTATGATAGTAGGCAATCACTGCTACGTTATAAGTTCCAATTTTATTTGCCGTATCGCCATTTCGCGCGATTCTATCTGCCCCCACAAATACTTTATCGATTTGGCCTTTTTGCATTAAGTAGGCTGCCATATTATCGCAAATAAGCGTGCAAGGAATCTTTCTTTTTGTCAATTCCCAAATGGTTAGACGGGCACCCTGAAGAAGCGGCCTAGTTTCATCAGCGTAAACCTTTATATTCTTATAGATCTTATGCGCTTTACAAATCACTGCAAGCGCTGTTCCTTCCCCTGAAGTAGCTAAAAATCCAGTATTACAGTGCGTTAAAATCCTATCTCCATTCTTAACTAATCTGACACCGTGTCTTGCCATCTGCTCGCAAAGACTTACATCCTCCATATGGATCTGGCGCGCTTGGTTTAAAATAATGCTTTTAAGTTGTTCTGGATTGTTATTTTTATGTTCCAAGACAGCTTTCTCTAAACGCTCTAAAGCCCAAAACAAATTGACTGCTGTTGGCCGCGCGGTTTTTAGGTAAGCGATTGCGCTTTTAAGCTGTTTTGAAAAAATAGCTTTTCTCAAAGACAATTTTTGGCTAGTGACCGCGATACAGTATGCCGCAAAAACTCCTATTAAAGGCGCTCCCCTTACCTCTAAGCGCTTAATTGCTCTATAGCCGTCTTGCAGGCTTTTGCATTCCCTCCAAACCTCTTTTGCTGGAAGCTCGGTCTGGTCTAAATAGAATAAACGATTATTGGTAAATTTTATGGCTCGCATTTTTTTATTACACAGATTATCACGGGCGAAGACCGCAGGTAGTCACAGATGCTTTATAAAATAACCAATAATCAAGATACAAGCTCCAAGCAAATTCCAATATCCAATAACCAATGACCAAAAAGTTCTGTTGGTTTTTGTTTGGTTATTGAAATTTGGTTATTGGCCATTGTTTGGTTATTGTTTCTTGGAGCTTGGTTATTCACCTGCTCTATACTTTTTTAATATCTGTGTTCATCTGTGGTGCATATCTGTGGTTATCTGTGTATAAACTCAATAAATTTCAACAACAAACTCTTATTCAAATCTATAGCCCCAAAACTGCACATCTCGCCGCAGCACATGCACATAATACATTTTTTGTAGTCGATATGCGCCTTTGCTTTTTCTATTTCTATCGCATTTTGCGGGCAAACCTCTTTGCATTGGCTGCAGCCCGTACATTTTCTTATATCTACAAATGGCTTGAATTTTAAAAAGAGTTTTAACAAAGATACTAAAGGCGAAGGAATACTGTTAAGAATAAACGGGGAAGGAAATTTAAAGTTGTTAAAATTTTCGTAAGGGATATCGCAAACCAGCTCTAACATATTCTCATTAAAGAGGCCTTGCTCTTTAGCCTTATTTATTAAGGGGTTGAATTTATCATCTAACCCCAAAAGTCTGCCTATGACATAATCCGTATATAACGCATCATCGCCAATGACTACAATGCCAAGTTTTTTTGGCTTACCTTTCTTAGCCGGGCCATTTCCCTCTAATGCCAATATACCGTCAACTATATTTAAAGAAGGCTTTATCATTTTATAAAGCTTCAAAATAATACTAGTAAAATCGGCGGCTTTCGGATAAACCTTATGTATATGGCTTTTATGAAGTCCGCTTATACAGCCATAAAGGTTCTTTGTCGCTAAAGTCAAAATCATTATATCATGGGTTTTTAGCTTCGGAAGGTTTATCATTTTAAAACCTTCTGTCCACCAACACAAGGGTAAATCTTGACAAACTCTACTTTGCGTGGGATGTAGGAGTTCAAAATTATATCGGTTTGCAATTTCCTTAATTCCTGTAGCCCCATAAATAAAATCCATATCTTTATTGTCTACGAATCCGCCAGGGCTATCTGCTATAAAAACAGGATAATCCATCTCCTGAAAAATAGCGCCTACTGCTTCTATGAAAATAGGGTGTGTGGTTATCGCCTCATCCGGATTAGCCTCCATAAGTAGATTTGGCTTAAGAAGAATTCTATCTTGGGGAGAAAAAAGTTTATCAAAGGAGAAATGTTTTAGAAGAGATTCTTTTATATTTTTTTTAAGAATATTGAAGTTATATTCCTCTATTTTGAGGACAACTACTTTCTTTGAAGCTTTCTCAACTTTATGGCAGGAATTTTTCATAACTAATTATAAATCAAGGAGTTATCTCTTATAACCATCTTTTTAAAGTCATTGTATTAAGAAAGCTTCTGATTACACAGATTAGATGCAGATTACGGCGATTGAAAACATTGTCCAATATTACAAAAATCTATGTAATGTTTTCAATCGTTGGAATCTTTTAGTAATCATTGTAATCAGGCGCTGGTGCATTATGCAACAGCGCCATTATTCACGCAGTAGCCCAAAAACTTTCTTAACATTAGAAAAAACTATCTCCTCTAGCTTTTTTTGCTCTATACCTTTAAGCGAAGTAACATACGCATAAACTTCTTTTATATCGAGTGGCGTTGAAGCTCTATCGCCTATTCTCATATAAGGAGAGTCTGTCTCTAATAAAAGATTCTCTAAGGGGCATTCTTTCAAAGATTCAGTTATATCTTTTTTCTTTCTTAAAATATTAAGTGAAAAAGAAATATACCCCTTCTTTTCTATAATTTTTTTTAGAAAATCTGCGGGATAAGAAAAACAGTGAAAAACAATTTTTTCATAAGAATTGAAAAAGTCGTCGAGAATACCCAAAAGCATGCGGGAATGCAAGCGATTATGTATGATTAATGGTAAGTTTGTTTCTTTAGCTAACTTTAGAAATATCCGGAAAATATTCTCCTGCTCGTCTAACTTTGCCTCTGCTTTATCATCTAAACCGATTTCTCCAATCGCAATTATTTTCTTATTTTTATCAATTATTTCTCTATAGGATTTTAGGATGTGCGGGGTAAATCCCCTTACATAGAAAGGATGAAACCCTAAAGCTGAATATATGAAAGGGTAATCAGAGGAAATTTTAGAAGATGCCAATGTGCTTTGGTAATTTATGCTGGAATCTATAAAAATATGGCTGGTACCGTAAGAAGAAAAAATACGTTTTTTTTCTTCTTCTGATAAAAAAGTAATATGGCAGTGTGCATCAATCAACATCGATACGAGGAAAAAGAGGTTGCTCTCTTTTTATATTAAAATTATTCTGAGTAGACCAACTTCTATCCTTTAGGTCAAAGCGAGGTTTTAGCCCTAATTGCCTATTTATAGAACCGGCTGTATACGGGATAAACGGATAAAGGTATAATGCGACCAGCCTTATCCCCTCTAAAAGAGAATAAAGAAAATGTTTAGTTTCGTCTTCTTTCTTTTCCTTCCACAAAACCCAAGGTTTTGTATCTTCAATATATTTATTCATCGCGCTGACAAATTTAAAAATACTCTCTAAGCATAGAGAAAATCCTACGTTATCCATTAAACTAATATAATTTTCTTCTAGATTAGATAGGGATTCCTTAAATTCTAAAGGCATTCCTTTCGCTACAGATAAAACACCCCCCCCAAAATATTTCTCTGCCATATTAAGGGTACGATACACTAAGTTGCCTAAGTCATTAGCGAGGTCGCTATTAGTCCTAATTACTAATGCCTTCCAGGAAAAATTCCCATCCACACCCACCGCTACTTCGCGTAAAAGGAAATAGCGTAAAGCGTCTACGCCGGTCTCTTTTTGGCCAAAAGCTGCTATAAGCTCAAGGGGATTAACGATATTACCTTTTGACTTTGATATCTTTTCTTCTCCAATTTTCCACCAGCCATGCGCAAATATTACGCGCGGCATCTCTATCTCAAGCGCCCTTAACATTATCGGCCAGAATACCGCGTGTTGTTTTAAAATATCTTTTGCCATAAACTGTATATCTGCCGGCCACAGTTTTTTGAATTTTTCCTCATCAACGCCAAATCCCACCGCACTGATATAATTTAAAAGAGCGTCAAACCAAACATACACTACGTAATTATTGTCTAGGGGAAAATCTATTCCCCAAGAAACTCTCTTTTTTGGACGCGATATACATAGATCGGTCAGCCGATTGTTTTCTAAAAATCCCATTACTTCATTATAGCGTATCTTTGGTTTTATAAAATCGGGGTTGCTTTTTAGGTAATCTTTTAGCCAACTTTCATATTTGGACAGTTTAAAGAAATAATTCTCTTCTTCTATCTCTTCAACTGCCCTCTTACAATCAGGGCAACCCCCAGCCTCTTTCACCTGTGATTCATTCCAAAATGACTCGCAAGGCATACAATAAAAACCACGGTATTTTGCCGTATAGATATCTCCTTTTTTGTGCAGAGTACGGATTACCTCTTTAACCGTATCACTATGGAAACTATCTGTGGTGCGAATAAAGAAATCATATGAAATATTCAATTCCTTCCATAAATCTTTGAAATTTTCTACCACCTCATCTATAAAAACCTTTGTTTCCTTTGCATAATTTTGCGCGGATTTTTTTATCTTTTCACCGTGTTCATCGGTTCCGGTAAGAAAAAATACCTCATCGCCCCTAAGGCGCCTAAACCGCGCCATGCAATCGCTGATGATATTAGTATAAGCGTGGCCTATGTGAGGGGAAGCGTTTACATAATAAAGGGGGGTAGTCAAATAAAACTTACTCATTAGTCTCTTTGCCGGGATTTTGAGGAAAGAAAACTTTATCCACTCTGCCATCTTCTAGTTCAACGTAGGCAAGCCGCTTTAAAACATTCACAGAAATTACCTTGCCTTTTCCCTCGGGAGTATCGATGTTCTCTCCTTCCTTGGGAAGCCCCTTGGATAATTCTTTGTAGGTTTTATATTCATAGAAAAGACAACACATAAGCCTTCCGCATATTCCAGAAATTTTTCCTGAACTTAAAGGCAATTTCTGTGTTTTAGCCATTTTCATGCTTACGGGCTCAAAGTTTTTTAAAAAACGGACGCAGCAAAGAGTTTGGCCGCAGGGACCCACTCCGCCAAAAAGTCTTGCTTCATCCCGTACTCCAATTTGACGCATTTCTATCCTTATCTTAAAAACTTTTGCTAAATCTTTAACTAATTCTCTAAAATCAACCCTGGCGTCTGAGGTAAAATAAAAAACAATCTTTTTCTTATCAAAAGAATATTCAGCGTCTACTAATTTCATGTTAACTTTATACTCGCCAATTTTACGGCTGCATAACTGTATAGCCTCAGCTACTTCTTTTTTATTACCCGCTATTTGCTGCGAATCTTGGGCTGAAATTTTACGTATGATATTCTTGAGCGAACTTTCGTTTTCAACCTTTTGCACCGTGGTGTCGATATCGCTTATTTCAATAACTTCACCATAATCAGTGCCCCTATCGGCCTCTACTATTACATAATCATTTATATTAATACTCTCGTCAGTCCTATAGGTTGCCAACTGCCCTGCTTCTCTTAATCTTACTAACGCTACTTTCATATTTTAATCTTTTTATTAAGATTACATTGATTAGAAAATGATTACACAGATTATTTTCCGCCGAAGGCGGATCCGCCTCCGGAAAAAATCAGTGTAATCAAATATTTAATCGGTGTAATCCATTTTAGCTCTAATCAAATTCAAAGCTAAATTCTCATTAATTGTGTTATATGCGCTATATACCTTCAAAATATCTTTTAAAATATCTCCTTGCTGCTCTATCGTATAAACTTTACGGTCTCGCAAAAGGGGTAAAATTATCTCACAATCTTTTGCCTTGAGCAACCTATTTTCATGTGTAACGGCTGATACCATATGGTCACGTAAGATAACAATAAGTGTCCACAGGAAAGCCTTAAAATTACTGCGATCCTTAAATTCCAGCTTTTCCCCCTTTAAAAAATCGAAAATATACTTAATCGATGATTTCTCAATTTCCTCTTCTGCAAAAGGTAAAAAAACCTTTCGACAGCGGGATATAATCGTAGGTAAAAGCCCCTCTAATTTGGATGTGCAAATGAAAATTAAGGAGTTTTTCGGAGGTTCTTCCAGGGTTTTAAGGAAAGCGTTGGCTGCCGCCTCGGCAATAGTTTCTGCCTCCTTTATGATAACTATTTTTTGCTTTGCGCGAAAACTCTTTAGGCGCAAAAATTGTTGACAATCTCTTATGCTATCGATTGTTATGCTAAGTGTTTTTGGTTCAACAATAAATACATCGGGATGACTACCCTCTTCTATCTTTTTGCAATCCCAGCAAGAATCACAAAAACTGTTCTTATGTTCTTGGCAATTTACTAGCTTTGCTATGTCTTTGACTAATAAAAAATTATCACCTACAAAAAGGTAAGATTTTCCTATGATTTCGTGCTTTTTCAGAATGGAAAAATAGTTCAATATTTTATCTTGTTCCATATATAAGTATATTTTAGCTTTTGATTTTTAATTTTGCGTTTAAAACTCGCTCAGTCCTTTTATAGATATCTTCTAATTTTCCGCTGGCGTTAATTATTGTTATTCTTTTCGGGTATTTTTTTGCTAACTTCAAATAACCCGCTCTTAATTTATTATGGAAGGCAATTGGCCTTGACTCGATGCGATCCTTGACATTAATCCTTGCAAGCCCTACTTTTGCCGGCACATCAAGGATAAGCGTCAAGTCCGGCTTTATCCCTAAAGAAAACATCTCTACTGCTTGAAGGGCGATATCACCCAAACCTAAAGCATATCCTTGATATACTAAGGTAGAATCAAGAAAACGGTCACAAATAATAAAATCATATTTTTTAAACGCCTTAACCAATTTTTCTTCAATAAGCTGCGTCCTTGCCGCTAAATATAGAAGTAATTCGGTATGAGGCGAAAGTTTGGTATTAGTTTTATCCAAAAGAATATTTCTTATTTTTTCGCCTACCTTGGTTGAGCCCGGCTCACGTAAAACCAATACGGAATATCCTCTTTTTTCAAGAAACCTTCGCAAAAAATTAATTACGCTGCTTTTACCGCTTCCCTCTAAGCCTTCGATGGTTATGAAAGTTGTTTTTTTACTCATAGTTTTTTTCGCCATGTTGTAGCGCCATCTTTCGCATCTTCTAATATAATATCTTTCTGCTCTAATTCTTTTCTTATTTTATCTGCCAAAGAATAGTCTTTAGTCCGCCGCGCCTCATTTCTTTTGGCAATCATTTCTTCAATGTAACGTTCATCAACAATACTCTCAACCATATCAGATCCTTTGTCGTCACTTAATAGCTTTGGAAGAGGTTCAAATATATTTTTAATATTTTTGAATATCTTGTTGCTTCGGCTCGTTTCCGATATTATACCAAAAATCGATAATAACTCTTTAAGGGTAGTTGCGCCTGCCAAAATAAAATCTAAATCATCAATGTTTTTATTTAGTACATTTACCAATTCAAATATTGAAGCTAATCCGCGTGGTGCATTAAAATCATCATCCATAGCCTCTATAAATCTTGTCTTAATATCCTCTATTTCTTTGTGTTTTTGCCGTTGACCTTTAGCTTTTAGTTTCTGCTTTATCTTCCCTATCTTGTCCAATAAAAGTAAAATTCTCTCCAATGCCTGCTTAGCTTCAGTTATCCTTTTTTCATTGTAATCTATAGGCTGAGAATAGTGCGCCGATAAAAAAAATATTTTTAAAATATCCGTATATTTATGCTTAACTATAAAATCTTTAATCGTTATAAAATTCCCTAAAGACTTTGACATTTTTTGACCGTTGATAGTTAAAAGTCCGTGATGCATCCAATATTTGGCAAAAAGTTTACCGGTTAGAGCCTCTGCTTGAGCGATTTCATTCTCATGATGCGGAAAAACTAAATCTCTGCCCCCAGCGTGTATGTCAAGGGTATCGGTTTTTAAGAATTTCTGGCTCATCACCGAACACTCAATATGCCAGCCAGGACGACCGCTTATTTTTATCTTAATCTTTTTCACATTAATTCTTTTATTGCCAAAAATATTTTTACAGGATCTTCTCTTAAAATCTTTATTTGTTTTTTGCCAAAAAGCATTATTTTATACCCTTGCCGCCTAACGCCGTTTAGTTTATCCTGTGTATTTTGATTTCCAATTTCCCCATTTCCTTTTACTTCGATAAATAGATTAAAATCGGGAATATAAAAATCTGGGATCGTATTCCTAAATAACCTCCTCTCTTTATCGTAATAGGGAATTGTTAAAGCTTCGTATTTCCAATTGATGCCGCGTCCATCTAGAAATCTGGCTACTTCTCTTTCCCATTTAGAACGAAACTTTACTTTTCCATTCCGCAAACTTTTATATCTATGACTCTTGCCCCAATCATTAAGCTTAATTTCTCCTTTTTTAAATTTTCTCCTTAATATTTGAGATAATTTTTTACTAAATTTTGCCTTCTCCTCTTTGCTAAGATTCTGGTTGGGTAATTTTCTTTCTTCAGCCAATCTTTTTAATGTTTGTTTAATTTTCTGGTGTCTTCTCTTTTTATTCGCCTTTGATTCTATCTGATGATTTAATTTCCCTTCTTTCGATAACCTTCTTAAGGCTTTCCTGACTCTTGCTAACCGTCTGCCATGAAGCTCTCTTGACTCTGTTTGTTGCGGTAAAAGTTTTAATTCTCCAAGTTTTCTAAGAGTTTGTGATGATTTTATGTTTCTTGTTATTGAGTGATTCTTTCTACATATCATCGGATTCTGCATAGGGTTTAAACCCAACTTTGCTTCTTTAATCCGAAAAGTAGAAATAGCTTTTATTCTTTTCTTCTCAAGCTCTGGACATGTTACACAAACCCTATTTCCTTTCTTCCATTTTATATTGCACCAACCTTTATAAATTGCCCTGCTTCCGCAACCGCCTTTGCATAAAACTATTCTTTTCATTGGCTTTTATTTATTTTATTTAATTTGAGAAAATCTTCGTCATTATCCTGAATGGCTTTCTTAATTAATTTTTCATATTCTTCATCTGAAACTTCTATTTCTAAGACAGCTTCCCACTTTGGTTCATTAGGTTCTGATTTCTTCCATAGAGCAAAATCTAATGGATCAAGCTTATTCTCATCCCGCTTGATCCTTACCCCGCTTAACATTTGCTCGATACTTTGACCAGATAATTTTCCGTATTCCTTAAATTTACGCACGCTAAAATATATTCCGCTATCTATAACATAGGCATAACCTTTTTCAATAAGCGCTGTTATATACTTAATCATATCAGGAATATTCTCTGTAGCGCGCGGTTCAGAATCTGCTTTCTCAATTCCAAGCGCTTTTAAATCTTCATAATACCTATCAATATATTTCTTAACTAATTCCTGCCAATCAACCTTCAACTCGTTGGCACGATTAATAATTTTATCGTCGATATCGGTGATATTACGCACAAATTCCACGTCAAAACCGCGGTATTTTAGATATCTTCTCATTACGTCAAAAATATAAAGACTCCTGGCGTGCCCGATATGACAATCATCATAAACCGTCACGCCGCAAGTATACATATTTACTTGCGGAGGATTTTGAGAAACAAAGTCTTCTTTTTTTCTGGTTAAGGTGTTATATATTCTTAACATACTATTATTTTAGTATCACGTCTCACGTAACAAGTAACACGTTTTTGCTGTTCTAAAAATGTGGCGTGATACGTGTTACGGCTATATCCTTCTTACCAAGGCAATAGCAAAACAACTTATGGCATCTTTGCCGCCTAAAATATTTAATCCTTCTTTAGACTTTATTTTTACATTAATGTTTCGGATACGAAAGATACTTTTTAAAGACTTTAAAATATCTTTTTTATGTGGGAAAAGTTTTGGTTTCTCGGCAACTATAGTTATATCAATATTTGCAATTTTAAATTTTTTTCCTAATTTATGCAAAATGAATTTAGCAATTTCTTTACTATCTATCCCCTCATATTTCTTAGAGGGAGGGAAATAATCGCCGATATCACCCAATGAGCAAGCTCCGCACAAAGCATCGGTGATTGCATGTAGCAAAACATCTCCATCAGATACAGCCTCTAATCCAAAACTGCGGGAGATTTTCATTGCACCTAAAACTAAAGGCTTATTTTTCTTAGAAAAACGGTGCACATCAAATCCTAAACCAATCCTATAATTCACCATATATTTCAATATAAGGTAATGTATAGCGCAAAGCGCATAGCAAAATACCATTTATACTATCAAAGTATTTTACGCTATGCTCTATGCGCCTTTTGCCTGCAAGATGGCTTTTGCCAATAAAATATCTTGCGGATATGTTATTTTAATGTTGGAAGCCTCACCCTCAACAATCTTTACTTTCTCGCCTACCAGTTCTAGAACTTGCGCATCATCAAAAACTTTTCTGTTTTTTAATTTACTATATGCCTTTAAAAGCAAAACTTTCTTAAAACCCTGAGGAGTCTGCACAAGAAAAAGCTTTTCCCTGTCTAGTGTTTTCTTGATAAATTTTCCATTTATCAATTTTACGGTATCCTTTGGTCTGATTCCACAAATTACTGCCGGATATTTTTTGAGTTCTCTTAACAAACGCCTTATTATTTTTTTATCCACAAACGGCCTTGCGCCGTCATGAATGAGTACGTAATCTATACTTTTATTTAAAACTGATAAACCATTATATACCGAATCTTTCCTCTCGTAGCCGCCTTTTGCGAGTTTAACTCTTTTATCTTTAATCAATCTTTTTGCTAAATTAAAGTGCTTTCTTCTTAAAACAAGAACAATTTCTTTTATCTCTTTTATGTTTTGGAAAGTTTTAAAAGTATGGTAAAAGAGGGGCTTTCCCTTTAGGTTTAGGATTGCCTTGTCGACTTTTCGGCCAAGTCTTTTGCCTTTGCCGGCACAAACTACAACAACCCCAACTTTAAAAGAAGTATTTTTCATAGTTCAGAGTTAAATGTTCAACGTTCAACCCAAATTTTTCATTAGAAAAATTTGCCCGAAGGGCAGCCCTTTATTCTCATAGAGGGTTTCTCATTCGTAGAAATAAAGGGCTGGGTAACCCAGCCCTAATTTTACTGATAGAATATGCTTTTTGAGCAAAACAAAAGAGTTACATTACAAACTTTTGGATAAACCAGTCTGCCTTTTTTTGTAAAATTAGGGCTGCCGTAGGCAAAATTTGCCTGCACCTTTTTGGTGCGGACCTATTTATTGTAATAGCAACAGTTTAAGCAAGTTACAAAGCTTCTGCGTTTCTAATGCAAATTTTGGGTTCAAGCTAAATAGCATCGGAACTATGAATATTTAACCTTTTTCATGGCCAGTAAGTTTAGTAAAAACTATTCTGCCGCTAGGGCTTTGCAATACTGAAGTAACCTCTATCTCTACAATTTTTCCGATAAGCCATTTGGCGTTTTCCACCACAACCATTGTTCCATCTTCCAAATAACCTATTGCTTGGTTATGCTCTTTCCCTTCTTTGATTAATTTTATTTGGAACCGCTCTCCGGCGACAAAAGTCGGCTTCAAAGCATTGACAAGATCATTGATGTTTAATACCTTGACACCCTGTAGCTGCGCAATTCGATTCAAATTATAGTCTGTAGTTAAAATCTTAGCATCTAATGTTTGCGCTAATCTTACGATTTTCTCATCAACGCTGTTTAGGCCTTCAATATCTTCATTATAAATTTCAACCTCAATATTTGTCTCTTTTTTTAGTAAATGCAAAACTTCTATACCGCGTTTACCTTTCTGACGTTTAATATGTTCAGTAGAATCAGCTAACGCTTGCAGCTCGTTAAGAATGAAACGCGCGATGATAAATCTTGCTTCCAAGAATCCTGTTTTTACTATATCTAAAATCCTGCCATCAATAATTATGCTTGTGTCTATGACTACCTGATCTTCCTTTAAATCCTGTCGTCTAAATTTAACATATGGGATGATCAAATGAAACTCGTTCCTGCCTTTAATGCCGAGGGTTAATCCAAGGTATATAAAAGTAAAAGTAACAAACACTTTGACGGTGCTTACTACTTCTTTAGGCAAAGCAAAAAACTCTAAAGCATTGAGAAATATCCATGATAAAAGCAAACCTAAAATTATGCCAAATACAGCAGAAGAAAGGCCTTTCAGCGAAACCTTACGTGCAAAAGCCTCAAAAAAAACCACTACTAAACCAATAAATAAACCCAATGACGTTGAAAGAAAAATATTGGTTCCTCCTAATTGAAAAGCAGCCCCTACGCAAAGAAAGACAAAAAATGCTCTTAAAATAAATAAACCCTTCATAATTACCTCCACGCCTCCTCTAGTACTTCCTTTAACGATGAAAACCCCTCTATTCTGAAACTAAATTTTTTATCTACCTCCTTAAGATTGGCTTCTGGAATAAAACAACGTTTAAAATTAGCCCGCTCTATTTCTTTTAGTCTTAGATTAATGTTATTTACCCTTCTTAGCTCACCCCCCAAACCAACTTCCCCCATAAAAACACTGTTTAAAGAAAGCTCTTTTTCCTTATGGCTTGATACTATCGCCATCACCGCACCTAAATCTGCTGCAGGGTCATTTATTCGCAGCCCCCCGGCAACATTTAAAAATACATCTTCATTGGACAAAGATAACTTAATACGTTTTTCAATTATGGCAACCAAAAGAGAAAACCTATTGAAATCAAACCCTAAGCTTCTTCTTCTCACTACGCCGAAACTCGCTCTGCTCACTAAAGACTGTAGCTCTATAAGTAATGGCCTCAGTCCCTCAATAATGCAAACCACGGAACTTCCTGATATAGCTTGTTGCTGATGAGGAAGAAAGATATCAGCTATTTTCTTAACTTCTTTTAATCCGCTGGATACCATCTCAAAGACAGCTATGTCTCCAGTGGGACCAAATCTATTTTTCGTTGCCCGTAATATTCGGTAATTCGAAAGGATTTCTCCTTCAAAATAAAGAACACAATCAACAATATGCTCTAGGAGCTTTGGCCCAGCTATCACTCCTTCTTTTGTTACATGGCCAACTACAAAAATGACCACCCCCAAAGATTTAGCTATTTGCGTAAGATAATCAGCGCAACCTTTGATTTGAGAAACACTGCCCTTAGAACCTTCGCGTCTTGTAGAATAAACTACCTGGATAGAGTCGATGACTATAAATTTAAATCCCTGTTCTTTTATATACGCATAAACATTCTCAACGTTATCTTCGCCTAAAACATATAGATTCTCAAAGTTGCTCTCGAGCCTTTTGGCTCGTAAGACTAATTGCTGCGGTGACTCCTCGGCGCTCACATAAAGCATCTTATATTTACGTGAAAGAGCTACGGCAACCTCTAAAAGAAGGGTAGACTTGCCAACACCTGGTTCACCGCCTACCAGAATTATCTCTCCTTTAACTAAGCCTCCTCCTAAAACTCTATCAAACTCCTCTATCCCCGTAAAAACTCTCTCGTAATCCCGTTGATCTACGTCCTTTAAAAGTTTAGGTGAGCCTTTTTCTCTAACAACATCTGCCGCTATGGTCTCTTGTTCTTGTGCAAAAGTTTCCCACCCCTCACAAAGAGGACATTTGCCTAACCACTTTACTGATTTGTATCCACAATTGGAACAAAAAAACATATTATAAATGCACAGCGCATAGCGCATGGCGCATAGAGTTAGATTAAGAATTCATTAACTAAGTTATTATATCTTTCTAGGTCTCTAAGTCTCTTTCTTTTCATCCCTTATAGTATTAAACGCTATGCGCTATGCGCTCTGCGCCATGCGCTATGCTATCTTACATCCTTTGGTTTGTGCAATAACTTCCAGGGATTTTTCTTTAACTCTTCAATAAATTCTTCAGTCTTGACATATAAAGATTCGTCATAAAATAGCCTACCTACAGTTCCTTTTTTATTCCTTACATCTTCCATCAGCTGCTTTACGTCTTCGCTTATTTTTTCAACATTGCTGATAGTATTTTCAAAAGACTTTCTGACTTTGCCGTCTTTAACGAACTCGTTTACCTCTTTCATTGTTTTATGAACATTATTCATAACATAAAACAAAGGCGTAGGAGAGTTACCATCTATAATTTCTCCTTCCTGTAAATAGCCTTCTGTCTTTTCGGGAGGAAGTATTTCTAAATATTTTTCGCCAAAGAGGCTTAAACCATTAATAAAAAAACATGAGTTTCTTGGAATGCGAGAATCCTTATCCACCTTAATATGCACGTAAACAACAGGCTGATCTGCATCCTTGCGTCTTACCTCCACCTCCTTAACCTCTCCTATATCTACACCGCAGAATCGCACAGGCGAAGAGGAACGCAATCCTTCCGCAAAATCAAATTTAACAATTAGATTTTGTGTTTTTCTAAAAAAAGATAATTCCCTCATCGAAAGGAGGGTGATGAAAAGCAAAACTAGAGCACCAAAAAAGAAACTACCTACTTTTATTTCGCGTAGATACCTTTTGATATCTAAAAATTTATTTTTCATTTCGAACCTCCTTCAATGAGCAGACGATTTACGGCAGCCTGCTGGCGAACGTAAATCGTAGGCTTTGCCGTCTGCGAATTGAACCCCACACCCAGTTTTGAAACAACACTTTGCGATAAATACAATGGATAAATTTTAACTTCATGTCCATATCTTTTATTTTACATCATTTGCAAAACTGGGTGTGGGGTGTAATTTGGCTACGTCCCGATATTACATCGGGACTGCCTCATTACACCTCCATCTCCTTTATTGGCCCCGCAGAACTGCCGTTTAAAAACTGCATTACCCGGGGGTCGTTCGTACCCTTTAGCTCATCTTTTTTACCTTGGAAAATTATTTTGCCACCTAATAGAAATGCAATGCGTTCGGATATTTTTAGGCCTACCTCTAAATCATGAGTTACTACCAGCGATGTGATTGAAAGACGCTGGTGGAGATCTTCAATCAAAGAAACTACTTTATCTACAGCGATGGGGTCAATTCCCGTTGTAGGCTCGTCATAAATTATAATTTTTGGATTATAAATTACTGCTCTGGCTATAGCTACTCTTTTTTTCATTCCGCCGCTTAACTGATACGGATACATATCCTCTATTCCCTCTAAGCCTACCAAAGCAAGAGTCTCTTTTACCTTTTTTCTTATCTCGGCTTTTTTTAAATTAGTGTGCTGGTAAAGAAAAAAGCCAACGTTTTCCTCTATGGTAAGAAAATCAAATAATGCGGCACTCTGAAAAACTAGGCCAAATTGATATCTTACTTTTTCGAAATCTTTTTTATCGAGTTTGGTAGTATCTACGCCATCAATGAAAACTTTTCCCGAATCCGGCCGTAGCAACCCTATGATATTTTTTAAAAGGACGGTTTTGCCCGCTCCGCTTCTTCCAATAATCAAAAAAGTTTCTCCTTTGCCTATATTCAGATTAACATCCTGAAGAACTTTTTTTTCGCCAAAACTTTTAAAAACATGCTCTAGCTTAATCATTTTTCATTTCCAGTCTGCATAATGAAACCTTCCATAGCTCCCTGCCTGCCGGCAGGTGCGCTTATGAATGTCGCGGTTTTTTGAGCACCTTAATACGATAATAAGCGAAATCCCGACATCATCGGGAAGCGCCGTGAATGTATAAAATCTATATGGCTCTACGCTTAAAACGTGAAATAAAACAAAGCCGTTAGTATACAGTCGCAAACGATAATTAAGATAAAAGAACGCACCACAGAATGAGTAACTGCTTCGGAAACTTCTGTAGACGAAAGCGGACGAAACCCTTCGTAAGAAGCAACGAATGCAATTATTGATCCGAAGCATACGCTCTTTAACAATCCGCTAATAATATCTTTGTTCTTTAGGGCATCAAATGTTAATTTAAAATAAAATTTAAAAGGAATACCAAATTTAGAAGAACCAACAACATAGCCTCCTAGAATACCTAGACAATCAGCATAAATGATTAGAACCGGCATCGTAACAAGTAACGCAATAAATTTAGGAACCACGAGATAATCTATAGGGTCTACCGCAAAAGCCTCTAGGGCATCTACCTGTTCGCTTATTTTCATTGAACCTATACCAGCGGTAATAGACGCTCCGCTTCTGGCTGCAACTATCAAAGAACCTAAAACTGGCCCAAGTTCTCTTACTAACGATAGAGCCACTAAAGAAGCGATATAAATTTCTGAAGAAAATTGCTTTAGCTGGTAGGCGGTTTGAAAAGCAATAATAATTCCAACAAAAAAAGAAATTAAAGACACAAGCGGAAGGCTATTTATGCCAATAAAGATTATTTCCCGAACAATAGCCTTAAGGTCTCTTTTTTTAACAAACAACCACCGAAAAATATCTCCTATAAAGAAACTAATGCTGCCTACATATTGGAATAATATGCTTATTTTTTTAATCAGATTGCCTAAACCCCAAATTTGTGTAAAAAATGAAGGAACGTTATTGCCATTCATAGAATATCACATTAAAAATGAAGCCTTCTATAACTCCCTGCTTGCCGACAGACAGGCTCGGGCTAACTTTTCGACTTCGTTCAAGAAAGTTCACTTGCCAACGAAGTTGGCAAGCTCACAACCTTGAACTTCCTTGCGGTAGCTACGACATAAAATTGAACTATCCGCATTACCTACGACGCATTTTTACTTGTGCCCTTTAGGGTATACTTTCCTATACCGCAAGATAGTGAGCCAGTCTAACTACGCCGCTAACGCATGAAGCTCCGCGGGTTTATGGTTCGACTTCGCTCACCATCTTTCGAACCATCCTGAGCCTGTCGAAGGACACCCGTGGTATCTTCAAATTCTTCGGCGAAATCCGCCGAAGCATACCCGCCTTCGCCAAGGCTACGGCGGGTTATCCGCTTCGCATTCATCCACGGCTTTACAGCCGTCGTCTTCTGCGTAGGCGGATAAAACATTCTTGTCTAAAATTCTTTTCTCCTTTCAAATCCAACAATAGTTTTATCATCCTGCATTCGTAATCTCAGGAATTGGTCTCTCTTAATTTTATAACGCACCTCTGTCCCGGTTTCCATTGATTGATCTTCTCTATCATATGTGTCAAAAACAACGTCGAGATTATCATCGACATTTTTTCTTAAACCAACGTTTTTATCGCTCTCCGAAAGCATTTTCCAGTCACCTAATACTACTTTTTTAGAAATGTATACTGCCTTAGGAAAAATATTACTGAAATCTCTTACGTCCATCGCGCCGTCAATTTCATAAACACTGCCGTCTCGAAGCGTAATCTGGGAATCGGTAAGGTGAAAAAGCGGTGGTTTTCCTAAAAAATGCACACAAAATTTGGAAAACTCAACGTCTCGATACACCCCGTCTTCAACATCCAATGTCCCGTTGACCAAATAATCGCTAAGCCTACCCCAAATCCTCAGCGATATTTTTGTATTTCCATCTAAAAAAACACTTTTTTCCTGCCATTTTCCATCTACATCTAAAAGAAGTTCTTGGGTAGTTAAATCAATTTTTCCCCTGATAAGAAATTCCGGGGAACGAAAATAATTGATAAACAAATTATTATCTTTTAACAACATCTTCATCTCTATCCAAGAAAAATTGCGCTTAGTTATCCATTCAGAAGGTAATGATTTTTCGGAGGTTAAAGAAATTTTTTTGCCATCCAGGCTAAATATCAAAGAACCGTCTTTTTGTCTTACATCGAAGAATAAATCTGCAACGATGCTATAATTTCCAAAACGAAAACTGTCAAATTTTATCTCTCTTTTGTTTAAATCGATCTCTATAAAACCGTGGGGAAAACAATCTGGCATACATATTGCGAAAAGAAAAATAAGAAGGTAAAAAAATCTCATTCAAATTTTAATCCTTCCCCTATTCGCTTTACCTTTATTTTTACTGATTTCTCTGCCTTTAATCTCTCTAAAAATTCTCCTTTAATTATATCTTCCGCCAAGGGATCCTCTAGGAATCTTTGTATAACACGTTTTAGTGGCCGGGCGCCAAAAGCAGGATCAAACCCTTTCTCAACAAAAAAGTCCCTTGCTTCCTGTGTTAATACTACTTCAACGCTCTGTTCAGTCAGACGACTGTTGACATGAGAAATTTCAATATCAACAATTTTCTCTAAATCCTCTTTACTTAATGGCCTAAAAACAATAGTTTCATCGAGGCGATTCAAAAACTCAGGCTTAAATGCTTTTTTAACCTCTTCAAAAAGTAGACTCTTCATTTCTTCATAGCTTATATCATCAGTAATTGCCTTAAATCCCAATGATCCGCGCTTGCGAATAATTTCTGCCCCGACATTAGAAGTCATGATAAGAATGACATTTTTGAAGTCAACTCTTCTGCCAAAACTATCAGTAAGCCTACCCTCTTCAAAAATCTGTAGAAGAAGATTAAAAACATCCGGATGGGCCTTTTCTATTTCATCAAGAAGAACTACCGAATATGGGCGCCTCCTTACTTTTTCAGTAAGTTGGCCTCCCTCTTCATACCCAACATAGCCAGGAGGAGCGCCTATTAGACGTGAAACATTAAACTTTTCCATATATTCACTCATATCTAGCTGAAATAATGCATCTTCATCGCCAAACATAAGTTCTGCTAAAGCTTTCGCCAAAAGAGTCTTGCCCACTCCTGTAGGACCTAAAAACATAAAAGAGCCTATTGGCCGGCGCGGTTCTTTTATCCCAGCTCTGGCTCTTCTTACGGCACGCGCAATTGCCGCAAGCGCCTCTTTTTGGCCTATAACTTTTTCACTAAGTTTTTCCTCTATCTTTAAAAGCTTTTCGGATTCTCTCTCCTCTAATCTATATATAGGAATACCTGTAATTTGAGCAACCAAACGCGCGATATCTTCCGCGCTCACCGATGGAACAATCTGATCTCTTTTTTTACTCCAATCTTTCCTTAAACCATCTAACTCAAGTCTAAACTTTTTCTCCTCATCTCTAAGTCGCGCCGCTGCCTCAAAATCCTGCTGTTTTATAAAAGCTTCCTTTTCCCTGTCAATCCCATTTAGTTTATCTTCTAAATTCTTTATTTCCTTAGGGGCGGTTAAAATCGCAAGACGGGCTCTGGCGCCAGCCTCATCGATTAAATCAACAGCTTTATCAGGTAAATACCTTCCAGAAACATACCTATCCGATAATTTTGCTGATGCCTCTAATGCCTCGTTAGAAAACTTTACTCTATGGTGGGCCTCGTACTTATCTCTTAGCCCTTTTAAAATTTCAATAGTTTCTTCAACGGAATTAGGATCAACAATTATAGGCTGAAATCTTCGCTCTAAAGCTGCATCCTTTTCAATATATTTTCTATATTCATCAAGAGTTGTTGCGCCTATGCATTGGATTTCTCCTCTTGAGAGCGACGGCTTTAAAATATTAGAAGCATCAATCGCCCCTTCAGCTGCGCCTGCGCCCACTAAAGTATGCAGCTCATCAATAAAGATCATGACATCTTTAGAGCGCTTTATCTCTTCCATCACTGCTTTAATTCGTTCTTCAAACTGGCCGCGATATTTCGTCCCTGCAATCATTAAAGCCAGATCTAAAACTACTATTCTTTTATTACGTAAAACTTCAGGCACTTCCCCCAAGGTAATATTCTGCGCTAAACCCTCTACGATTGCGGTTTTACCTACACCCGCCTCTCCTAAAAGAACAGGGTTATTCTTGGTGCGCCGTGAAAGAATCTGAATGACTCTCTCTATCTCTGCTTTTCTACCAATCACCGGATCAAGCTTGCCATCTTTTGCTAATTTAGTCAAATCTCTGCCAAAAGAATCTAACGCCGGGGTTTTTGAGGTAGTAGCCGTTTGGGTATTCTGGAATGGTTGACTTCCTCCTAAAAGTGTAGCTATTTCTTCGCGAATTTTGCGTAAATCCACGCCTAAAGAAAATAGCACTTGGGAGGCAAGTCCTTCACCTTCACGAATTAGGCCTAAAAGAATATGCTCGGTACCTATATAATTGTGGCCAAGATTATGCGCTTCTTCGGCAGCAAGTTCCAAAGCTTTTTTTGCTCGCGGTGTGAACGGAATATCTCCAAGGACAGAAGCTGAACTTCCCGGAGAGATCAACTTCTCTATTTCAATTCTTAAACGCTCTAGGTCTATTCCTAAGTTTTGTAAAACTGCACAAGCTACGCCTTCGCCTTCACGAATCAGGCCTAAAAGAATGTGTTCGGTTCCGATATAATCATGGTTAAAACGCCTTGCTTCTTCTTTAGCAAGCACCAATACCTTACGCGCTCTTTCTGTAAATCTGTTGAACATTACTACCTCCTAATATTATTCTATAGCTGTTTTTATAAAATAGCCAAGATACAATTACTAGACGAATTACGTCAAACGGTTGCGGTTACGCCGCTCGTCACGGTTGCGTTAAACGTAAAACGTATGACGATAGACGAAACGTCTCGCCTACGATTTCATCTCGGCGGGATCCCGCAGAACGAAGCGCATGCGGGAAGTAGCGCAACCGATAAACGAAAGACGCAACATTGGTTATTGTTTCTTGCCTGCCTGCCGGCAGGCAGGGAGCTTGGTTATTTTAATTATTTGTTTCACTTAATTTTTCTCTTAAAATCTGCGCCCTGGTATAATCCCTCTCTCCTTCTTTTAACTCCTTTCCTTCTATTTTCTGCAGGTGCGCTGGCTGAATAGCAATAAATAAGCTATTTATTAATTCTCTCTTGATACTATTAATTATACCTAGATCTAAGCCTAAAGACAACATGGAAAGATGGCTTAGAGCTTCTTTGCTGCTAATTAAACGGCAGTTATTTAAAATCCCTAAAGAACGCCAAATATTATCTTCTAAATTATTTTTATGTTTTCTAAAAAGAGTATCGCGAGCATCCATCTCCTGTTCTTTAACCTGGTTTACAACCCCTGAAAGGTTGTCTATTAATTCTGCCTCCGAATGGCCAAGGCTTGCTTGATTGGAAATCTGGAAAAAATCTCCCAATGCCTGTGTACCTTCCCCAAAAAGTCCCCGCGTGGTAAAAGAAATTTTTGCCAAAAGTTCTAGGACCTTTGCGATTCTTTTAGTAAGCACAAGAGCAGGCAAATGCAACATGCACGATGCCCGCAACGCTGTCCCTACATTTGTAGGGCAAGCAGTTAAGTAACCCATTGAAGAGGAAAAAGCAAACTCAATAGATTTACTTAATTCATTATCAATATCGTTAATAACCTCCCAACATAGTTTTAAATCGAAACCAGAAGTCATCACTTGTATTCTTAAATGGTCCTCCTCGTTTATCATTAAAGCAATTTTTTCGTCAGCCAATACGATTAACCCCTTCCCCTTAAGCGAAACCATATGCTCTTGACTAATGAGATGGCGTTCCAGAAGAAATTGCCTTTCTAAATTGTTTAAATCCTCCATGGAAACAAAAATAGCTTTCTTTAGTCCCTTAACCTTCGAATAAATCTCTTGCATCTTTTTAAGTATTATCTCTTTTTGGTTACTGTTAGCACGGCAAGGAAAGGGAAAATCATTGAAATTTCTTGCTAAGCGTATACGAGAAGAAAAAATAATTTCTGATGAAGGGCCCCTTCCGCTTAGCCAACTATCTTTATTGTTTAAAAATTCTTCAAACATATCACACTTCAGACTACGGGCTTGAAGCTGCAAATTACAAGATTAAAATTTGAAGCTTTCTCGACTTTGTTGCACAAATATTTCATAACTAATTTAAATTCAATAGATTATCTATGAATTTTTATTTTAGACCTTTTAAATGCCAGAAAGCTTCTGGATTACACCGATTAGATACAGATTACACTGATTAAAAAATACTGTAAAATATATCAAAAATCTGTGTAATCATCTTAAAATCACTGTAATCAAGTTCTTTCCTTTTGCAACAAACTTGGGAAAGAACTTAAAATTTTCATTGTAATCGTGTAGCTTGTAACCTGCAGCAATTACTTTTTTCCCTCGCTCTCCAGCTTTCTTATTTCATCGCGTAAATGAACTGCTTCTTCATATTCTTCCAACTTTATCGCACGCTCAAGGCGCTCTTTTAATTCCTTTATTTTCGTTCCTATGGACACCTTAGTGGCTACCTGTATTGGAAATTTTCCTGTATGATGAATTGAGCTGTGTATTTTTTTTAATAGCGGAGTTAGCTGTATTTTAAATGTGCTGTAACAGATAGCGCAACCCAACCTACCTTTCTTCCTAAAATCAGCGTAAGTCAATCCGCAAAATTGGCACTTAAGTAATCCGTCCTCTTTACGTACTCCCACCGTATCGACGAGTCCACCCAAAAGATCTGAAATATTAAACTGCTCCTTCAGCTCTTGGGTTTTTGACTTAGCGCAGGATTGGCAAATATGCATCTCCATAACCTTATCGTTTACAATTTCTGTAAGATGAACTGTAGCAATATTTTTGTGACAGATATCGCACAACATATTTAAAACTCGCATAGCGCTAAGCGCAGAGCGCATAGCGTTTAAAAAATATTAAGTTAGTAAATACCTCTGAAAAATTTGTTAATTTCCTGCATCTCTAAATCTTCGAATCTGAATCTTGCCATCTCTACCTTTTGTCTACGCCATGCGCTATGCACTATGCGCTATGCGTTACAGTGTGTATTTTACTCCGTCGGTTTTTGTAAATTTATGAAATTCCTGCATTAATAATTTAGTAGCTTTGCCGGGTTTACCTTCACCGATTTTTCTCCCGTCAACTTTTACCACAGGAATAATTTCT
>JAUYCY010000092.1 GCA_030692055.1 Candidatus Omnitrophota bacterium | reverse complement strand
CTCTATGCGGGCGGAATCTTTTACTAAGAATTCAAATGATTTTGTCTTTATGATATCATTTTTATCAGTTATAACCGGATCCATTTCATTCATAAATTCATTGATATTAGCGTTTGAAACACCATCTACAAGAAAAGCCCTGGGTAGGGGGTTATTCAAACGGGCGGTAAATAACAATCCTTCTGCGTTATAGTATATAAATTCATTAATCTTTGTAAGTTTAGTATCTTTAAGGTCAAGCTCTTTAATCAACTTATCAATAAATGTTTTTACCGGTTGTGCGTCTATTGGCACCCAAGCCTTAGGGTCTAACGTATAAGCTTCCCATTCTGATTTAGGAAATATTCGTATGATATATTTTACGCCCAATATTTTTAAAGTGTTTTTTTCTACGGGAGGCCTCGTAAGCACTGTAAAATAGTAAATACTGGGAATACTGCGATAGCCCAAAGTGTTTTTTTGGGGAAGTTTCGAAATAATTTTTTGGGTATATCCTGGCGGATATCCTCCCCATTCTTCTTCAGGCCTTATTCCTAATTCTCTATAGATAGCCCAATCCCTGTAATTCTTTGGTATACTACTGGCATAAAGAGTCACCTGGCTAACGCCTTCTAAAAGAGCATCTCCAAAACCGTAAGTATGAGACAGGGGATCGTTTCTCAAAAAATATATTCTAGTCGTGGGCGAATCGCGCAATTCGTGGACAACTTTTCTAATCTTGGGTATACCAGTGTAATAAGGGTAATCCGGGGGAGATTTTTCCATAAACCAGTGGCTATAGTAAAAATTGGAAGACGCTGAGAAAACGATAATCCCTATTGCTATAAGAGAAACGGCAGATATGCGGTTATACCATTTACGTTGCGGACCGAGAATAACAGAGATATCCAATACTGATAAGCCCATAACTGCTAAAACAGCTACGGCAAAATCTACCATATAGGTGTCTCTAGCAGGCATCCAAACTAGGCCAGTCAGATATGTCAAAAGAATTTGGCCATGCTCCCGCATCAAGAAAACAAATAATATCGAAAAGTATGCTAATTTTACCAGCTTATTCTTCCAGAACTGTGTACAACCCAGCCAAACAAGGGTTGCGAGTAATATTTTAAAAACGAAAGGGGCTGAATGCACAAGATTCTTCATAGTTTCATAGCTTCCTTCATTAAACCAGTAATATATAAATAATAAGAATAAGAGAGCAGTCTTTGTCTGGTCACAAAGAAACCTTACAATATTACGATAATCTTTTATAAAAGAAATAAGCTTTGAAGGAAAAATAGAAGTATGAGCTAAAAAAGAAAACCCTGTACCTATCATCGTTCCGATAAATATAGGGTTTTTTATATTCATGAATGAAGTTATTTCGGTAAATTTCCATATTTTTAGCCAAAAAAATGCTATAAAACCAAGCGATAAAAATAATATCTTGGGGAATATTTTTTTTGTAATTACGCCTAAATATAATAAAAGGCCTGCGCCGAGCATTTTCAATAAGGAAGATTCAGCAATACTTAAAAAGAAGTTCCGGTACATTTCACAGGAAAACAAGTTAAGAAAGCTGTGGTTAAAAGATCGGCCGGTGAATTTTATAATTCTGCTTAGAATATTCAACTGCCACAGGTGAGCTAATATACCGGTAATTACCGATAATATAGCAAGAGAAAATACTCTAATAGAGTGCAATAATTTATGGGTATAAAAGAGCGAGGCTGCTAAACTTGAGAGAAATACAAAATAAATTGTCTGCACAAACCAATATTCGGGCTTTGTCCCAAACATACTGAGAATAACCGTCCAGGTAATAAAAAAAAGATATTTATAATTTTCTGTTTTGAACCACAAGTAAGTAAAAAGAAACAGTAACATATTTCCCACATATGAATGTGGTATCATAAAATAGAAATAGTAAAAGGTAACCCACGGCATCATAACATAAAGCATTATCCCTGCTGTAGAAACCAAAGGTTTAAATTCCAACTTAACAAATACGTAGAAACCAACTGCTAAAATTAGGCCGAATTGGATAACTTGAAAATAATGGTACTGCGGCCCAAAAATAATTTCAAATATTGTATATATATCAATAGGAATAGTTGCCCATATGTCAGCAGTTATGCCTAATCCCCAATATGGATTCCAAATAGGAAATTCTCCGTTTAAAAGTCTTTGGGAAAACCACTGCCTAAAAGAATAATAACAGGTTATAAAATCGGGGTGGGTAAAAGTCTTTTTCAAGGTAAAGATGTCATAGGTAAAATATACTAAAAATCCTATTAGGATTGTCAGAGAAAAGATATATTTAGTATCGAATCTTGATGTATGATTACGCATTGTAATTAATTTGTTTTTCTTTGTAACATAATATAGCGAAAAAAACTACATAGATTAAGACAACAAAAACAGCAAGAAAAAATAGTTTCTTAAAATATCTAAGACTGTAGGAAAGCTCTACTTTATTTATCCCAGGTTCTATCTTTATTCCTTTAAAAGCACGAAAAGCTTTATAAAGTTTTTTATTTTTATCGTTAACCTTTAATTGCCAGTGGCGATGCCAACTTTCAAAGTCAACTAAAATGCCCCCTTTTCTCGCATCAATT
>JAUYCY010000188.1 GCA_030692055.1 Candidatus Omnitrophota bacterium | reverse complement strand
GGCGGTCCAAAAGAAGTTATTCAGCATGGCATAACTGGATTTTTAAGTTCAGAGAAGATTAGAGAATATGCAGATTACATGACAAGGTTGGCTAAGGACAAAGATCTTGCTATAAAGATGGGAGTTGAGGCAAGAAAAGATGTTATGAAGTATAATTGGGATGATTTTGTGAGTTATATAGATAGTTTTTTAGAAGACCTGGCATTAAAGAATAAAAAAGGCATGGCAAAGAATCTAAGGCTGTAGATGACAGATGATTTTTTAGACGGGAACTTGATTAAGTAAAACCTGCTAAATTCCTCTTCAGGTAGAAGTATAATGAATTTTATAAAATCCCAGGCGCGGTTGTATAATAAAAAACGTAAAAACACATAAGTATATTTTTTTCTTTTCGTTATTGCGAGGAACGAAGTGACGAAGCAATCTTTTATTTTGAGATTGCTTCGCTCCCTTTGGTCGCTCGCAATGACATTTTGTATGCTGTTTATAAAAAATTTCAATAAACTCGCTCTTAATGCCCCAGGGTAAAACATATTAATAATATTATTCGGCACAGGATAGCCTGTATTAATCTTTACAGAAATAAGGGCGTAATAAAGAAGAGAATTAAGTCTGTTCAGCCTGCTGTATTTCAAAATATAACCCCAGTCCAATACTTGATCGTGTTTTTTAATAATCTCGCAGATATCTTTTATATATTTTAACGAAAATGGGTCGTTAAATCTCCGCAAGTGAAGACCGAGAGATAATATGGTATCTTCGGGCGAAAGAAGGGTAATTTCGTCCTCTCTGTATTTTATGAGCCTTGTTTTTGCCCACAGTTCTGGCAGGGCTATGTTGTTCGGTCTTGGAGGGGCTAAGTACCAGTGGAGTTCCACCATGTTTTTGCCATAGAACGGGAGATGGTGATAATCATACAGATAGTAATCTTCTGAATAATGCTTATCTTGGAATGCATAATTCAAGTTTAAAAGAATATCTTTTGCTTTATTAAAATCTTCTTTTTTAATAAGTATATCTATGTCGCACATGGGCCTGGTTTGCGCATATTCTGGCAGTTCATATAGAAGCGCCATGCCTTTTATAGGGGCCATTGGTATATGGGCGGATTTGAAGGCATTGTTAACAATGCTAAACTCGTGTTGTTTTAATAGGTTGTCCCTGATTATAATGAGGTTTTCGTATTTTGAATTCATAATTTATTTTACCATGTTCATAGCCTGTATGCTATAATTTATGTTATGAAAATATTCAGGAAGTTTTTAAGTTATATTGCGCCGTTCTGGAAAATAGAGGCTTTGGCCATATTGCTGAGCGGCCTGAGCATGGCGTTTGGGCTGGTTACTCCGTATCTCGCAAAGCTTATAATTGATAAAGCCTACCCTGATAAAAACCTGAAATTATTTGTTATTTTAATCAGCGCTATAGGCATTATTTTTATCCTGGGCAATCTTTTTAAGGGCATTGGCAATTATCTCACCAGGTATGTAAAGCTGAGGGTAAGTCTGAATTTAAATAAAAGAGTATTTAAAAAATTTCAGAGGCTTCCTTATGGATTTTTTCAGGACACTTCAACAGGCGAAAACCTGTATAAGATAAATTATGACATAGAGCAGGTGACTCAGTTTATCGCAGATATACTACCTCAAACTGCGGTGTTGATACCCAAGTCTTTATTTATTTTAGGCCTGATACTTTACATTAATCCAGGGATGTTTATATTCGTTTTAGTCCTCACGCCTTTTATGTATATAGGCCCGTTTTATTTTACAAAAAAACTTAAAGAATCGTGGAAAATATGGGTAGAAAACTCCCAGAAGGTTTTTAAAAAGTTACAGGAAACGCTTTCTCATATGCATTTGATAAAGGCGCATGGAAAAGAGCGCCCGGAAACCAGGTCTTATATGAAAGGCGTAATAAGCAATACCCGGCTGCGTTTAAAAAATACAAAGATAGAAGTTACAGCGTCATTTTTCAATAGCGCTATACAAAAGGCGATACTCGGGTTGATTGTTTTTTATGGAGGTTATCAGGTGATAAAGGGGAGGATGACGCTCGGAAGCCTGAGCGCTATAAGTATTTATCTGAGCCAGTTGTCCGGCGTTCAGACTATGTTTGCCAATTTCATACAGCAGGCTTCTTCAGGGCTTGTTTCCTGTGAAAGATTGGACAAGGTGTTGGAATATTCAGGTGGTTCGATAGAAAACAGAGATGCCAAAAGCTTAGAATTTTACAAGGGGGGCATAGAATTTAAAAATGTTGTATTTGGTTACAATGGAGGCAAAAAGATACTGGATAATGTAAGTTTTTCCATACAGGGCGGTTCTTTTATCGCGCTTACAGGGCCTTCAGGCTGTGGAAAGACAACAATTATTAATTTAATATTAAGGCTCTACAGGCCTTTAAGCGGCGAGATTTTTATAGACGGCAATGATATAAATGGTATCAAAGCAGAGTCATTGTACAGTCAAATAGGCTGTGTCCTGCAGGAGCCGTACCTATGGAACGACACCATAGCGAATAACATAAGTTATGGAAAAAAAGACTCATGCCTGAATGATATAGAGGAGGCAGCCAAAATTGCCTGCGCAGATAATTTTATCCAAGCGTTGCCTAATGGCTATGATACTGTAATAGGCGAGAATGCCTGCAAGATATCAGAAGGCCAGAAACAGCGTATTGCTATTGCAAGAGCCCTTATAAAAAAGCCAAAAATTTTAATTCTGGATGAAGCGCTTTCTTCTGTGGATATGGAGTTGGAAAATAATATAATTGAAAACATAAAAAGTTTCTTAAAAAACACAACTTTAATAGTTATTTCCCACAGGATTTCTACTGTAAAAAGAGCTGATATTGTGTATTTTATATCAGAGCCTGAAGAAATGATTTCGCAGATGTTGTTAAATGGGCAGGCTAAATGGAAGAGGCTATTTTAAGCACTATTGTAATTGACTGTAAGCGGGAAGCTATTAAAAAAGGGCTCAAGGTATGGTTTCCTGTAAAGGGCAGTAGCATGACGCCTTTAATAAGAGGCAAAGATAGAATCGCTATCATGGCTTGCTGTATGAATAGGCTAAAACCAGGAGATATGATTGTTTTCCAGAGAGAGGCCTCTGATAGAATGATAGCGCATCGTATTATAAAAAAGATAAAAGAGGGGGCGGGTTACTCATTTATAACAAAGGGCGATTCCAGCTTAAATTGCGACAGGCTTGCTGTTTTGCCTTATATGGTTTTGGGAAAGATTAGCGACATACAAAAGCCGGGATTTAAAATTTACATAGATTCTTTACCCGGAAAGATACTAAATATGTTTATGTTGATGCTTTCTCTTTCCAGGATTATATATTTAGGCCGATTGATATGGATAAGGATAAAACTAAGTTCAAAACACAAGGCTGATCATTGCCATCAGAATAACTTTGTTTCAGAAACAAAATAAGAGTTGTTAATAAAAGAGATCTGAGGGCGCGGCATAAATTTTTTATGACCGAAGTGTTTCAGGATATGCGCATGCTTGCCAAATATATATATTGGTTATTAAAATCTTTATATAGGTCAACCTGGTATTACCAAAAAATATCTAATCGTCGCCATGCTGAGAGTTTTTATCGCTCATTAAAACAGCTTCATTTTACACAAAAAGGGGCATCTCAGCAGGAGAAACAGTTTTTTTTTAAAAAACAATTAGCCTGCGTTGAGATTGAAACACATTCTTTTTGTAATCGCATCTGCGCATTCTGTTCTAATTTGCGTGTGAACCGCCTTGATAAAAAACAAATAATGCCAGAATCTGTCTTTAGTAAGATAATAGACGAATTAAGCTCTATTGGATACAGGGGTATAGTTAGGCTGCACAGATATAATGAGCCTCTTGGCCTTGATTTGATTTTTGACCGTGTCTATGAAGCGCGGAAACAGCTTCCATATGCAAAAATAGGGTTTTATTCCAATGGGGATTATGTTACTAAAGAAAAATTGGAACAGCTTGAGAAATATGGCCTTGATTTTATTATGATATGCAGATACTTGAGTTTCAGCGGAAATCGCAGGGGGCAGTATTTATACGCGAAGAAACAATGCGAAAATTATATTGAAAAAATAGGGCTTAAGGCTATAGAGGCATATAACTACGACAATGATATTGCCCGTTATGTAATGCCGCTGGGAAGGATGAATGTTTCTGTTTTTGTCAGGGACTTTCAGAAATGCGGGGTGGATAGAGGAGGCGTTTTAAAGGATTTCTCTAAGACGATGCGCGTATCTCCATGCGCAAGCCCGTTCAAACAGTTATCTATTGATTGGACCGGCGATGTTCTGTCTTGCTGTAATTTGAGAGGCGATATAGAGGCTCATAAGCCGTATATTCTTGGCAATGCGGCAACAGAAACCATTCAAAATATTTTCTACTCTGAAACTGCCAATAAACTCAGGGGCCAGCTTGCCGGTTTTGGCGAGAAATACGGTCCATGCGGGACATGCGGTTTTCAAGTTTTTAAATATGATACCAGAGTAGATAATATGATGAGGGGAACTTTAAATAATGCAGGTTTTTATAGCGATAAGTAACTCTTATGTTGACATTGAGGCACGGCGGTATTAAACTTAAAAATAATATGGGGCATAAACATGGAATTGATTTTAAATATGTAGAAAGGTTAAAGCATAAGAGATTGCCGTTGATAGGAGATTTTGAGCTTACCGAGATGTGCAATCTTAGGTGTGTGCATTGTTGCGTCAGATCCGATAAAATTGATCCCAGTCATAAAGAGCTTAATACTAAAGAGGTGTTAAATATCCTGGGTCAGATGAGGCGCGCCGGGATTGTATATCTTAACCTAACAGGCGGCGAACCATTACTTAGGCCGGATTTTAAAGATATCTATCTTTTTGCCAAGAAAAAGAACTTCGCAATAACTGTTATAACCAATGGGACGCTTATTACGAAAGAAATGGTTGAATTTTTCAAAAAATACCCGCCTTTAATGCTGGAGATCAGTAATTACGGCATAACAGCTGATATATATGAGTCTGTTACAAGGATGCCTGGCTCATTTGCAATGTTTCAAAAAGCCCTTGATATGCTTAAGGGGAGCGGGGTAAGGTTTAAAGTCCGCGTTGTGGTAATGAAGGAAAATTATAACGAAATAATACGAAAACGCAAAACCATTAAGGCGTCAGGAATGAATTGCGGCCTTGCCTTGCCTCTTATTTTAAGAAGGGACCGTGATAGGGTTAAAAATGAAATCATTAAAAAACAGCGGCTTAGTGTCAAAGAGGTTATGGAGTTTTTTAGGAAATTTCCAAAGGATAACATAGAAGCGAGAAAAAAAAGATACTCTTATTTTCGGTATGTTGATAGCTGTAATTGTCATACATTGGGGTGTACAGTATTGCCTAATGGCGCGCTGAGCATGTGTCATCTTATCAAAAAATCAAAATTCAATTTAAGAAATGTTTCTTTTATGGAGGCATGGAATAGTTCTTATAATGGAGGCTTGTTGTCATCAAGACAGGATATGGCATGCGGAAATTGCGAGCATAAAGTTTATTGTAAATGGTGTCCTGGGATAGCGTATCTGGAAACCGGTAGTACAAAAGCAAAAATTCCATACTTATGCCAGGTTATGAAAATGCTGTGCGAAAAAGGAGGTTAAAAAAACTATGGCAGATAATCTTTTAAGAAAGGTATGCAAGAAAGACCCTGAGGCTATTTATCGTTTGGTAGACGGCGAGCCTGTAATTATTCCATTGAGGTCGGATGTAGAAATCAATGACCTTGGGGCGTTTTATATTCTGAAGAACAAAACAGCTGCCTATATCTGGGAGCTTATTGATGGAAAAAAATCCACGGCACAGATTATAGAAGCAGTGCTAAAGAGGTTTCAGGTAGAAGCAAAAAAAGCAAAAGGCGACGTAGAGAGTTTTATTAAGGAATTAAATGATATCAAGGCAATAACAGTTGTACGATAGCAATATGAAAGTTTCATATTTGGATTCGGGATTTAGAAAAAAAATAATACCCAGCCGACCTTTATTAACTGCCAGTATTGAACTTACCAGCTACTGTAACCTGGATTGCATCCATTGTTATATTAAGAGAGATAATAATGCTGTTAGAAAAGTAGAGATTAGCGCGGAAGAGGTTTGTAATATTTTAAGCCAGATGAGGGATGCAGGTGTTGTTTATTTAAACCTGACAGGCGGCGAACCATTGCTCAGGCCTGATTTTAAAGATATCTATCTTTTTGCCAAGAAAAAGAACTTCGCAGTAACTGTTATAACCAATGGGACGCTTATTACGAAAGAAATGGTTGAATTTTTCAAAAAATACCCGCCTTTAATACTGGAGATTTCTAGTTATGGTATAACAGCTGATGTATATGAGTCTGTTACAGGGACGCCCGGCTCATTTGCAATGTTTCAAAAAGCCCTTGGCATGCTGAAAGGAAGCGGGATAAGAGTCTTGGTTAGATTTATAACTATGAAAAATAACTATAAGCAGGCTGCTGAGGCAGAAACGCATATTCATAGCATGGGTATGCGTTTTAGATGTTATTATTCTTTATGGCTTAGGTTAGACAGGGATAAGGCCAGGAATGCGGTTATAAAAAAACAAAGGCTTAATGTAAAAGAAACTATAGAGTTATTTAATATTATGACTGAAGACCTGAGAAAATTTTATCCTTGCGAAGATAGTATAGACAGGTGCGGGGCTGGAACTATAGGCTGTGTTGTTGATTCTCAGGGATGGCTTATGCCCTGTTACTATCTGCCAGGGCCAAGGATATCTTTAAAAAAGGCTAGTTTTAAAAAAGCATGGGAATTACTTGCGCCTGTAAAAACCCCTGTTCAAAAAAAACAGTCAGCTTGCAAAGATTGCAGGCATGTAGCATATTGTAAATGGTGCCCCGGAGTTAGTTACCTGGAAACAGGCAATTCAGAGAAAAAGATTACTCATCTCTGCAATTTGATGGATGGTTTGTCCAGAATAAAAGCAATAGGGTGTTAATGAAGTATTCAGACCTGACAATTGATTTAGCTGGCATTAGTATTTCTTTTAGGGCAGAGGCTTCTAAAAATGCCTTGAGAGAAGATAAACTATGCTCTCAGGCTATAGATTGCAATAGGCCGAATGCGCTGTTTAGAGAGAGGTATTCTTGTTTTTCTGATATTGATACAACAGGGTTTACTTTGCGTGTAGCTACTCATTTATGGACACTGCATGAAAACCACAATACCAAGATATTTACTCTTAACCCCACGTCTCGGAGCGGGAAGATAATGGCGGTGTTAAATGACAGCATGACTAAAGGAGAGATATATCTATGGCGCAAAGAGGATGATTGGCTTGGTACCAGGCTCGGCAGGATTATTATGGATAATCTTGTTGCTAGGAGCAAGAAATTCATGTTTCACGCCTGTGGAATCAGAGATGGCAGAGACGGCTATCTCTTTCTAGGAAAATCAGGTGCAGGGAAGACTACAATAGCTAGATTATGGCTTAAAAAAAATGCAGAAACAATTGACGATGACAGGATAATAGTTTACAAGGAAAAAGAAGGTTTTGCGATATCATCGGGAGGGATATTTAAAAAAAATTCCTGCCATAATTATTCTGCGCCTCGGAAGGTATTGTTAAAAAGAATTTTCTTCTTAAACCATGGCATGAAAAACAAAGTTGTTACAAGGGATTGCAGAGATATGCTTGAAGCCATGCTTAAGGGGTCGCTTACATTAGACTGGGATAAAAAGGTATTGAGGGATATGTTTTGCTTTTATCTGGATTTAGCGGTTAATGTTAAGGGGTGTGATCTGGAGTTTGTGCAGGATGATACATGTGTAGATTTTATAAGGCAAAATTTATAAATTAAAGTGCTTGCAAAAGATATCAAAAAGAGTATACTTGTTATTAGATAACAGGGAGATGGATATGCGAAGAAAAAAGATTGTCGAAAAAAAGAAATTAAAGGAACTTTATAAAGCGCCAGAGATAGAGAAAGTCAGGGTTTCCAGTTCCTATAGAATGGCTTCTACTGAGCCTGGTGGCGATACGAGCCCTCATTCCTAGCGTGTTTTGTGTCTCTTCAGATGAAAACCGAAGATGTTCTGTCTGCGTTATTTTTTGAAGTTTTTAACAATAAAAAATCCATTCGTTTTATATTAAACGGTTCAAGTATGTACCCGGCATTGAAAGATGGGGATATTTTGACAGTAAAGTCAATCAGTTTCCATGAAGCAGAAGCTGGAGATATACTTGCGTATCAGCATATTGCCACAAAAAGAATTATTATCCACCGCATGGTAAAAAGAAATCATGAAGATAATAGCATAGCCACAGCTGCAGAGGCAGGCCGCTATTTTAAATATGATCCGCCATTAACCCAGGATAAGTATCTTGTTTCCAAGGTTATTGCTATTGAACGAGGGGCGAGGAGAGTTGACTTAACCACGCCAGTTAATGTCTTAAAAGCTAGGATACGCACCTATATTTTTATACATTGCCATATCTTAATTCGTATCCAGCAAAAAATTTACAGGCTGTTTGGTAGGTTATATTGAGCCTGGGCATCAATAGTATTTTTTAATTTTAAAAAACCAATAAATTTATCAATCAAAGCAGGGTATTTTCTTCTTATTCCACAGTATGCCTCGTAGGGGATATTTCCTAAAAAGGCGCATTGTGAGCAATGCCTTTTTGCAGGGCATTTTTCACAGCTTCGTTTTTCTCTTTCAGATTGCATATAACCTGCGCATCTCTTTTTAATTTTTTCAACAGGCTCGCCTAACTTTCCTATTATCTTCCCATGAAAACAGGTGGATATGCGGAGTTTTTTATCGACAATTAACCTGCTGAGATTTTTGGCAGGGCAATTATGAGACCATCTGCATGCATCAACCAGGGTAAAAGGGTTTATTTTGTTTGAGAAAATGCTGTAGGCTAGTTCAGGCATCTTTAAAAGTAATTTTTCAAATTTGGCTATATCGCTGGCGGAAGAAATATTAATAATTCGCATGGCGGTCCCGTTATGAGTATAATATTTTTCAAGGGTCTTGTAATCAATGCAGTTATTTTGACAGCGCATGCTTAACGCCTGCGCAAGCCGGATACAGCGTATTTTTATTTTTCTGCTTTCCTGGACAGGCTGTTTGTTTGTATGCTGCGCAAACAATAAAAGGGATTGAATCCGGAGTTTGTTCTGCAATATATATAGAGGGATAGTATTCTCCAGGAAAAATAATGCCTGAGCAAATCCGCGTTTGTTTAAAAAGCCCATTAGGAATGCGCTACACAAAAAGGCGTCAGTTCTTTTTTTTGCCGCAATATTGGAATTAGTTAATATTGGGATGCTAAATAGTTTATGCCGTGGCATGTTTTCAGGCATTGCATCCCACGGTATCCTAAGCCATTTTTCAGAGGTTTTTAATTTACCCCGCTCGAATGTTTTAAATAGTTCCGTGCCAGGATATATACTAAGATAGTTGCAATAGCAGAATCGTAGCCCTAAATGCTTAGCAAAATCAAGTGTCCTTAAGATGTCTTTAATACCTTCTCTTGGCAGCCCCAGGATTATGCTTGCTTCAGTCTCAAATCCTATTTTTTTAGCAAGCGCAACCGCTCGTTTTAATTTAGCAAGAAATTTTTTCTCAGGCCTGAACCCGTCTATTTTTTTGTAAAACAGCCGTATTTTTTTTATCCTGTATAGGGTTTTTGGATTAGCGCTTTCTATGCCAAAACTTATGTTTCTTACTCCTGCCTCATAGAGCAGGCGCAAGATTTTTTCATTGACGTAGTCGGCGCGGGTAGATATTGCTATATTCAGACTAAGCTTTTTCTTTATTATATAATTGCAGATTTGTTCTATCCTGCTGTTGTTTAAAGTAAAGCAATCGTCATATATCCTTATGGTTTGCGCTTGTTTTTCTTTTAGCGCGCTATGAATAATCTCTAATTCTGCCGCTACTCTTTCAGGAGAGTGATAACGTATAGTGTGTTTTGATATAGCAGTGCAGTTGCAGTAAGTGCATTTGAATATGCAGCCACGGGATGCAATAAGAGGAATTTCGTTTTTATGCCTGGTAAGCTCAAGCGGGCTTAAGACATTGCTTAGATAAGGTGATGGCAGTATATCAAGGCCTGAATCCGGGTGTTGCGAAGAATTTATTAGAGGCCTATCTTGCGCGCGGATTATATTATTATTGGAGCGATATGTAATGCCTGTAATATTGTCAAATTTTCGGCCTGTTTTAAAATGCTCTATAATTTCTTTTGCAGTATATTCTCCGTCGCCCCTTACGCAGATGTCTATTTCAGGTATATTATGTAAGACAATCATGTCAGAAAAGGTCGGGGTAGGTCCGCCTGCAATTATAAGTATGCCGGGCCTGTGTTTTTTAAGTTCTTTGGATAATAGTTTTATCAGAAAATAATTTGTATTATAACAGGTGAAGCCAACGATACTAGGGTTATAGTTTAGGATTCGGCCGGTTATTTCCGTTATGTTCGCCGGTTTATAATAACAGAATTGTTTTGCATATATGCCCTCTTGCCGCAAGTAGGAAATAATATATGCTGTTCCAAGGTGGCTGGAAAAATAATTTCTTGCGTAATCAGGAAAAACAAAAAGGATTGCTGGTTTGACAGGCATTGTGTTATAATTTTTGTATGGTTATGTGTGTATATTTTCCAATTCTATGGTGACAGCTAAAAATGATCATCTAATTTTTCCAGGGGCTAGGCTTTTCACAAAAAAAGACGCTGTTTTTATAAACAAAGAACGGAAGACATTGCTGTCCCTGCTGGAAGATAAGGCCTGCCACAGTTTTATTAAGAATAAAATTCATATAGGATCGCTGTCTACAGGATGCCACGCATGCGGCCAGGGAACATGGTCATGCGCATTTATACATAATAAGTGTAACATAGATTGCTTTTTTTGTCCAGGCAAGCGAAGCAGTATAGGTATGGATTCAGTAAAGACAGAAGGGATTTTTTTTAATAACCCGGAAGATTACGCCGATTATATAAAAATATTTGGATTTAAAGGTGTTGGAATCAGCGGCGGGGAGCCTTTCTTAGTGTTTGACAAACTTGTCCGTTATATAAAAAAAATAAGAGAAAAAACCAGCGATGACTTATATATATGGGTATACACCAATGGCAGTTTAGTTGATGTTAACAAGCTGAGGATACTGAAAGACTGCGGGCTTAACGAGATCAGGTTTAATATCAGTGGCCGCGGTTATGGTCTTGGGCCTGTCAAAATGGCGATTGGCATCATTGATAATGTTACAATTGAGATACCCGCGATACCAGAGGATTACGAGATAGTTAAAAAATTATTGCATAAACTTTATACAATCGGAGTTAATTTTTTAAATCTTCACCAGATGGACACCTTTCCGCGTAACTATAAAGGCTATATCAAAAGAAAATATACTCTGCTCGATATAGCTTACAGCCCTGTTTTTGCGTCAGAGGTAACAGCGCTAAAACTCTTAAAATATGCGTTAGATAAAAAAATAAAGCTGCCGATTAATTACTGCTCTTCAGCGTATAAAAACAATATCCAGCTTAGCAGCCGCAGAAAAAGGTTTGCTTTGTGGCTAAGAAATAAAACCCAGTATGTTACAGATTCAGGCTATATCCGGAGTTTTTCTGCTCAAGGTTCAAAAAAGGATTTAAACCTTTCCTATTATAAGCCTGTAGTAGGAGGCAGGGTAAGCAAGGATACCATATCCAGGCAGTTAACCTTAAATTCAGGCAGAATAATTACATTGAGAGGAGAGCCTGTTTTTCATTTCGAAAAAATAAGCCCGCTGGCCAGAAAAACATTTATCAGGATGTTTATAGACAAGGAAAATTTTAATAAGGCGTTAGAGTATTTTTACCGTAATTATACCATGTTGTCGCGTAAAGATGTAAGGCGGATGGAAAAAGAAAGCGCTGCACTGTTAACTTCAAGGCAATGGGAACTCATAGGCAATGGTTTTCCAAGTATTAAACCGTGGCCATTGCCGTTTTCTTTTTATGACTAGAGGCTTAATCAGAGACAGGGCATTACTGATAACCGCAGGTATCTTAGCGTCATTATTGCTGCTGGAGATATGCTTGCGCCTGGCAGGTTTTACTTTTTTATCTTTTCAGGAATATAAAAACAAGGAGGTTATCAGACGTAATAATGGATACCGCATACTCTGTGTTGGCGATTCCCTTACTGCGTTAGGAGGCAAAAACTCTTATCCTGCCTATCTCCAGGAAATGCTAAATCAAAACATGCCGGATTTTAAATGCAGTGTAATTAATAAAGGCTGGATCGGAGGAACGTCCCATGAAATTGTATCAAAATTAAGCAGGCACATAGAGTTGTATAAACCAAATATGATGATTGTTATGATGGGTATTAATGACAGGAAGGAACAAATTTTGCATAGAGATGATGGTAGGTTTAGAGCGCTGATGAAATCTCTTAGGCTGTACAAGCTGTTTAAGACAGTTAAATCGCGCTTTAGAGACAGGGTAATCATAGCGCCCAGGCAGGAAGAAGGCAGTGATTCCGAAGCGTTTTATGAAGCCAAGATTGAAAAAAATCCAAACGATATCAGCAGCTATTTTGCTTTAAGCGGTTTTTATGCGCGCTACGAAAGATTTGAAGAAGCAGAACAAGTTCTTAAAGAGATAGCTGAAACATATCCTGATAATATAAAGGCATGGCTTTCATTGGCATGGTTTTATAGCGAACGAGAAAGATTTCAAGAAGCAGAAGATGTTTTTAGAAAAAGCATAGAAGTTCATCCGCTCAGAGCCGAATTGTATATTCATATGGCAGCATTTTATAAAGAACAGAGCAGGTTTGGAGAGGCTAACGAGATCCTGAAAAAAGCCAGGGAAATAGATAAAGATATAAGTTTGACCTATATTCATCTTGTTTCTTTTGACAAAGACTATAAAAGGCTTGAAAGCGCAGAGGTTTTATTTAAAAATAGGATTTTAAGCCAGCCCCTGAATGATAGATTATATGGCGGCCTTGCGCTTTGTTATGAATACATGGGGCAATACAAGAAAGCTGATGAATATTACAGAAAGGCAAACGATATCAGGATCAGCTGCTATAATGCTGTGGCAAGGCGCAGCTATCAAGAGCTGGCAGATATTGCGATAAAAAAAAGGGTTAAGCTTATATATGTTCAGTATCCTATGCGCAGCCTCGATTTATTGCTAAAGATGTTTATCGATACCGATGGCATTATATTTGTAGATAATGAAGCTGTGTTTAGGCAGTTAGTCAGACAGAGAGGCTATGACGAGTATTTTATCGATACATTTGGCGGAGACTTTGGACATTGCACAGCCAAAGGGAATCAGCTGCTTGCGGGAAATATTGCCAAAAGTATTTTGGCGTATTTTAAAAAATAATGGCTATAGCATTTGACAGGAAAAATGTAAAAAGGATTCTTTTAATCCGTTTTAGCTGCATGGGAGATGTTCTGCTTACGACGCCTGCTGTAGCTACAATGCGGTATCATTTTCCGCGCGCGCATATAACATATCTGACTGAAAAGGCGCCCAGCGAAGCGCTTAAACACAATCCAAACATAGACAGAGTATTGATTTTTAAAAAAGGAATCGTGCAAAAGATGGCGATGGAAAAGCCTTATGACCTGGTAATGAATTTTGATTGGTTTTATTCTTCTCAGGCTTTATGCTTTTTATCCCAGGCAAAATATAGGATAGGCTATCCTGTAAAGAAAAAAACAGGGCATAAGCTTGAAGCATGCAATGTATATAATATTGAGCCAGCCTGTCCACCTAAGGGATGGGACATCATAGACAAGTTTTTAAACAATATAAGGTTTTTAGGTTTAAAAGACTATACAAGAGATACCGCATTTTATCTTACTCGGCAGGAAAAAATATTTGCAGGCTCATTTATAGAAAAGCACAAGCTTAATAAGAAATTTATTGTAGGTATGCATCCCGGAGCCAGCAGAAGAAAAGAACTTTGGCAGGCGGGGAAATTTGCAGTCCTGGCAGATATGCTTATAAGCCGGCTTTCAGCGTATGTTTTGATATTTCAGGGGCCTGGAGAAAAGGATATTGTTATGGATACATATAAACAGATAAAGCAGAAGGACAAGGTTTTAATCGCGCCAGAGCTTCCTTTAAGAAAATACGCTTCTCTGGTAAATAAGTGCAATATGTTTATTGCACATGACAGAGGGCCCATGCACATATCTGCCAGTCTTGGAGTCAGCACAATAGGTATTTTTACAACACCTTACGCAAGAATATGGTTTCCCTATAAAGAAAAGAAAGATTGCGCTTATATAGAGAAAAAAACCGCGAAAATGATTACTGCCGAAGAGGTTTTTAGAAAAATAAAAAAATGTAAGAAAGTTTGACTTTTTGTTGTTTATATGATATTATTATACTGTTATGTTAAACTTTAAAAAAGTATTAAATCTTAATTTTATTCTGTTAGTATTTGTTATATTATCTTTATTTGACAGCGTTCTTTATGCCTGTCCATTTTCTAAAAATACCTTAAGAGTAAAATCTTCTTTTAACAATTCAGAATATAGAGATAGAATGCCTGCGGCCTTACGCATGGCAGAAGAGGGCAATGCAGTCCTGGCGTCTAATGAAGACGTTGTGTTCTATCAGACAGCTTCTTCGTTTTCGCGGAGAAATTTTCTGGCAACAGGGCTTACTGCTACAATTACTGCGCCATTATCTGTTTTTGGAACTTCTTTTTTTCAGCAGGAAAATCAGATTGATATGAAAAGTGTTTCTGATGAAGGCCTTGCCTATAGGCTTATCGGTTTATTGGAGGGATCTAAAAGCAGGTTAGAAAAGGGCCTGGTTGTGCCTGTGTATAGGCTTGCAGATCAGGATTACTGGCAGCAAGCATGCCCGGATCTTTCCAAGCAAGATGCTAAGAAAGTATCCGAGATGTACAAATATTATCTAGATATTGTTAAACGTAACCGAAAAATTAAAGATTCTTCAGAGATTATTCTTCTAGGCCAGCTTATCGATACTATAAGAAATCAGTATCAGGAATTTGTGGATGCCCGCAGTAAAGGTTCTTATGTAGCGCTTGGAGCTAAATTAAGCATAACAGCGCAGGAAAAAAGCAGAGACTTAAGTGTAGATGTATTAGCCGCAGAACCTGCTGTGGCATTAACGGGGTGTTTATTCAACGCTGTTAGCCTCGGCGCGTATCAAAATAAAATAATATTTGTGACAACCAATACCAATCTGTTTATCGATGAAGTTATAGTCCCATTAATAAATAACAGAAAGGTAACCAGATGGGTAATTCGAGGATTAATTACTGCTGATAGCAGAGTGCAGAGTATTTTTGCTAATATCATAAGGAGAGACATTGGAGACAGGACTCGCCAGGATTGTTTTAATATATTGAAAGGCAGTGTGCTGCGCCATGAACTTAGGCATCAAAGATATCTGGATTTTGACCGCTCCAGGTTTCAAATGGAGATTGAGAAGGTATTTAAATCAGAGCCTTCCAGAGATAGTGATATTCCGTTTCTATATAAAGATCGTATTATGCGTATTGCTACAGAAATGGACGCATATCTTGATGAACTGGAAAGTGATTTTTCTGATATTTCTTTTATCAAAATGCTTGAAATAGTGGAACGTGAAATGGCAAGTGTCAATTTCCTTGATTTTCCAACCTATGCTGCCCTGTCTGTTATTTTTGGGGAATTATGCGGAATCAGCCAGGAACAATTTCTGGATCCAACTAACGCGGCTAACAACAAAGTAATAGTGGGAAAAATTAAAGATTTTATCACTTCTAATTTAGAGAGTGAAAACGGCGAGAAATACAATTATGCCTTGCAGGCACAAGGCATTCGTAAAAAGTATGGCCTTCCTGCCTTGCTTGCGCGTTCACAGAAACCAGATTTTTCTTCCCGCCTAAGGCAAAGGAATCAATTGTAAGCAGGGTGAGTTAATTTACATGAAAATTCTTGATGAGTAAGCCTAGCAATATCCACCATGCAAATCCTGCCTCTGGGATAAAATAGCTGTTATCAATAAAATTGTGCAGCAGGAAGGCAATGCATGCGAGAAATATATATTTATTTTGCGGTTTATAACTTTTAAATATAGAGATTATTAAAAATACTATCCCTGCAAAGCCTAATATCCCAGCCTCAGCCCACATTTGAAGAAATATATTATGAGCATACCTGGTATTCGTGCTTAAACCAACCTTGTATTTCAAAAATACTTCTTGGAAATTCCCAGGGCCGACGCCTAATATGGGATGGTCTTTTATAACGGCTATCGCAGTACGCCAGTAATTTATGCGCTGCGTTATGGAATTCTGGGGATTTTCTAAATTCATTAGGCGTTCCCATCTATTTAGTATGATAAATAGAAGAACAAAAGCTACAGAGAGACCAGAGGCAATGAGGATTATTTTTTTATTACGTAAGTTATTATATGAGATGAAAAATAATATTATCAGGCAAACAATAAGGCTTAGCCATGCGCCTAAGGATTTGGTGAGGATTAAAGCGCTTACAATAAGAACAAATGGAAACGCTTCGAAGAGTTCTCGACTCAGCCCTGTGGGCTTCACTCGAACAATATTCTTCGAGTGAGCGAAGCGAGTCGAGAAGTATACATATAACGATAAGAAAAGTATCATTATCAAGTATCCGCCAAAGATATTTGGCGATGGGAATGTGCCTATGGCGCGTTTTGCAATAAGCACGTCTCTGGCGTATGAAGAATTAAGCAATGTATCATTACCTGTTCTTCTGAGGTAGTCTATCGTATGTTGGTAGCCCCAGAAATACTGGTATATTGCGTAAAGGCTTATAATAAACGCGCTGATCAGCATTGCTTTTATTATTGTTTTTTTCTGGCTTTCGTCTGCGCGAGAAACACAGAAGAATATTGATATATAGCTTATGAATTTCAAGGTTTCTTTAAGAGAATTATGTGCATTAATAGAAGTTATGGTTGATATGATGTAGGCTGATAAGAGTAATAAAATTGGATAACCGTATCCGACACCGTGAGTCGCCGTAGGCGACTCACGGTGTCGGATTAAAGGTATACTTGCAATAATAGCAATGGTTACTACAAATATTTCATACCAGAATTCAAATACTGGATACGCAAGGCCTGATATAAAAGGCCTGATAAATATGAGGGATAATAAGGGTAAAAAAACAAAGGAAGATAAGGATTTAGAATTTTCTTTTTCCATGTTATAATTAAAAGCATGATATCAGTAATTATGGTAAATTACAATAGAAAAGATGATTTAAGGATGAGAGCTAAAATCTATTGACTTTATTGTAATGAAATATTATAATAATGTTGTTATGTTAGACTTTAGAAAAGTATTAAAATTTAAATTTTTATTTCTTTTATTATTTATATGGGTTTTTTCAGCGAAACAGGTCTATTGTTCTGAATCATGCGGATATTCTACACTCAGAATTCCTTTATTATTCGAATCCCAAAGAGAAAGCAACAGGGAGCAAAAAAGATTAGCCAGCAATGAAGGTGTTTTACGCAGGGATGCTCTGCAGAAAATCGCAGCACTAACGGCATCTTTATTTGTTAATCCAGTTGGATCATTTGCAGGCCAGAATATGGCTGCAACTGATAGAGCTAAAGTGAATTTACAAGAGTTATTAAGCGCAAAGTTGGCATACCCTCAGAAATCAAGGAATCCCAAGAATCCGCAGCCTGCTCTTGCTCTTTCCAGTTTATTAAAAACAGCATTCTCCGATATAGATTTTTATCGAATCAAAAAACCTCTAAAGGATATAGATGGAACTATGCCAGAAGATCTTAAGGATATGGCAAAGCTTATGCAATCGGCCAGAGATCTGGGTTTTACTAATTATGGTAATCCTAAAGAGGTTATGAGGCTGTTAGTGAGCAGTCTTTTTGATATAGATATATTTTATCTAATAGAGAAATCAGATCTGCCTCAAGATGTTAAAAGAAAAATGGCAGAAAACCTTATATCCTGCATAGATGTAACGCAGTTTTTCTTAATCAAGTTTATATATGACGGGTTCGACGATGTAAAGCGAGCTAACGCGCCTGAGCATAGTGTGCTAGTCAGGCCTGTTAAAGGTTATGAAGACGGGTTTAGTTTGATTGATCCTAGTCAGCGTATAATAGGATCAATAAATTATCCCGCAGAATATTATGTCAGGCCACAAGGTAGTAATTGTTGGGTCTTAAGAGAGGATTGCAGAATAGAGGTTCCTGCAAAATCTAGGTTGAAAAAAATGGACGACGCCGATAGAGGGATTGTAAATTTAAATGCATTAACAGAAGAAGAAAGAAAAGCTGTATTATATAAATATTATTTCTATTTAGACATCTCCGCTGAATTTAATTACGGCTTTACGCCTAACCTGTTGAATAATATAGGAGATGTTTTGATTAAATTAAAAATGTATGCTGAAGCGCAAGGGGTTATTAAAAAAGCCATTGAATACAATCCTAACTATTTTGAGGCATATAATAATCTTGGAGTTGCCATAGTTAAATCAGGCGGGCAGCTTAATGATGCAGAGCTGCAATACAGGACAGCGGTTAAGCTTAACCCCAGTTATTCTATAGCCCGTTATAATCTCGGCAATGTATTATTTAGAAAAGCTATGCTTAGAGAGGCAGCAGCTGAATACGAGATAGTAGTCAGCATAGATCCTAAAGATGCTTTAGCCTATTTTAACTTGGCTTATTCTTATTTTGGTTTAGGAGATATTGACAAAGCTGGAAAAAATTGGGAAAAGGCTATAAGTTTGAATCCGAGTTTATTAAATGATTTATCAAAGGTACCTTTGCCGGAAGATTTAAAAAAGAGGCTGCGTTTGATTTCTGAAAACAACAGAAGAGTTAATCAGCCAGCTTCATTTGACCTGGCAGTTTTTGCCAGCTTACCTTCTTTTGATTTTCGTTCCTCTGGGCCAGTTCAACCTAATTTTATCACTCCGCCGTTATTATTCTCCAGTAACCTTTCAGGCAGATCTAGCATATAAATTGTAATCTATATATCCTAATTGACTTAACAATGATTTCATGGTAAAAAACATATATGCAAAGATATTATCTTGGAATTAATTCCAGCCATGATGCAAGCGTTTGTTTATTTAGAAAGAACACCTTGATTTCTGCCATAGAGGAAGAAAGACTGAACAAGGATAAACATTCAGTCTGTTGGAAAGTTTCAAACATTGGCAGGGTAATCAGGACATTGCCTTATTCAGCTATTTCTTATGTGTTACAGGAAGCAGGCATAGGCCTGGATGAAGTAGATAATATATATGTTAATGATTGTGATCTTTTAGGGACCAGTTCAATAAAGACTGTAGCAGAATATTTATTGCCGGCGCTTTTACCCGTAAAAGACAAGAGCAAGATAATTTTCATACCTCCCTCTGCTCACCATTTGATGCATGCTTACAATGCGCATTATCTCTCCCCATTCAAAGAAAGCGTTATCTTGGTAGTAGATGCGTATGCCTCTGGAGACGAAAATAAAAAAAGGTCTTTCGAAACTATCTTTTATGCTAAAAATAATAAAATAGAGGAGATATACTCCAGGGTATCCGAAAAAGGAGAAATGGGCATAGGGGCTTTTTACCAGTTTTTCTGTAAATTGCTTAATTTTAACGCCAGATTAAATGGAGGGTTGAGCAATAATTATTTTGAAATGGGACATGATGAGCCCGGAAAATTAATGGCGCTGGCTTCCTATGGGAGGCTGTATTTTGCAGAAAAAATTGTAAAAAAGAATAGAGGCCTTCTTAGCATTCGCACAAGGGATCTCTATGAATTTGCCTTAAAATATAATTTAGTAAAAGAGGTAGCCGATCCAAGGCTTTTTGATAAACTTGACATGACTGCTAGTCAGAGATTATTGACGCCTTCTAAAATACTTACTGATTACAGTGATGAGTTTGTTCAGAACTTGGCTTATTTTGCCCAGAGACAACTGGAAGATGCAATGTTTATTTTAATAGACATTGCTGACAGGATAAAGAAAAGCAATAATCTTTGTATTTCAGGAGGAGTAGCTTTAAATTGTCTGGCAAATGGAAAGATAAAAGCAAGGTATAAAAATAAGTCTATTTATATTCCATTTGCTCCTGCGGATAATGGCAATGCAATTGGCTCGTGCTTTTATGCTTATGCCAGGAATAATAAAAGCACAAGAAAGTTTATTTTTCACAATACTTCGCCATTTCTGGGCAGAAAATACAGGGTAGGATTTAGTGAAATAATACATAATGCTCAAAAAGCAGGCCTGAGCATTAAGAAAGAAAACTTATTTGTAGAAAAGTTATCAAAAAAAATATTGGCCAAAAAAATAGCGCAGTTTTTGTATGATGATATGATAATTGCCTTCATTACGGGAGGGTCTGAATTTGGCCCAAGGGCCTTAGGACACAGAAGTATCTTGGCCAGTCCTTTTGATGAAACAACAAGGGACTATTTAAACCTATTTGTCAAAAACCGTGAATGGTTTCGGCCTTTTGCCCCGGTAGTTTTGTCGAGCCATAAAGATATATATTTCGAAACCCATGGAATCAAAGACTCTAATATGGCTTTCACCGTAGATTTAAAAAAGAAATTTTCTTATTTTTCTGCGATTAAGAATAAAGACAATACTTCTCGGATCCAGATAGTTGATTCAAGAGACAAAGGCTTGCTGGTCGGCGCTATCAAGGAATTCGGTAGCATAACGGGAGGATACTTGCTATTGAACACATCATGTAACATAAAAGGCCTGCCTATAATTGAACACCCAATGGAGATTTTTTACTTGTATAAGAAGATGCCAGTAGACATTATAGTTATTGATGATATTTTGATAATACCCGCGTATGATATTTTTCAGGAGTTTACTCGTTATAAAGAGGGCGTATTGGATATTACATCCAAAGAAAAATTGGCAGGCAGATTTTTTGAATCCGGTAACTATTTTCGAGCTAAAATTATGTATAGAAAAATTTTTGAAATTACAAATAAACTTGAGCATTTGCTTGATGTATTTAAAAGTTTACTGTTTCTTCCGTATTCGGATGAATTAAAACGCGGATTTTATGAACTAAAGCGCAAGAGACGATTTTTTTTAACAGGTCGTTTTGCTAAAGACGTTATTGAAGAATACTTTATTTACATGGCATTGTATGAGATTTGCTATGGCAGAGGCACCGCAGATATTGCTGGATTGCACAGGTTGATCAGCAAAAAACAAAATGAAAACAAAAAGCGAGCGGCTTTGGGTAAGTGCAAAGAGGGTATATTCTTATTGTCTAAATTGGCAGGAGAAGAAAAGTTTTTTTCACAATATCAGAGAAATAATAAAATAAGAGATTTATTTTATTTATTAGCAAAAGAAGATCCTGCGGTTCTAAATAACCAGTTTTTCCAGCAATTATTGCGGAAATCCTAAAAATTATTTTATTGGATTATTAAAATGAACTTGCTGTTAAAAATAGCAAATATTAAAATATTAATAAAAGATGGAAAAAGTTTTCTAAAATTACTGAGTCCTGTTGAAACAACGTTGCTGCGGTCTTTTATAATATCAGAAAGCGTGAGAGGCAGTGTTAAAAAAAGATTTTTTTCAGTCACTATTAAATATGTACCTGCATCAAAGCAACCGATAACATTTCAAAGACCAGATTATAAGCGCATTGAAATATTTTTTTCACCCTTTGATAAAAGATGCAAAGAATATATTAATTCTCTTGCAAAGAAAAACCTTTATAGTATTTTAAAAAACATAAATATTAAGCCAGATTTGGCTATGCATCATGTAGGTTATAACAAAATAATTATCACGCATTATGCCTTTTTAATATTTAACTATAAAAGTTATTCTTGTAGCATCTACTATGCAGACCCTAGCGATCTGCACATAAAGAGGACTTATATCATAGATACTTTAAAGTTGTTAATGCGGTTAATTCTTAATTCAAAACGCAATGGCGTTCTTATACACGCTTCATCCATGGAGTACAAGGGTAAAGGGTATGTGTTTATAGGCAGGGGAAGATCTGGAAAATCCACTATTATTAAGATGTTGAATTCGGATAGAGTATTATCAGATGATGCCACTATTATACTGAATGTAAATGGTGACTATAGGGTATATTCTACTCCATGGTGGAATGAAGACGCAGACTTGGAGGTACAGAAACCCATAATCCCATCTTCTCTTAAGGCCATATTTTTTATAAAAAAATCCAACAAAATAAAAATACAAAGGCTTAATTATAAAGAATCCTTGTTTTCTTTCATTTATAAGGATGCAGAGTTTCAGCAAGCAGGATTTATTGACAATAAGACCGGTATTAAAAATTATTATTTATTTATACAACGATTAATTTGCCATGTGCCTGTATTTAAGTTCGAAGTAAAAAAAATTCCCAGGGTTCAGGAAGAGTTTGATAAATTAATCGATAATTATTTTAAAAATGAAAAGAATAAATAAAAGGATACTCTGGCTAGTTACAGGCAGGTTTAATGTTTATTTAAACGATGGCGCCACTGCAAGTATGATGGCGCTTTTTAATGAACTCCAGAAAAAAGGCGCAGAATGCTTGGTTGAGAATCTTGCGGATAGAAATATCAAAAAGAGCGAATGGTTGAGAACTATAAAAAAAAGGGCATGGGGTAAAAAAATACAATCTTCTTCCGACATAATTAATTTTAGATTAAGAAACATAGCTGTTAATTTGCATTTGACAAAATATGATATTACGAAGCTTTACAGGCAAAAAAACAAGGGCGTGTTTAAAAAACTTATCCTAGATATAGCGAAATTAATTGAAAAAAATAAACCCGATATTATATTTACTTCACAGGAAGATATATTTTCTTTAACTGCTGCTTCTCGTGCTGGCATTCAGCATTTTCATGTATTTACATCACCTACGTTTAAATACGGCATAACTTTTTCGCTTTACAAAAAAGAATTTAAAAATGCCATGCTTAATACAAGGATAATTACGCGTGATATTTTTAAGAAGGATATAAAAAGATACTGGAAAAAAAAGGCTTTTATTTTACCTCCAATAATTGACCCTGAGTTATACAGAGTCAAAAATAAAAATCCAGAATATATCACCTTTATAAATTACGGCTATGATAAAGGAGCTATGATATTTATAAATATTGCCAGAAGGCTGCCGGATAAAAGATTTCTTATTATTCAAAGCAAAAATATCTTCAGGTCTGAACCATGGCTAAAAAATGTTACTGTTATGAAAACACAGCTAGACATGAAAAAAGTATATGCTGTCACAAAAATATTGCTTGTTCCTTCTTTATGGGAAGAAGCAGGCCCGCGAGTTGTTTTTGAGGCATTACTTAACGGCATACCTGTTATAGCGACTAATCAGGAAGCCCATAATCTTTTATCGCAAGCAAGTTTTCTTGTTGATATTAATAAAGCTGCAAAGAAAAAAAGCGATTATTATTATAATCCCATGTATCATATCAAGACATATTTAGAATTTGTAAAGATTATCAACGATTTAGACAATAATGCAAAATTGTATCAACGCACTTGTCGGGATGCAGTCAGAAAATCCCGAAAAATAATAAATTATCAGGAAGAAGCCATAGAGAAGTTTATCGATTACATAAAAAATTAATTATGAAAATTCTATCAGCCCCTCTCGATATTTGCTTTGGGATTACCAATCAGTGCAATTTAAACTGCAAACATTGCCTTGCTTCAGCTACCCGCAATAGCAAAGAGTTGACCACAGATGAGCTGTTGAATATAATAGACCAGATAAGGCAATTAAAGATTCTAAAAGTAGCTATCTTTGGCGGAGAGCCGCTTATTAGAAAAGATTTTTTTATTATCTTAGAGGCGCTGGCTAAGTTAAGGATAAAAATCACCCTTAATACAAATGGAACGCTAATAACTAAGGAAACAGCAGAGAGGTTGTCAGAATATAAAATAGGGGTGTATACAGTTAGCCTGGATGGCTCATGCGCCGAGGTCCACGATCCTTTCAGGGGCGCGGGGTCTTTTAAGAAAGCGGTAGAAGGTATTCAAAATCTTATAGCTAGAAAATGCAATGTTCTTATTTCTGCTGTTGTTACGCGATTTAATTACAATGACCTTGAAAATATAGTTTTATTGGGAAGTAAGTTAGGCGCCTATAGAGTCATGTTCAACGATGTGGTGTATATAGGAAATGCTGCTTGTTATCGGACGAGTTTACTTATGACAACAAAAGAAAAATTTAAGCTTTTGGACGATGTCAGGGCATTGAAGGATAGGTTTGGCGATTTTATGACAGGTTCTGTTGTTCAAACCTGTAATGTTATAGAAGAAATCAAACATAACCAAAAAGAAACTTTGCCTTTGAAAGTGAACAGCTGCGGGGCAGCTGTTTCAAAGTGCGCCATAAGGCCTGATGGATATGTGACGCCATGTGAAATAATATGGAATGTAAAGGCAGGCAATTTGAAAGAAAAAAGCCTTTACGATATATGGCATAATTCTCTTGTTATGAATGCATTCAGGGAAGAATTTGAAATAAGAGAAGAGGAAATACCTGAGTGTAATGGTTGTGATTATCTCAGGCTTTGTTATAAAGGTCATAGATGTCAGCCTTATTATAATCCCGGCGCAAAATTTGAACATAAGGAACTTTATTGCTGGAGGGAAGATGTTATCTCCCCGAAATGAAGCTGTGGATTCAAGCGCCCCATCTTTAAATTCTCTTTATTTTTATCTGACTTCTTATTGCAATTTGAAGTGTCTACATTGCTGGATAGATCCGATGTATATTGATAAAGAAGAGGCACAAGAGGAGGCGTCTTTTGAGTTGCTGAAAGACGTAATAGATCAAGCGATACCATTAGGTTTAAAATCAATAAAAATCACAGGAGGGGAACCTTTTTTAAATAAGAATATATTCAGCTTAATTGCTTATGCATTTAAGAAAAGATTGATAGCAACTATAGAGACAAACGGCACTTTGATCAACGATAATATCGCAAGTTTTCTTAAAAAAAACAATGTGAAACAAATCGCTGTCAGCATAGACGGGCATAACAAAATAGTTCATGAAAGATTAAGAGGCGTTGGGGGTTCTTTTGAAAAAGCAGTTAATGGAATAAAGGTCTTAAAAAAATATAATTTAAACATTCAAATAATAATGGCAGTTTATAAAGATAATATTGGACACGTTGAGGATGTTATAAAATTAGCAGAGTCATTAGGCGTCAGTAATCTTAAGATTAATCGTATATTAAATATTTCACGAGGAGAAGATTTGAACGCGAAAGATAAAACTTTGTCAGTATCCAGTTACATACGTTTCAACAAGATGATAGATACTGATATTCAGCCTAGTTACAGATTAAATATAATGTTAGATATACCTCTGGCATTTAAAAAAATATGGAGAATTAGGGAAACTCGCAGTATGTGCAATATAAAAAATATCGCAGGCGTTCTTGCCGATGGAAGCATTTCTATGTGCGGGATAGGCAGGACAATAGAATCTTTAAAACTAGGGAGTATCCGGCAAGAATCTTTAAGGCACATATGGACAAATAATCCTACGCTTAGAATTATCAGAGAAGGCCTGCCTGATGGATTAAAAGGCATCTGCGGTAGATGTATATTTAAGGGGGTGTGCATGGGGCAATGCAGGGCAGAGGCATATTATAGAAATAATGATTTATTGAGTCCTTTTTCGTTTTGTGAAGAGGCTTTCAAGTTAGGGTTATTTCCAAAACACAGCATGTTCAATAAAACTTTATTATAAGGGAGGGGTATTATGGTTAATATAGTCTATAAACAGAATAAAGAAGTTATATTCAGACAGGAACAAGATGAAGCGATACTCTTCAATCCGGATAATTCCGAAATAGTAATTATAAACTCCACGGGATGTTTTATCTGGGGGCTATGTAATAGTAAGAATACTAAGACAGAGATAGTAACCAGGATGATTCAGGAATATCAGGTAACAGTTAAGACAGCAGAAAAAGATATTAAGAAATACCTTTCCGATTTAGAGAGCAAAGGGTTCATAGGAAGGGCATAGAATTAAAGGATATTCCTAAAGATAATGTTTTGAATTCTTATTATCCTGTGGTATAATTAAAAGAATGAAAAAGACGAAGAAAAAAATTGTTAGAAAAAAATACAGCGCTCCTACGGTTATTCGCCTTAAAGAACAAATAGGTTATACGACTAGCTGTTTTCCAACAGGATCATCTCCTGAGGGGGGGACGGAACGTTGTTCCATGGGCAGTGGTGCTAGCTAGTGGGTGAAACCCAGTATTGCAGTTAATCTTGGTTATCTACAATAACGCGCATATTGTTATAGTCTGCTTTTTTTTATTTGTGAATATCACAGTTGGTATTTTTCTTGATTGCTTTAAAAAATCCCCACTCAAGACCTAACCTTCGGTATTCATTTACGGCTTGCGCTTTGTCTTTGTCTGTTTTTATTGATGCAATGCTGTTATAATCCTTTTTGCTTCTGCCCTGGTATTTTAAAAAAATAATATGATGAGTTTTTTTAAATCTTTCAAATAATAATGTATGTATATCATTCGAGTTTTTACCATCGTGAATTTCTACAAGGATATCAAAGGTTAAAAGCGAAACTGCAGTTACTGGGTCCAACAGTTCTTTTTCACCTCCTTCGATATCACAGATTATCAGGCATCTTTTATCGCGGCAATTCTTCAGTTCACTAAGATTGCAGCAGCGCTTGATAATGATTCTATCATCAACGTTATTTAGCTTTGCCAAGCGTGCTAGGTTTTTTCGTGCTTTGACATCTATATCGTAAGCAAAAACTATTATATTTTTCATGCAGCGGGCTAGGCCCACTGCATAATATCCTTCAGCCGAACCGATATTATATATAATTTTATAGTGAGTCCGGATAATTTTATGAACGATATCATGAAGTTCTTTTTCGTATGTTCCTAGTATTTTAGGAGATAGTGCCGATCCACTCGCTTTTGCGATATATTTCATTCCTTTAAAAGGCCCAGAGGAGACGGTATAATTATTTTCTTCAAGGATAATAGTCTCAATTTCAGACAGACTTAATCGACCAAGCGTATTTTTAGTGTGTATAAGCGCATCAGATAAAATTGCTTTAAGCATAATTTTTATAACATTTGATACTTTGTCAATGACTGAAGCGTCAACTTTGGGTTTAATTTTTTAGGATATCATGTTATAATCATGTTTATGCTATCAGTAATTATAGTAAATTACAACAGGAAAGATTTATTGAAAAAATGCCTTGATGCTGTCAGATCGCAGAGTTTCAGAGATATTGAAACTATTGTAGTGAACAATGGTTCTTCAGATGGTAGTTCTGATATGGTAAGGATGGACTATCCTGAAGTAAAATTGATTGAAAATAAGGAGAATCTTTATTTTTGCAGGGCGAATAACCAGGGTATAAAAGAGGCAAAGGGAGAATTTATCTTGTGCTTGAATAGCGATTGCGTATTGGATAAATATTATCTAAAAGAAGCGCTTGAGTCATTTAAGCTGGACAGAAAGATAGGTATGGTAAGCGGTAAAATTTTACGCATGGACAAAAAGACAATAGACTCTACGGGGTTATTTGTTGGCAGGAATAGAAAGCCAGCAGAAAGAGGATATGGGAAATTAGATAGAAGTCAGTATCAAAATCCAGGATATATTTTTGGGGTAAGCGGGGCTTGCGCGCTTTTTAGAAAAGATATGCTGGAGGATATAAAGGATGAGAATGGATATTTTGATGAAACATTTGAAATGTATTACGAAGACCTGGATTTATGCTGGAGGGCGCAGAAAAAAGGATGGAAAGCATATTATAACCCAAAGGCAGTGGCGTATCATAAAAGAGGCGCTACGGCGATTATCCAGAATCGTAGGGGAGG
>JAUYCY010000088.1 GCA_030692055.1 Candidatus Omnitrophota bacterium | reverse complement strand
GTCTATTTGTATCATATCTCCCGGTGAAGCTATTTTCATGCCCTTGGGGAATCTTTTCTTTGGACTTTTGGCTGATTTTCTTCTTTTAATCGATAGCTGTTTGTTAATCAGATTTTTTCTCTTTAAAATCCTGGCTACCGTACTATCGGAAAGAACATATTTTTCTCTTCTCAATATCGCCCCTATCTTGTATTTGGACCAAGCCGGATATTGTTTTCTTAAATCAACTATTCTTTGAACTATATCATGAGAAGTGGTTGGTTTTCTTAGGTTCTTGGGTCGATGAGATAAATCATTAAGACCAAGAATACCAAATTGTTTTAATCTTTTTAGCCATTCGCGAACAGTGTTCCTGGTTAAGCCGAAGTGCCGAGCCGTTAATGAGATGTTGTTGCCATGAAATCTGTGCCAATCTGTTATTTTTAATTTGTATCTGGCCTTAGGGGTTAACTGTTCTATTTTATATGCCCAAGATGCTATTGAAGCCGCTCCAGGAATGATTGTGCCATATATTGTCATATGGCTACCACTATACCTGCCTTTCATAGAAAATTGAAGCCCTAAGTGGATAGTATCATATGAACCAGTACATTTGATTGACAGGAATACTGAAATCTACTATACTTATAAATAGCCCTTTCGTATATATGTGGGGTCTATCCGCTTTTAGTATCTAACGAGAGGAGGGTTTTTCTTTCGAGTCGCCAGTCAAAGAGGCTCCTACCCGGAGCCTGCCAGCCGAAACCACGGCTTAATCCGTGAGAGTACGCACGGTGCTTGAAATTCCTCTTCGGAGGTGTCCTTTGGGACAACTTTTCTTTCGTTTCTTTGGTTTAAGCGGTTAGACCCCGCTTTTTTATTTTTGGGCTGTTAAAATTGTTCAGACGATGGTAAAATTATAGTATATGAAAAATAAAACAAACAAAAATTACCGCAGATCGAAAAGATTAAGTTATTTGCAGAAAAAAAGACATCCCAAAAAAAGAAGAAAGAGTTCAAAAAATTCTTCGAGGCGTAAAAATAAGAAATAAAATATATTTAATTATTTATGCTTAAACTCAATATCAAGGCAACAAACATAAAACTGGATGATTTTATTTACGATTATATCCACGAAAAAATCGGGGGCTTGGATAAATTTATCGAAGGAATCGACAGTAATGCTCAGGTTTGGGTGGAGGTTGGAAAACCGTCAAGGCACCACAGAAAAGGAGCAGATGAATTTTATGCCGAAGTAAATATTGAGTTATCCGGCTGCGGGAAAACCATAATAAGGGCGGAGGCTAGGCAGTGGGATTTAAAAATGGCCATTGACGAAGTAAAAGACAAGCTTCAGCAAGAATTGCACAAATACAAAGGGAAACAAGAGGTCAAAAATAAAAGAAGCGCCAGAATAGC
>JAUYCY010000185.1 GCA_030692055.1 Candidatus Omnitrophota bacterium | reverse complement strand
ATGAATGAACCCAGCCTTTGCGTAAGCAAAGTAAAGATATGCTGGGTCCGCGATAGCTAAGCGATAAGAATATACATCTATGACAAGTTGCAATTGCTCTGTTTTAAAAATACGCTATAGCTTAAAAAAGAGCGAACCAGTGATAATATTAGTATAGAACATACTCCGCGGCTTGCCGCGGAGACTGGTTGATTAAACAGGTTTTCTCTAAAATAGTAACTAAGCAGAGGGTGGGGTAGAAAAAGTAAAGCATATTTATTCTACCCTTTTTTTGTATGATTTGTGAGGAAATAAAGGATATAATCCCAAAATATGTCAAGCACGATATACAGGAGCCGGAGATTACGCAAGTCGAGGAACATTTATGCGTTTGCAACGAATGCCGGCTATTTTTAAGCCAATTCATGGATAAACCCGCATTGGCTTTTGAAAAACAAAAACCTTTTACAGATAAAGAAACAACTAGCGGGCAAATTATAAAAAACACATTCCCGTTGGAATATATAATACTGGGCGTAAGTTCAATTATATTATTATTATTTATTTATCTTTTAATTAAAAGTTAACAATTATAATTTAACTTTTATATAAGCCTAGCTATATGAAAATCGGCATCCGGGAACAAGACAATATTGTTATTCTCGATTTAGAAGGCAGTATCGATATAAACGCCTCAGATTTTATTGAAACCGCGGGTCGGGCTTTAGTTCAAAGGACAAAAAACATTCTTTGTAATTTCGAAGGAGTAAACCTAATAGATTATGTAGGTATATCCCTTATCGCTGTGGCCTATAAGAATATCTTAAATCATAAAGGAAGAATGAAATTATGTAATGTTCCGACCCATGTAAAAAAGCTATTCGCTATTGTCGGCTTAGATAAGGTCTTTACTTATTACGAAACAGAAAAAGAGGCTGTCGAAAGCTTCAAGGAAGAGGAGATATTTTCGCAAATTCTAGACCAGCGGCTACGGCGAAGATTTAAACGAATACCGTTAAAAAACGCAATTGAATATAAGCAAAAATTTTCGCCTAAGGATACTTACTTTAAGGGTAAGATTATAAATTTAAGCGCCATCGGAACTTTCGTAATTGCTGATAAAATATTCTCTATAGGGGAAATACTTTCGGTCAGACTACATCTTTTACCTACACCGGGAATATTAGATGTAGATACTAAGGTAGTTTGGGTGGCAGATGAAGAGATACAGCCCATGGAATCACCGGGGATGGGCTTAGAATTCTATAATATAAGCGCCCAAAAGCAAGAGCAGATTATTGAATTTGTTGAAAAACACCTTACCCATAGCGCTCAAGAGTAGCCTGATGGGTCTGGTTAAAAGGAGAGGTTAACATGGAAGCGATAGTAATATTAATGGCCATTACGGCTATTGGCGTAGTCGGATATCTATTCATCTCATCATATAGCGAAACAAAAGACAAAAAAAGAAACGAAAACGACATCACTGAATTAAAACAGCAGATTATTTCTACAAATGTAAAGCTGCAAAAATTAGAGTTTGAACACTCTGCGCTCCAAAAAGAAGCTGAGGAAGCCAAGGATAACTTGCAAGACATAAAAAACGAGTTTGAAACCCTTCGCAAGAGAGAAGTTTCTTTAAATGAGGAAGCAGCTAGGTTAAAAGAACAAGAAAGAAAACAAGAATCAACTATTTCCTTATTAAAAGCCGAAAATATAAGTTTGAAAGAAAAGCTGATGGACAGAGAGAATGAAACAAAGAAGATGATTTCAGAAATAAAAGTTTTAAGAGAAAAATTAAGCGAATCAACAGAAGGGACGTCTTGGACGATACAAAAGAAAGAAGAAAAACTACCAATTCCGCCGCCGGAAGAACAAGACGGCAGCACAGAAAAACCCGAAGAAAACAACACCTAACTATTTAAAAGCCCCCCGGAAATACCTTATTTTACGCAAAAAACCGCGCTTAAGGCACCTTTAGAACCCTAACCAGGAAATTCTATAGATCTATCCTTCTAACCCTAAAAACAGTCATTGTAGGGCTATTTTTTACGCAGATTGTACAAAAGCTAAATTTATTTAAATTACCCTCTCAAATCCGCAAGAAAATTACCTTCGGTAATAACTATTTAGGTTATTTTCAGTGGTTAGGAAAGTTTTACTTGTGCCCGTTAGGGTATACTTTCCTATACCATAAAATAGTAGATAAATATTATTCTTTACAAGGGGACTTTTCTATGCTATACTTTTTTCGTGTTTTTTAGTGGTTTATTGTATACTCAAAAATATAAGCTTAACCATTTCCAAGTAAAAAGGAGAACAAAATGACTAAAAAAGGTAGGCCGAATAAAACCATCAAATATACAAAAACTATTAATGTCCGCCTAACAAGAGACCAGTGGGTTGAAGTTCTTAATTGGGCGCAAAAAGCCCACCTGGAACCGTCAGTTTACATCAGAAAGATTCTTCTAGATTTTCTTAATATTCACAATACCAGCCCAGTTAACTCTAATCTAGCCGTACAGCTAGCCTAGTCCAACAGAACACCCTGTTGGGTAGTTTGATCCTACAACATAAAAGAGCCTCAGGAAAGAGAATATATCTTACTTCCTATAATATATCTTATGTTAACTTTTATATATAGGCAGAATTATCGGAAATGCTAATAAGTACAGGGGTTTTGGGATTTCTTAAAAAAACTGTGAATTTAAAAAGGGATTCTTACCTCTAGCTATATTTGCTTACTTTTGTAGCCGCTTTATTCCCGCCGCCTTTCTCAAAAATCAGGTAAATCGCACGATAACGAGCCGGACAATAAACTGAACTTTTGGGAATATTTGCTTATTTAAGGTGGGTATATAAAAACAAAAGGGCCGATAAGGGCCCAATTTACCTCCGACTTGCAACCCAGCCGCCGTAATAACGCCAACTGCCTCACTTGCCCCTCGCCCTTGGCGAATCTTCCATTTTTGAGCAACGGCTTGTTACGCTACTTTAGGCCTGTGGCTTTGCGCCCCCGAATTTCTTCGGGTTTACCCTTATCGGCAATTAGAATATACAATATTTTTATCTTTTTTTCAAGGTAATAATGCTAAAAATGAAGTTAAAAATGCTATGATCTTGCTGTTTTTTTTAGCTTTCTATATCTTAACCAGTTAAGTATTGGTAATATAATTATATACGCCAATACGCCGCTAATAAGAGCAACCAAAAAGTACCCTATGATAACTGGCATTATTACTTTTAAAATAGATAGTTTAAATAAATCCGACAGGTGAAAATGTGCTAAAAAAGCTTGCCAGGACCGATTGACATCCTGCCAGCACAGACCCGTTACAGCCGCACCTACCTTAATTGATATCCCTAAGATAGGTATAATTGACCAGGTATTGGTAAGTATCCCTCCTAGCAATGCGCTAGATTTATTTACCCTCAATAGTGAGGCTAAAAATAACGCTGCCAAAGGCCCTGTCCCAGGCATAACTCCTGAAAACACTCCTAGCCCTAAGCCAAACGCTACTTTTTGAGGGGTATCATTAACCCTAAAAAGTTTTATAAAAATAAGTTTTAGGAATCGCTCAATAGAAAGATTTTTCTTTTTTTTCTTTGGAAATATCATATTTTCCCCGAAATAACTTTACTAGAAATGAATCTCCACCCCGATAATAAGTCGGGGTGGTTTCTCTGAATGTTCCCGACTCGGCTATCCACCAGGATGCCCTGTTGGGCTACCCAGCAGGGTGTCCTGGTGGACTATATACGCGGAAATTCTCTTCGACCCTCTGGAATTTCCTACCGAAGGAGGAAATTCCGAGGACCAAGTCCCAGAAATCCTCCGGATTTCTCGGGGTAATTTCCGCGACCTTGTCGGGATAATCTTTGGCGCATTCATCCCCGCGCTAAACAGGCTGGGTCAAATCAAATTTTTATTATAAAAAAACACAACATATAGAAATATCCCCTAATCGCAATCAAATTTGCGTCTATATATTGTGCAAACCAGTGTTCAGGCGCTGATATGACCCAATCTGTAAAGCACGGGGTTTGCTCAGGGTTGCCCCTCGACGTTGCTCGGGATCCTGAGCTTGTCGAAGGAATACTGAGCGACGCCTGTATATTCCTCGCCATAAAGGGCGAGGTTTATGCGCCGCCGAACGTATCAAAATATACCCCTGCGAGCTCTTCTTTAGGGGTTAAGTCCTGAACCCACCCCTCTAGCCCTATGGTTTCTATAAAATCCTTTATTTCTTGGTATTCAGTGTTATTTATTCTACGGTTTATTTCAGGATAACCATTTGCCTTAAAATATGGCTGGTACTGAAACATTACGCTGACAAATGCCTGAGGGGTATGTTTTCTTATCCAGGAAATAACCTTCTTTGACTCCTCTATGTAGCTAGGAAGAACTAAATGACGTATAATTAAGCCTTTCTCTAATAAAGAACCGTGAAACGAGGCTTTTTTCTTCTGCATATACATCCTTTTGATGCTTTCTTGATTAAACAAAGGGTAATCTGAGGCATTAGAGTATTTCTTGGCTAAAAGTCCAGTTGTATACTTCATGTCTGCCAAGTATACATCTACTATCTCGCCGATATCTTCTACGACCCCTACTTTCTCGTATCCAGAAGTATTATACACAATAGGTATCACAAGACCCTTGCCAGAGGCGATTAAGAGTGACTTTAGCAGCTGCGGTAGAACATGGGTTGGGGTTACAAGGTTTATATTATGCGCCCCTTTATCCTGAAGCCTAAGCATCAACGCTGCCAGTTCCTTCTCTTTTATAATTTTTCCTTGTAATACGTGGGAAAATTTATGGTTTTGACAGAAAATACATTTGAGATTGCATCCGGAAAAAAATATAGTTCCACTACCAGCTTTTCCGCTAATCGGAGGTTCCTCGCCTTTATGTAAAAAAGCAGCATAAAGAATAATATCTTTACCTATGCCGCAATAGCCTAAGTGCCCCTTTAAACGATTCACTTTACAATTTCGAGGGCAAAGATCACATTTTTCTAATCTTTTATAGAAAATTTTAACTTTCTCGTTCAATACTTTTATTTTATCCCGACGCGATAAAACCGCTCCGATAATTGTATCGGAACTGCCGCAAACGTGGCCGGCCCCGACGTTTGGTCGGGACAGGGATTTTTCCGACGAAATAGCCGGGATAGGTTCCTCCCCGCGTAGCGTATGTGAGAAACCATGGGCTTTGGTTCGACTACGCCCATTCGACTTACTTCGTTCGCTCAGGGCTGTCCTGAGTGTAGTCGAAGGACGCTCACCATTCCTTCGAACCATCCTGAGCAAAGTCGAAGGATTAGCCCGCGGAGCTTTATTTTCTAGATAAATCTTTGGCTTGCTCATGGTAAATTTTCCTTACGGCGAGTAATACTTTTTTATATTGCGGACTGCAGTAGTCAGGGTAGGTAGTAGGAAAATCGTAGAAAATTCCGTTACCGTAGCGAAGCGTCACTTCGGCATAAATACCTTTTCCTAAATATATACGGTGGGCATAATCCTTAGTTGTGGCGAGAACAAATTTTGCGTCATTTAGATAGCCGGGGTCTATATTTATTTGCCTATGCCCATCTTTCGATAACTTTCTTTCCACTTTTATGCAGAAAAGTTTGATACCTACCAGAATAGTAGCGTCTTTAAGCCTCCTAAAAGAAATAAACTTCCTATATAAAGGAGCACCCATTTCTTTATCGTAGTAATCCGTAAAATAGAAGTCTATTTTTTCGCTTTCTAAATCAATTTCGCCAAACTTTCTTTGTAAAATTTCCTTTACGCGTTGATATACCTCCTCCTTTGAATATATAACACCGCATATTAATTTTACCGGCGAAGGCATTCTTATCGCAAGCATTTATTCTCTCTCAGGCGTTTACCCCGTGGTTTGCTACGGGGATGAAGCCGAAATCGTAAACGTAGTTGACCTCATTCCAAGGCAATGAATGAACCAGTGACAATATTAGTATAGAACATACTCCGCTCACTTGCCGCGGAGACTGGTTGATTAGTTTTGAGGAAGTCTCGGAGAATCTGCTGTTTTAAGGAAAGAGTTGATATAGGAAAGAAGAAGTTTTCTGTCCGTTTTTCGTATCTCATTAAAATATATCCCGACATAATAAGGATATTTGCCATTATACTTAGTACGCTCATTTCTAACAACCACACCGTTACAAGTTACCTTTCTTAATTCTTTTTTACGTTTATTTTCTAAAGGAACAAAAAGTGTGATACTTAATTTAGTCATCAACTTCATAGGCTTATCAATAGCGCAATAGGCGCCACTGGCACTAATATTGGTAGTCTCAGTTGCGATATCCCATTGTGACTCTGATAAAGTTATAGAGAGACAATCTTTTAGACGCGGATATTTTCTTTTTTCTTCCATTAGCCCTGAGGGGATTGTTTTTTCTTGAGGTGTTCCTTAAAACAGTTTTTATTGCAGAAATAGCCGCCGTTTCTATAGAACCATTTTACGCGTTTTAAGGACTTGTTACATGCCACACAATTTCTTCTTTTTTCTTCGCTTTTTGCCATATTTACCTAAGGATTGAATAAAGATAGCGTTTATTCTCGTCGCTAAGCTCCTGAAATTCTAAGCCAGCGGCATATCTTTCTGCTACTCTTTCTTTATTGCACCATACTATTTTTGCTTTTAAATCTACAACCTTGTCAATAAAATTTATATTTAATTTAAGGCAATTATTTTTAGAAATAAACTCATTGGATAAAATCCTAGCGCCGCCTATACTTAAATCCTTACTTACGGTATAGAAATAATCACCTTTGGGGAGTAAATTACATTCTATCGGAAAAGACACATATGCTCTTGGGTTTTTTCTTCGTTCATCCATATATTTCATTATAATATACCATATATCGTTAGGTTTGTCAATTAACGCAGCTAAATGGGTAACGCAAGCAAAAGTGTGTAAGTCCTCATAGTGTATCAGCCCCTAGTTGATTAAACTTCTTACAAGGGTGTTCCTTCCAGTGTTTGTTTAAATGGTTGAAAATAGCAAAGATTATCCTGTCACAACTTGCGGCATT
>JAUYCY010000120.1 GCA_030692055.1 Candidatus Omnitrophota bacterium | reverse complement strand
GATGAAGTTCATGAATTTCGAGTTATTGGTGGAGAACCATTTATGCATAAAGAATTTCATTTAATAATAAAGAGATTAATCGATGAGCCTAAAGTTAAAAAAATCGCAATCTACACAAACGGAACAATCATTCCTAAGGAATATCAAATGGAAGACCTAAAGAATAACAAGGTACTGGTTTTTATCACAGATTACGGTATATTTTCAAAAAAATTAAACTCTTTAACTCAAACATTACTATGGAATAATATAGCTTTTTATACACTAAAAGTTCAAGGATGGGCTGATTGTGCTAAAATAATGAGGCATCATCGTGACGTTGAACATCAAAAAGAAATATTTAAAAATTGTTGCGCCAAAAACCTTGCTACTTTATTAAAAGGCAGACTCTACAGGTGCCCATTTTGCGCAAATGCTGCCAGACTTCTGGCAGTTCCGGATTATGAGAATGATTATATAAATATCTTTCAAGAGCCACAAGAGGCAATGGATATTTATGAGATGAAAAAGAAAATTAAAGCATTTCTTTTAGAAAAAGATTTCCTTCAAACGTGCGATTACTGCAATGGAAGGCCATTTGGAGCACCTGAAATACAACCCGCTATTCAAACAGACAAACCTTTAGAATATGAGCAGGTACTATTTAAAATAGCTGACGACAGGAAACTTGAAAATCCGAGGCCGTGTTCCCCTAAAAATCGGCAGGCATGAACTGTATGGCCTCCTTTTGTTATGAGCCTATTAACTTAAAATGCCTTAACTGTTAATGGGGAGCAGTATAGCGTTCCGTAGTAAACGGAAATAAATTATATAAAAATGAAAGCAATTGCAGTAATACCTAAAAAAAAGACCAGCGCACGTTTAGTGAACATCGAGGACCCAAAGATTACTGATACCGAAGTGCTGGTTAAGGTGATCAGGGTAGGAATTGATGGAACGGATTCCGAGATTAACGAAGGTCTGTACGGAGAGGCTCCAGAAAAAGAAAGTTTCCTAATCATTGGCCATGAATCTTTTGGTGTCGTTGAAGAGATTGGTAAAGGTAGTGGAGATTTTAAAAAAGGTGATTATGTTGTAGCTACAGTAAGAAGACCATGCGGCATTTGTATTAATTGTGCCAACGGTGAAAGTGATATGTGCCTGACCGGAAGATTTAAGGAACGGGGCATTATGGGGCTGCATGGATTTATGGCTGAATATTACAAGGAAATTCCTGATTTTTTAATCAAGGTCCCAGCCGAATTTAAGGAAATAGGCGTTTTTCTTGAGCCATTAAGTATTGTGGAGAAGGCAATATGTCAAGTTTTTAAGATTCAGGATAGAATGAAATGGAATCCAAAAAATGCCCTCGTACTGGGTGCGGGCTCGATAGGACTCTTAGCAACGATGCTGTTAAGAGAAAAGGGATTAACTACATATACTATCGCAAGGAGCCCAAAAGGCTGTTTCAAAAGCGATATAGCGCAAAGCTGTGGTTCTGTCTATATAGATATAAACGAAACTTCTCTTCTTGAGCTTAAACAAAAAATAGATAATATCGACATCATTATAGAAGCCACTGGATCTTCGAAGGTTGCGTTTGATGCAATGCAGATTTTAGCACCAAACGGAGTATTATGTTTGACAAGTATAACTGGCGGCGAAAGTAGATTGGAAATCTTGGCTGATAAAATAAATCTTGATATGGTATTAGGCAATAAAATTATCTTTGGAACCGTGAATGCCAATAGAAAGTATTTTGAAATGGGAGTAACGCATTTCCAAACATTTCAGCATCTATGGCCAGGGTTACTAGAGAAAATGATAACAAGAAGATATGCCTTCCAAGATTTTAAAGAAGGACTGGATAGAAAAAGAGAAGACATAAAAATAGTTTTGGAAATAGGCGAGATATAAGTAAGTTTAGATACGGTTCTCGGCCAATCATTGGGAAGGAAATTTTGATGTCCCTGTCAATAGAGATAATATGGAATTAGAAAATAAAATCAGAAAAAAGATATTTAAATTAATCGAAAAGTTATATAAAGCGAAGAGTGCAAATAAAAAATTTATACCCGGTAAAAGTATGATTAATTATGCCGGGAGAGTTTATGACTCAAAGGAATTAATAAATCTAGTTGATGCATCGCTTGATTTTTGGCTAACTGCAGGCAGATTCGCCCGGGAATTCGAGAAAAAATTAGCTGATTTTTTAGGACTTAAATATTGCCTATTAGTTAATTCTGGTTCATCGGCAAACCTTTTGGCAGTTACTGCCCTGACTTCGCCGTTGTTAAAAGAAAGGCGCTTAATGGCAGGCGATGAAGTAATTACTACTGCCTGTGGCTTCCCCACGACCCTCAATCCGATAATCCAGAATAACTTAACTCCCGTATTTATTGATATAGAGTTAGGTACCTACAATATCAATGCGCAACTTATTGAGAAGGCCATTTCTAAAAAAACAAAAGCTATCTTTATTGCGCATACATTGGGCAATCCATCTGATTTAGGCGCAATAAAGCGCATAGTTAAAAAATACAAGCTCTGGTTTATTGAAGATAATTCTGATAGTTTGGGTTCAAAATATCATGGCAAATACACTGGCACCTTCGGTGATATTTCCACCTGTAGTTTTTATGCGCCGCACCACATCACTATGGGGGAAGGGGGTGCGGTTTTAACCAGCAATCCATCGTTGAAGAAGTTAATCGTTTCCTTTCGTGACTGGGGTAGGGATTGCTGGTGCAACACTGGACATGATAATACCTGCGGCAGAAGATTTAGCCAAAAATTCGGGTCTATGCCTTTCGGCTATGACCACAAATATATATATTCCCACATAGGCTATAATTTAAAGGTTACTGATTTACAGGCAGCAATTGGAGTCGTCCAGTTAGATAAACTGCCGAAATTCATTGAAGCCAGAAGGAAGAATTTTGTATTCCTTTACAATTACCTAAAAGATTATGAGCAGTTTCTTATTTTACCCAGGTGGCTTAAAAATGCAAACCCTTGCTGGTTCGGCTTCCCAATATTAGTAAAAGAAAGCGCTCCTTTCAGCCGAGCAGAGATAGTTGATTATTTAGAAAAACACAAAATAGCTACCAGAATGCTATTCGGTGGAAATCTGTTGCGGCAACCTGCCTATAAAAATATAAAATATAGAAAAATCGGAGATTTAAAAAATACAGATTTAGTGATGAATAATCTTTTCTGGATAGGAGTTTATCCGGGCCTTAGTCATTCTATGTTGGGCTATATGCAAGATACTGTGGATAACTTTTTTAAGGAAAGGAAAATATGAAATTAACTATTATGATAGGTTGTTTTAATGAAAAACGAACTATCCTTGAAGCCATTGAACAGGCCAAAGGGATAAATATAGATAAAGAAATAATAGTTATTGATAATTGTTCAACAGATGGCACAAGAGAAATATTGGAAGGCTTAAAGAGTGATTTAGCGCTGAAAATAATTCTCCATTCTAAGAATATGGGGGCAGGATATTCAGGATGTGAAGGTATACGTCTTGCTAAAGGCGATTATTTCTATGGCCCGGGAGCCGATTTAGAATATAGAATGGATGACGTTTATAAAATGATAGATAAGATGGAAAGCGAGAAGCTGGATGCTGTTATTGGTTCAAGGCTTTTAGAGAGAAAAAATGTTTTAAAGTTTGAGCTAATTAAAGAAAGGCCCTATTGGCTTGGCACCATTATTACAACATTTTTAATAAATATCTTATTTCGCAGGAATTTTACGGATATAATAGGCACTAATTTAGTCAAAACAAATATCTTAAGAAACCTGAATTGTAAATCCAGTGGCCAGGCTTTTACCTTTGAATTAGTGAGTAAGCTTTCTAAATTTAGATATAAAATCGGAGAAGTTCCTGTTTGGTACAAGCCACGGACGCATAAAGAAGGCAAAACTATCCGGGCTTTCGATATGCTCCCTGCGTTGTTGGCAATTTTAAAGGTAAGGTTTTTTGGTTAGAAGACCGAAACTAGGTTTCCCGGAAGGATTAAAGAGAACCGCGCAGTGGTGTCTGGAGTATATGGCCATGAAAATTCTACTTTGTAATTTACCTATTCGCGATAAGGCGAGCGAATTTCCGCCTGTGGCCTGCACGGTTTTATACAATGTTCTTAAAAGGGCGGGCTATAATAATTCTACCTTTTACGATATAGACGTAAAGAGGCCATCCGCGGAAGAATTGAACAGGTTTTTTAAGGAAGAAAGGTTCGATATTGTCGGAATTAGCGCGGTTGTTTCCACCGGATATAGTTATACTAAGTTTTTATCTGAAACCATTAAAAAGGCTAGTCCAGAAACCCAGGTGATTCTCGGGGGAAATTTAGCTGCGGCTTACGAAGTAGTTTTACGCAAATGCGCGGTAGATGTATGCGTAATCGGCAGAGGCGAGAAGACTTTATTAAAACTTATAAAACACTACGAGCTAAATGGTAATTTTTATCCTCACAAACAATTATTTAATATCGAAGGAATCGCTTTTTTAGACCGCGACGGAAAATGTATTTACACAGGATGTCAGGATTCTCTTGATGAAGGATGTGAAGAGCAGCCAGACTATGAAGTGTTAGAGAAATTTTCCGAGATTGATAATTACATTGTTGACCCCTTGAGTAGGTACGACTTTGCATATGACCATCGTGCCCATATACTTCATAGGTGCGGTAAGAAGGCAGCGACAATATTTACCTCTAAAGGCTGTATAAATAGATGCACGTTTTGTCACCGCTGGTTAAAAGGATACCATCTTCTTCCGGTAGAGAAAGTAACCACTGCCATTAAAAAGTTAATGGAAAGGTACAATGTTGGTTTTTTCTTTATTGAAGATGAATGTTTTGGAGAAAACAAAGAATGGCTTGAAGATTTTATGAAAGCAGTAAAGCCGTTAGATGTACTTTTTGTGGTATCAGGAGCGAGAGTTTCGTTAGTGAAAAAAGATCCCACGGTTATACGTCGGCTTAAGGACGCTGGGTTAACCGCTATTTATTTTGGTATCGAAAGCGGCAGTGAAAAGATCCTCAAAATAATGGAAAAAAACGCAAATCGTAGTGAGAATTTAGAAGCGATGAAAATGTGTGTTAAGGCTGGAATTTATTCCGTGATACAATTGGTAATCGGCATGCCGGGCGAAAACGACCAAACTATTAATGAAACAATAGAATTTGTCAAAAATGTAACGGTAGACTGCCCTAATTCAACATTAAGCGTGAATTACCTACAGGCTTTACCCGGTACTCCTTCTTTTGATTTCTTGCGTCTTCGTGGCTTGCTCGGCAATAGCATTGAAGACGAAGAACGTTACCTCATCAAGATTTCGAATAAAGATGCCACTGAATTTGACCAATATGTGAATGTTTCCGAAGAGCCATTATCTAAGGTAAAATTATGGAAACCAAGAATAGCTTTTGGAAACGATATTCATTGGCTTAAACATCACGGTTGGAAGTTTCCGGAAAATTCAGACCGGAAATTTTTCAGAAAATCGAGCGTTAAAATATCTTTATTTTCGCGATTAGTGTCAATTCTATTGCCGGGTATGCTACTTTTAAGAGTAATTGATATTATGGGGGATAGTTTCTGGAAGACGTTACTTATTAGGTATCGCCTGCGTATGTATGGTTTTAAAAAAAGTTTTCTTATTGCCCTTGGATTAATGAAGGAGAATGATAGGGCTTTATTTAGAATAACCGAAGACAAGTCCTTAAGAAAAATTTTAAATTTAAAATAGTGCATATTTAAAAAGGTTAATTATTTTTATTACATAAGTATAATATTTTAGAATAAAAATGGAAATAGTTAATAATATTTTACCACTCAAGGAATTTCATAGGCCAAGTAAGCCTTGCGTACCCTTAAGTATACAGCAAATAGAAAATGTTAATTTATTCAATAAGGGCGTTTTAACGAAAACGATAAAATTTGAAGAGGTGCCCTGTTTGTGCGGCAATGATGAGTTCGATTTAATTGCGAGATATGATCGATATTCAATGCTGCAACAAACTGTAATGTGTAGAAGATGTGGATTAATTTTAAGTAATCCCAGAATGACAAAAGAAGAGTATGAAAATTTTTATAGAAGAGATACATATTTTGATTGTTATGTTCCGTCAAATTATTTAAATAGCGATGGACTTGCAAGAAAATATGCTAGGGCAACCGGACAACATATACTTGATACTGTATTAAAAATTAAAGGACTTAATGAAATAAAAAATGTATTGGAATTTGGTGTAGCTGGGGGTTGGAATTTGATCCCGTTCAAAGAAGAAGGAATTAGCGTTACAGGCTATGATTACAGCCCAAATTTTGTAGCATTAGGAAGAGAGCGGGGTTTAAATCTTATTCAGGGCACCATTGGTTCTATAGTTGGCAAATATGATATTATAATATTAAGCCATGTTATTGAGCACCTCACTAATCTAATTGGCGATATAAAAGAATTAAAGCAACATCTTAATCCTAAAGGTATTTTTTATATAGCCGTCCCCGATATTAGAATTTTTAATAGGTATCAACTTCAAAATGCCCACACGTATTATTTTACTTTACGGACATTGCACTATTATATGGCTAAGTGTGGATTAAGGCTTGTGCATAGCGAGCCTTCACAAATTATACATTTAGCTGCAGTTTTTCTAAACGAACCCCTGGAACTAAGTGTTGAATTTTTAAGCGGGCATCGAGAAGAAATGATAAAGATTATTAAAAGGTACTGCATAAGAGAATTTTTAGATCAATTTTTCCAGTCGAATGGTTCAATAAAGATAATCAAAAAGATAATCAAACGAGTTATGCCGAATAAATTTGTAAAACTTAAATCGTGGATCTATGGAATGTTGTGCAGACACTAGGTTGTGGTATTGTGGGAAGCAATGCCTTTAGGCAAGTGTGGGCTGCGGCGCGGATTATCGACGGTATGGGGGTTATTTAAGAAATCGCTAGGCTTATAACGCAAATATAAAAAATGGGGGGATATGTCACATACAGTTAAAATTGGAAATCTATATGCGGGAGACGGGCATCTAGTGTTTATAATTGCAGAGATTGGTATCAATCATAATGGCGATATAGGAATTGCTAAGAAACTTATTGATGGAGCAGTTTTTGCTGGTGCAGATGCAGTAAAATTTCAAAAAAGAACAGTAGAGAAGGTTTACTTAAAAGAAGAATTAGATAAGCCAAGAGAAAGTCCCTGGGGAACAACTACGCGAGAACAAAAATATGGTCTTGAATTTGAGGAAGAAGAATATGATGAAATAAATAGATATTGCAAAGAAAAAGGTATTAATTGGTTTGCCTCTGCTTGGGATATTGATAGCCAATATTTTTTGCGAAAATATATGTTAAAATTTAATAAAATCGCTTCTGCTATGCTTACTAATAGAGAGTTTCTTGAGGAAGTTGCCCAAGAAAAAAAATATACTTTTATATCGACCGGAATGAGTACTATTGATGAGATCGCAAAAGTGAAAGCAATATTTCAAAAAAACAACTGTCCCTTTGAATTAATGCACTGTAATAGCCGTTATCCTATGCCGGATGAGGAGGCCAATTTGAAACTTATACCTGAATTGCGAAAAATATTTAATTGTAAAGTAGGATATAGCGGTCATGAGGTTGGATTAATAACTACTTGTGCTGCGGTAGCATTGGGAGCTACATCTGTAGAAAGACATATTACGCTTGACCGAGCTATGTATGGTTCTGATCAGGCAGCATCTGTAGAAATAATGGGGTTTTATAAATTAGTAAAGTATATAAGAAATATCGAGAAGGCAATGGGTGATGGAGTTAAAAGAGTTACGCCTCGAGAGCTAATTATTAAAGAAAAATTGAGAAAGGTAAACACCCTATAAATGGAGTAAGCTTTTAATTACAAAGCAATCATGGCAGATTAACATGGAAGTGATAGCTATAATTCCTGCAAGAGGTGGTTCAAAAGGTATCCCAGGCAAGAATGTGAAACTTTTAGTTGGCAAACCATTGATTGCTCATACTATTGAACATGCTCTTGAAGCAAGCGTTATAAGCCGCATTGTTGTTTCTACTGACAATAATGAAATTGCGAATATTTCTAGAGAGTATGGCGCAGAAGTTATTTTGCGCCCGACAGAAATCAGTGGTGACGTCTCCCCGTCCGAATTAGCATTACTACATGCCATTGAATATCTTAGAGAAAAGGAAGGATATCAACCTCAGATAACTGTATTCCTTCAATGTACCTCTCCTCTGATAACTCCTGAAGATATAGATAATACAGTTCAATTATTGCTTAAGACGGATGCAGATTCAGCTTTATCAGTTACGCCTATTCACTGTTTTCTCTGGAAGATAAATGAACAGAGAGAGGCCGTAGGAATTAACCACGATGAGCGCATCCGGTTGCGTAGACAGGATCGAGAAAAGCAGTATTTGGAAACAGGTGCAATTTACGCGATGCGAACCAAAGGATTCCTCAAGGCCAAATACCGTTTTTTCGGTAAAATAGTACTGTATGAAATTCCGCCAGAACGTTCTCTTGAGATTGATAAATTAATCGATTTTCATATCGCCGAGACCTTATTTATTCAAGGGAAAAAAGATAACAAACAAGCGGGCTAATAGAATTAATCAGTTTTTTTAAGTTTTTGTCAATAAGCTAATCGATAAAATTATTGAATAAAAAATATACATTATATTTAAAACGGGGGGGAGGATGGATAAAAAATGGACGTCCGGAAACGAGTTGAAATATCTAAAAGAAGTATTAAGTAATTCTAGTGAGGTTAAAAGAAATCCTTTTACAGATAGATTAGAAAAAACTTTCTGCAAAAAGTATGACGTGGACTATGCTATAGCGCTTAATTCCGGAACATCAGGATTACATGCTGCTTTGGTGGCGGCTGGAATTCGTCCCGGAGACGAAGTTATAACAACTCCTTTTACTGTTCTTGTAGATAGCTCGCTACCCATTATTATGGGAGCTAAGCCCGTATTCGCAGATATCGATTACGGTACACACAACATAGACCCTAACTCAATCAAAAATCTAATAACAAAAAAAAGTAAAGCTATAATTCCCGTATCCTATCATGGACTTCCATACGATATAGATGCAGTAAGAAAATTAGCGGATAAAAATGGGTTAATAGTAATAGAAGATAATGCCCAAGCTATGTTGGCTGAATACAAAGGAAGATATGTTGGTAAAGACGCAGATATTACTATGTTTTCGTTCGAAAGAACAAAACATGTATCTTCAGGTGAAGGTGGGATGCTAATAACTAATGATAAGAAGCTTGCAGTAAGGGCTAGAAAATTCGCAGGAATGGGTTTTAGAAAATTAACAGCCGATAAAAGTAAAATGGTAGCTATAACCCCAAGAGATTTTCAAAATCCAGATTATAAGAGACATGATGCGCTGGGTCTTAATTATAGATTTAATGAATTTTGTGCTGCTGTTGTTTTAGCCCAGTTCGAAAGAGTCGATGAATTGGTTAAAATTCGTAGAGATATAGCGAAATTATATGATGAGGTATTTAAAGATACTGAATTTTTACCTCAAACCGTTCCTAATGGTTATGTTAGTTCTTATTTTACCTATGCAGTTAAGTCCCCATTTAGAAATATTAAAGCTTGGAAAAAATTTTATAATATCCATTTACAGAATGGCGGAGATGATTTCTATGCAATGATGGCAATCGCCTATAAAGAACCTATAATGGTAAAATTAGGCTATTATAAAAAATATAAAGGGACCTGTCCCATTGCGGAAAAGGTACAGCCTACCGCTATGTTGTTTAAAACTAACTATAGCAATATAGCGGATGCCAAAAAATACATAGATATATTAAGGAAAACCCTGAAAGATTTCTGATAAATTTACTAAAATATCTCAATATAAAATCAATGCATTTGTACTCTAGGAGGAGAATAAAATATGAGCCCTAATCTTCCACATGTTTATGATCTAACAGGAAAGACCGCGCTCATTACTGGTGGGGCTGGGTTATTAGGGAGAGAATATGCTGCAGCCTTACTAGAAAATGGTGCACGTACAGTTATTACCGATTTAGATATAAAGGTAGCTAATTCAGTTGCAGAAAACTTGGCTAAAGGTTATGATAAAAAACAAATACTTGTTCGAAAAATGGACGTTACTGATTTAAAACAAATCCTTGAGGTATTCAATGATTTAAAATCACAAGGTGGCGTTGATATCCTTATCAATAATGCTGCGTTTGATCCGAAAGTAAAAAAAGAAACGGCTGCTGACTTATTTCGTCTCGAAAAATTTTCTCTTGAGGAATGGGACTACCAGATTAAAGTTGGGCTGACCGGGGCTTATTTATGTGCGCGGGTATTTGGCAGTGAGATGGCTAAAAAGAAAGGGGGGGGTAATTTTAAATATTGCTTCCGATTTAGCTATTATCGCTCCAGATCAGCGAATTTATATTAAAAAAGGTTTATCCGAGGAACAACAACCCGTTAAACCAATAACATATTCAGTAATCAAGCACGGAATCATCGGTCTAACAAAGTATCTCGCTACTTATTGGTGCCAGAAAGGGGTTCGAGTAAATGCACTTTGCATAGGGGGTGTTTTCAATAACCAACCAGAAGATTTTGTAGAAAAGCTTACTAACCTTATTCCCTTGAGGAGAATGGCTCGTCGGGATGAATATAAAGGAGCGATTCAGTTTCTCTGTTCAGACGCTTCTTCTTATATGACAGGGGCAAATTTAGTAATCGATGGTGGAAGAACTTGTTGGTGAAGTACTGTTAGAGCGAATTTTTTTTATAAAAAAATAGAATGTTTTAATAGGTTCTCTCAAGGAGGTGGATTAGTTCAATGAAAATTAAATTACTAATATTAGATATTGACGGTATTCTCACGGACGGCCGGTATATAATAGATGCTTTTAATAATGAATATAAGTCCTTGAATTACAGAGACTCGGACGCTATAACTTGGTTAAAAAATAAAGGGTTAAATATAGCATTGTTGACTGGGGAAGACTCTCTTTTTGTAGATAATATAGCTAATCGTCTCAAGGTTACAAATATAATAAAAGGAGCGAAAAATAAAGAAAAAGCACTGAGACGGTTATCAAAATCACTTCAAATATCTTTAAGTGATATTTGTTACGTCGGAGATTCAGATAGAGATGCTATTGCCTTAAAGTATTGCGGTTTAGGTATTGTACCGTCTAATGCTAGTAGAAAGGCCAGAGAATCTGCTCAGATTATTTTGAAATCAAAAGGCGGTGAGGGGGTAATACAAGAGGTATTAGAATACCTGAACGATAATAAATATTTTTAACACGGTGAAAATTTAAAAGATGAAAGTTTTATATTTTTTGGAAGAGAAATCTCATATCGACATCGCAATAGAACTTAAGAAAAAATATTCAAATTCAAACTCGGTTTTTATTTCCCTAGACCCTACTTCAACCCATTTTTTAAGTTTAAAGGGAATCGAGCATAAAACACCAGAATCTTATTTTGACAATAATGAAATCGAACAGATGAAAACCGAGTCGCATGATTATGTGCTTAAAAAGATAGAGCAAATCGATAGATTTCTCTTAGACACCTATCCCCAAATGAATCACATTAAACCCGCAAGATACCATTATATTAATCTTTGTACTCTTTTGAATATTATACCATCAAAAATAAGGGTATTAGATAAGATTATAAGTGCCGAAAAGCCCGATAAAATAATTTATTTTAAATCAAATATCAAAGATGAAGGTGGAGATCAGTTTATTAAAGAGTCTACATGGGTTTTGGCATTATCGAATATAATACGAGAAGTCAATCTGAATAGTAGCAAAATTGAATCTTTAGAAGAATTTGGTATAGAATTTCATGATCCAAAATTAGCTTTTTTGTCCGCTAACATAAAAAGAAGGATAACCGGTAATTATTTAGAAAAAATAGAAAGAAAACTATTGAAGGTCAAAGAGTATTTTTTTTATAAAAAATACTATAATTTAAATTTGTTGTTTCTTACAGTAGGCTACGAATTAGAATACCTTATATGCGATTTATTAGGATTAAGAAAATACTCTGTAGGCCTTTATCTATGGGATCTGGATAAAAGAAAATTAGGGACAGTCTATAATTTACGATGTAAGAAAAATGTCTACAATTTTGAAAATGCAGAGGAGACCATAAGGAGGTTTTATCTTGATACTTCCCTTATTTGGGAGCAAATAATTAATAAAGATTCTTTCCGCGATATATTTACAATAGGAAAATTTAATTATTTCCATGAAATTCAGAATAAACTACAGTTTATTTTTACGCATAATTTGGCAGAGATCTTCTTTGTAAATTATACCTTCCCGCTGATATGCAAAAAGTTTAATATAAAGGCCGTTATTTCAAACGATTGTTATTTACATTTAAGGCAGGCTGTTTTTTATCATAATGAGCGCAATATACCAATGATTCATTTTTATCATGGACCGTGCTATACGCATAGAACCGACTATAATAACTATTGTTGGTGGAAATCCTCAGAAATAAATTTTATGTTCGGAGAGGCCATATCTGAATTAGCCCGTCAACATAATCCAAATGCCAAATATATTTCGATAGGTTCTTTAAGTATAGATAAAGTCCCGGTTACTAAACCGAGAAAGGTAAAGAATAAAATTATTTACATTTTTAATAAATATAATGGTAACAATTTTACTTTCTGGAGTGGCGTATATTATCCAGAGAATACTTATTATTATTATCAAAGCCGAATAATAAACAAATTATTAGAATATCCTCAGTATGATATTACATTAAAGCTGCATCCTAATTTTGATTATAAAAATCCACCAATGATAGAATCTCTTATGGCCGTTTTTAAAAAAAGAAAAATAAAGATTATTAAGAATGCCTATTACGCTCGCGAGCTTATACTAGATTCGGACCTTGTAATTTTAGATATGCCACAGACAAGTTTACTTCAGGCTATAAAAGCAGGAAAGCCGGTATTATTGTTTAGTGGCTTAGGATATGTCCTTGATGAACCGATAAAGAAACTTGTTAAGAAATGTGCCGAATATTCGGAGGATATAGAAGAATTTATTTCCGTCTTAGATAAATACTTAAAAGATGTTAAGTTATGGAATGCTCCGGATAATGATGAATTTTTGCGTAAATGCGGGACGCACTTAAACGACGGTAAAAGCTGTATCAGGGCAACGCAAACAATTTTATCCATAGTTAAAGAACGGAATTCTAAGGCATGAGAAACAAATTGCATCCTTTATCAATTTTTCGTCATTCATACAAGTTATCTTTAGCTAATATTATTGGTTATGTTCTTCAGGTTCCCGTATCTTTATATGTTGCCTCGAAACTCGGACCTGAAAATTATGGGTTAGTTGCCTATGTCATGCTTTGGGCTTTTTACGGCCGATTGATAAGGCCGGGTTTTTTTGCCTATGCCTCCAGAGAGATGCCGTATTATATCGGCAAAGAAAAACCGGAGTTAGCTATTCGTATCCAGAATATTTGCATAACTTATGAATCCGTTTATTATATAATTGCAGCTGCTATAATTATTATTGCCAGCTCATTCTATAAAATCAACTTAATAAGGGTAGGTTTAGTTTTAGTTGCCGTAAGCTTGCTTCTGGATTTAATAGATTCGTCATATATGAATGCCCAATGGTCCTACCAAAGATTTAATATAATTACCAAGATTAACTTATTTAAAACGATAATCACGCCCTTATTAACGTTATCGTTGGTATTCCTATTCCATGTTTATGGTTTGCTTGCTGTGCCGGTGGCTGTTTCATTGTTTTCTATCATTTATTTTTTCTTTTTTGCGCCAAAACTAAAATTTACCGTTACTTTCAGCTCAGAAAATTTCTTATCTTTTTTAAAAACCGGAATTGCCTTACAGGCCCTTACCTTTTTGTTCTGGGCTTTCAGGGGAATTGATAGGACTATTATTGCGGTATATTTCCCAGTCAATCAGCTAGGTATATATTCCTTTGCAATAGCCTATGTGCATAATATTTATAAGCTAATATCTGATTTTGGAAATGTTTTGCAGCCGGTTATATTAAGCGAATTAGGTAGATTAGGAGACTCTCTTCTTATCCAAAAAGAATTTATTCAAATGATAGTTGTAATGACCACGATAGGTTGCATTATTACCAATTTAGTTCAGGCCGGCTTTGGGGCGATGGTTTTTTGGTTTGTCCCTAAATTCATTCCCAGTATTAAGATTTTTGAAATTTTAGCTTTTAATATTATATTTACCGTTTTTTTTATCGTTCCATCCACTATTTTGCTTTCGACTTTAGTTAACAAACAGAAAATTTGTAATATTGTTTATACCGTAGCCCTAACAGTGATTATCTTACTATCATACCCTATGGTTAAAATTGGATTAGGAATTATGGGCATTGTATATGTTTTTGTTTTTGCGCAATTTTTAATATCTATATTAATGTTTATTATTTCTAAGAAATATTTATTCAAAAATAGTAAAGAATCATTTTTGTTTTGTTCGGGTTTGCTTGCGGTATTGTTTATTAGTATCGTAAATTACTATATTTTCTCAGTCGTTAATTTCTTTAAATATTACAACGGACATATTCTAACACCTTTCATAGCAAGAATCTCTTTTGCTGTTATCTGCTGGGGGGCAATTGTTTTTATAATGTACAGGGCTTTTACTAAAGATAAAATATTTATGAAGCTGGTTAAAGAGAGGTTTTTATGTGCGGAATAGCTGGGATTTATCAGCAAAATTTAGGACGAAAAGAAAAGCCCGAATACCTCATTAGAGCCATGACAGATATTATGAGACATCGCGGCCCCGACGGAGATGGGTATTTTTATGGAGATGATATTGCATTGGGTTTTAGAAGGCTTTCTATAATTGATCTTAATACAGGTGACCAGCCAATATTTAATGAAGACAAGAGTATTGTTTGTTTCTTGAATGGAGAGATCTATAATTACAGGGAACTCAAAAAGGATTTGATAGATAAAGGCCATAGATTTTATACTTCTAGCGATACAGAAGTTTTACCGCATCTTTATGAAGAATATCAAGAGCAGATGTTTGGCTGTTTAAATGGCATGTTTGTATTTGTGATTTGGGATGTTAAGAAAAAAAAATTATTGTTAGTCCGCGACCGCTTTGGCATTAAGCCGGTCTATTTGTATCAAGAACCGGCAAAGCTGATTTTTGCTTCAGAGATTAAATCAATAATCGCTGCCGGGGTAGAAGCAAGGGTAGATGAATTATCGCGTTGGTTATGTTTTCAATTTTGTTATGTTCCGGCTCCAAGAACAATTTTTCAAGGAATACAACAGCTCATGCCTGGTCATTATTTGACTGCCTGTGGTAGCAATATTGAAATCAAAAAGTATTACGATGTTAAAACGAAATCATCGCCGAAAGATTATAAACTGCAGGAACTTCTACCTAGTATTCATGATTTATTAAGTGATTCTGTGAAGTTACGTTTAATAGCTGATGTACCAGTAGGCGTATATTTAAGTTCGGGAATTGATTCTAGTCTTATTGCATATTACGCAGCAAAATTCCATCCGGGCATAGATACTTTTTCGGTAAAGCTGGAAGGCAACCGTTTTGACGAGACTCCATTAGCCAGCATATTTGCTAAAAGAATAGGTTCAAATCATCATGAAATGTTTTTAAAAAAAGAAGATTATTTTTCACTCCTGCCGAAGCTAGTCTGGAATTCTGACCAACTTATCTTAGACCCTTCTTACGTTAATGTTTATATTTTATCTGGCTTTGCTGCCAAATATGTAAAAGTAGTGCTAGCGGGTATCGGCGGAGACGAATTATTCGCCGGATACCACAAGTATTTTATGGACGATAGACAAAAAATTTTCTATAGATTGCCAAAAGCAATTCGCAAGATTATTTTTCTATCGCACGGCATGTTATCGATGGCTAAGCATCGGGCTCTATCGGGTTATTATGATCTTATACGTTCATCTTTAAAGACCGATATAGGGATGAGTTGGTATTATAGTATGGGCTTAAGTTACATAACGCCGAATATTCTCTACAGCCTTTTTAATAAACGCCTGGATTATACTGCGGGAGAAAATTTCTATACAAAAAGATGGAAAGACCTTTTTAACGGTGATGCCATAAATACGATGATGAATATGGACCTTCAGGGGTCTTTGAGCGATTGGTTGCTATTGATTCAGGATAGGGCAACTATGGCACATTCTATAGAGGGCCGCGTTCCTTTTACTGATTATCGGTTAGTAGAATTGGCTTGTTCTATACCCAGCTGGACCAAATCCGCGGACTACACATTAAAAAAGTTTCTACTTAGGCAGAAATTCGGAGATATCCTTCCAGAAGAGATATTGAACGCGCCAAAACGCGGATTTAGCGGCCCGATACAAAGCTGGCTTAACGGCTCTTTTGCTTCGGCATTTGAAAAAATATTAGATTCTGACCATTATTCCTTAAAACCGTTTAATAAAAATTTCTTAAAATATGCCTTTAGGAGAAAAGATACTGATTGGACCAGCAGTTTATATATATATATGATAATGACTTACTGTACGTGGCATCAGGTGTTTATAGCTCATAAATTAAATAGTATACCTACTCACAAAGTAGAAGATTTGTTCTAAGGGATAAAGTGAAAAATAAAGTTATTTTAGTAAACCCCGCAGGCAGTTTAATTAATATCCAGGATTATTATAAGGATAAGGGGAAATTTAGCTTAAATATTGGCTTGCTTGTTGTTGGTACTATATTAAAGAGACAAGGACTTGATGTGGAAGTTATAGATATGGCTTACGATGAGAATTATAGAGAGTTATTAATTGATTCTTTGGAGGAAGGAGTGTCCTTTGTAGGTTGTTCTGTAATGACTACTCAGGTCCCGGCGGCTTTGGAGATAAGCAAGATTGTAAAAAGCGTTAATCCCGATATACCTGTTGTCTGGGGAGGGCCGCATCCCACTCTTTTTTACGAACAGACAGCGTCTCATCCCTTGGTTGACATAGCGGTTGTAGATGAAGCTACGAAAATTATCCCGGATTTGGCCCTGCGCTTATTGAGGCGTGAGAGCGTAGAAGGGATAAACGGTATTGCCTTTAAGCAAAATGGGCGCATAAGTTTTATGCGCAATACCGACCTTGATGATATTGAACAGATTGGAGAGTTTGACCATACTTTTTATGATTCCCAGCGTTATATGCGCAGCCCATTATTTTCTCCGCCTTTAGAAAGAGAGAAGGTGGTCGCTTATCCGGTGCTTACGGGGCTAGGGTGTTGTTATTCCTGTAAGTTCTGCATTAATTTTATCTTAAGGCGCAAATACAGATATAAGAAAGCAACCCAGATTGTAAAGGAAATAAAAAAGCTGCAGTCTGATTACGGCGCAAATGCTATCTGGTTTATGGACGAAGATTTTTTTATCAACAAAAAACGGGCGATTGAGTTGTTCCAAATGATAGAAAAGGAAAATTTAAGATTTTATTGGAGGAGCTGGGTAAGGATAGACCATTTTAAGAAAGATTATCTGGATTTAGACATGGTGAAGTGGCTGGCAAAATTGGGCTGGCTTTGGTCTTCCATGGGTGCAGAAAGCGGAAGCACAAAGACATTAGGGCTTATTGATAAAGGTATAACGCCACAGCAGACCATATCTTCCGCAAGATTTTTAAGCCAGGCTGGCCCGCTGCACTGGGCAAGATATACTTTTATAATTGGACTACCGAACGAAAGCCTTAATCAAATGACCAAGACATTTGCCTTAGCAGCCAAAATAAAATTGCTGAATCCGCGCACCGAAATAACCATTGCATATTTCAGGCCTTATCCGGGTTCCCCGCTGTCAGAGGAGTTGGCGAAGTCTGGAAATTTAAACTATCCTAATGAGCTCGATGAATGGAAAAATGTCTTTACCAAAGAGGGCTTCTTAAATGAGGAAAATTTATCCTGGATATCCACGCCTTATCAGAAAAAGATAAAGCTACTATATTTTTATTTTGGAATGATTAAAAACTATCCCGACAGGAAATGTAGCTTGTTGCATAAGTTGTTAAATAGGGTATGTTTTTTGCGACTTAAATACAATATTCTGATTTTTCCGGTCGAACGGTATCTGTTTGTATTTTGGATGAGGATAAAACCAAATTTATTAAAGATAAAACTTATAGGAGATTGGTATGATAAGAGTTGGAATTAACGGATTCGGCAGAATAGGCAGAGCATTAACCAGAATAATCAGCGATTCGCCGGATATAAAATTAGCGGCGATAAACGAAATTGATCCCTTAATAGACAACCATGCGTATTTATTTAGTTATTACTCTATTTACGGCAGATTTAAGAGAAAAGTGGAAGTAAAGAGTAGTAGTAATCTATTAATTGACGGCAAGGAAGTGAAGTTTTATTCGCAGGAAGATATCTCTGTAGTGCCTTGGCATAGACACGATGTGGATGTGGTGATAGATGCAACCGGTATCCATAAGAATGTGCTTAGGTCCCGCAGGCTCCTTGTCAGAGGTATAAAGAAAGTAGTGATTACCCATTCGCCTGAGGAAGTGGATTTGACGATTATCTTAGGTGCTAACGAAGAGAAATATAATTCCTCTAAACACCATATCATAAGTAGCAGTATCTGCGATGCCACTGCCGTTGCGCCTGTTTTGAAAGTCTTGGATAAAAAATTTAAAATAAAAAATTGCTTTTTTACTACCTTACACCCCTGGCTTTCCTACCAGAATGTGCTTGACGGTTCGCTTGAATCCGTATCCAGCCCTGGACATTACTGGAGAGATTATGGTTTAGGCAGGAGCGGCGTGGGAAACCTTATACCCAAAGATACGACTGCTGCTTATGCAACCATTAAGGTTTTGCCCCGTCTTAAAAATAAGATAGAGGCAATTTCTTTTAGGATCCCGACACATATTGTTGCCTCTTCGGATATTACGGCTATCGTAAAAAAGAAAACTACGATACAGAAAGTAAATAGCTTATTTAATCAGCTATCCCTTTCCCAGCCGAAGACATTCGGGTTTGTTAATGATCACCTTGTTTCCTTGGATTATCTTAGCTCGGAGAAATCAACTTTTGTGGATGCGCGCTGGACCAGGGTCTTGGCGAAGAATATTATAAAGTTAGTGATTTGGTATGACAACGAATGGGGATATTCATCACGAGTTCTGGATATAGTCAGATTTATTCTTAAGGGGAATTGATATCTATGTCTAAGTACAAGATTATTATTGCAGAAGGCAACAGGCAGTCGATGTACATTAACCGCTTCGAAGACATAAAGAAAGAGTTGCTAACCGATGAATTCGAATGTCTCTGTCTTGACGTGCCTGACGAGATCGGTATGTTAAAACATATCGAAGATGTTGACGCCTTAATAGTTAGTCCAGGGATGACGGTCTCGGAAAAATCCATCAAGAAGCTTAAGAAATGTAAATGCGTGGTAAGCCTTGCTGTGGGATATGACAACATCGACATAAAACTAGCAGGAGAAAACGGAATCGCTGTGGCCAATGTGCCTGATTATGGCACGGAGGAAGTAGCTGATGTTGCCATGGCCTTTATCCTGAGTTTATCCCGGAAGATTAATTACTATAACGATAACTTAAAAGAGGCCCATTCTAAATGGAATTGGAGGTTAGGTATACCGATTCACCGCTTAAGGTCGAGGGCCTTAGGGATAGTCGGTCTGGGCAGAATCGGCACTGCCGTAGCTTTAAGGTCTAAGGTTTTTGGCTTCGATGTGCTTTTTTGCGATCCCCATAAAGAAGACGGCTATGATAAGGCGCTGGGCATAAAGAGGGTCAATGGACTAAAGAATCTCCTAAAGGAATCAGATATAGTAACAATACATACTCCTTTGACATCCGAGACAAAAGGCATGATTAATAAAGATTTTTTATCTTTGATGAAGAAGGGAGCAATTTTAGTCAATACGGCAAGGGGTCCAATATTTGAGAGCCTGGATATCATCGAGTGGGCGCTCAAAAATAATATTATCCAAGCAGTGGCCACAGATGTCTTGCCTCAAGAACCTCCTGATGAAAACCACTCTTTAATTAAGAGCTGGCGTTCTAATGAAGAATGGATTAAGGGCAGGTTAATCATATCGCCACATGCGGCTTTTTATTCTGAAGAAGCGGGTTTTGATCTTTGTTGTAAAGCTGTTATTGCTGCGCGGGATGCCGTTTTAGGAAAACAGCCAAGAAATATAGTAAATAAAGAATTCTTAAAAGGAGAATAAATATGGCTAAGGTTTATTACGATAAAGACGCAAGGCTGTCTGACCTTAAAAACGAAAAAGTAGCCATAATCGGATACGGTATCCAGGGCCGTAATCAGGCATTGAATATGCGAGATTCGGGTATCAATGTCTTAATCGGAAATATAAAAGATAGATATTCCCCGCAGGTTGCCAAAGACGGATTTAAGCTCCTTTCGCCTGCAGAGGCAGCGCGTTTAGGAACCATCATATATATGTTGATACCCGATGACGCCCAGGAATATATGTATAATAATTATATTCGAGATAATCTCGCTAAAGGAAAGGCGCTAGTATTTGCCCATGGATTTTCTATACGGTATAAGAGAATCATCACTCCGAAAAATATCGACGTTATGCTGATGGCTCCGCGGATGCCGGGAAAACAGATCCGCGAATACTTTTTAAAGGGTAGGGGGGCGCCCGTATTCGTGGGGATAGAACAGGATTATACCCATCGGGCAAAAAAACGCGTCTTGGCAATGGCAAAGGCAATCGGCGCAACCAGAATGGGTGCCTTAGAGGTTAGTTTTAAAGAAGAAACTGAGGTAGATCACTTTATTGAGCACTTTCTTCTTCCGGTAATCGTAAGGGCAATCAGGGTATCCTACGACGCTTTGGTAGAAGCAGGGTATAGCAAAGAAGTGGCCCTTCTTGAGACGTATGCGTCGGGTGAGATAGGAGAATTGCTTTTAGGGGCTACAAAAGTAGGTTTGTACAAAGTGTTTCAGAATAATACTTCACCTACAGCACAGTTCGGCATGGCTTATTACGCGAAGAGAGTATTCCCCGATTCTCAAAAAAAGATGATAAGGAAAATTTTGCGCAAAATCAAAAACGGTACTTTTGCCAGAATACTCAAAGAGGAAGGAAGATCGGGATACAGGCATTTAAAGAAGACGGTGAGCGAAAACAATTCATCCGACCTTATGCAGACTCATGAGAGGTTGCGTAACACATTTAAGTTCTACCAGGATTAGAATAAAGATGGCGAAGAAAGGCATTCTTATTATCGATTTTGACGGAGTGATCTGTGACAGCATAAACGAGTGTTTCTTGGTGGCTTATAACGCATATTCAAGTTTAAAAGATGGAGTCATGGCGCAGAAATGGAGATTTAACTTTGATGGGCCGCTATCATTAAAAAGGCACTTTTTCTTGAATAGGCATCTGGTGAGGCCTGCAAAAGAGTATTTTATCCTTTTTAAGGCTTTTGACGATTCAGGCAACAACCAGATATCCGAAAAGAAATTTAAGTACCTGGCCAATAAATATAAGAATGAATCTCTTGCTTTTGGGAAGGAATTTTATAAAACAAGAGAGCGTTTCAGAAGAAAATACCCCAAGAAGTGGTTGCGTCTCCATAAGATATATCCGGGCATAGCTGAAGGTATCCGCTCATTGAGCAAGACTTTTAAGATTTACGTTTCTACAACAAAAGACAGGGGATCGGTAAAGGCGCTATTCTTGCAGAACCGCATAAAAATCGCAGATAGGTTTATTTATACTAAAGAAAGAGGTTTATCAAAATCAGAAACCGTAAAGATTATCTGTGTTAAGAACGGGCGCAGGCCAGAAGATGTCTGGTTCATAGACGATAACATTACATATCTTGACGAACTGCTCAAGTTAAATATAAATTGTTGCCTTGCGAAATGGGGATATATTTCAAAGGATTCGGTAGCTATGGCCAGAAAGAAGAAATACAAGAATTTCGCAGGTTTTAATGCGTTTGTGCAGTATTTAAAAGGGAGGAAAGAATCATGATTGCAGCGCTTTTGGTGGGTAAGGATAAGAGTATCGGTTGTCCCGGCAAGCACACAAAATTGCTTCTTGGCAGACCCGTGGTTGAGTATCCGTTATTGGCAGCAAAACACAGCCGGATGATCGAAAAACTATTTGTTTCCACTGATTCGCCGTTTATAGCCGAAATGGGGCAAAAATATGCAGGGGTATACCTGCCTCGGCCAAAAGAGTTGGCCCAGCCGGATACCCTACTTGAGGATTCGCTTATTTTTGCCTATAAGCAGATGGTTGAGACTGTAGGCGACACAATAGAAATTGTTGCGTTATTCTTTGCCAATTCTCCTATGGTCGATCCGCAGTTAGTTGATAAAGGAATCGAGGCACTAAGAGAACATAAAGATTTTGATACTGCCTTTTCTGTATGCAAATTCAATATGTTTTCACCGGCCAGGGCACATAAGGTTGATGCCGAAAATATTATCCAACCGTTTGTGGAACCGAAGTTACTAGGGAATATTACTTCTATAAGAGACAGCCAGGGAGATTGCTATTTCTGTGACCTCCAGGTACAGATTATGAGAGCCAGATGTTTTACTCATATGGATGAAGGCCAACTTCCCTACAGATGGATGGGGAGGAAATCATATGCCTTGATGAACGACTACGGGTTCGATATAGATTATGAATGGCAGATCCCTGCAGCCGAGTACTGGTTACGCTCCCGCGGTTTTACGGAAAATGATATCCCATGGGGAAAACGAGGATGACTAGACAAGTAAAAACGGTTCTGTTAGTATTTGATGACAGCCTTTCTCTGCCAAAGGTATTTAGAGAAGCAGAAAAATTGGAAGCCGCAAAGTTTATCCTCTGTCCCTTAACCACTAATGACGGAACGATTTCTGTTGTAAGGGAAAAATTGGCTAGTATATCGCAAGCAGAAATTAAGTTAATTGATTTCCCAGATATTTTTAATCAGGTAGGTTATTCCCTGCGCAGCGATTTTGTTAATTTTATTTCAGACTTTTCAGAATTTAAGATCAACAATAGAACCCTAAAGTACTATTTCAAGTACCCTTTTAAAGATTTCTCAATATGGTGGTTTTCCTTAATTGCCGAGAAAAATACCTTGAAGACAATCAGTTTTCATAATTTCGCAAAATTTATTGCGATCATGGATATTATTGATAATGAAAGATGTAAGGAAGTTTGGATGGATATCGGTAATCTTGCATTATATGAATCGATTCGCGTTAATACTAGAACTTATCCTTTAAAAATACATAATTTTAATGCCCGCGCAAGAAGACAACCATTTTCTATTTCCATCGCTATTACTACTAATCTTCTTTTTTTCTTGTTTTCTTTATTAAAAAGGTTTGTCCTTGCCAGATGTAATATGAAAAGACAGAAAGATAGAATCGCTAAATTAAAAAATAGTAAATATTTAGCGGTGACATATTTTCCACTAGTAGACAAGAAGGCGCTGGATTTTAATAAATTTATCAATAGATATTATGGGCCGCTTCAGGTAGCCTTAAGGAAAAATGAAGAAAATAGCCACAGTTGGTTAGCTATGGTTGTAGACGAAGAAGGGTTTGATTTCAGTAAGTCGCTAAATTTAGCAAATAAAATAAATGAATGGGGAGACAATTTATTTGTTTGTGAGGAATGGGTAGGTTTTTCTGATTTGCTTCGCATTCTCGTAGACCACCTATATTTTTCTTTCAGATTTCTTTTAATTCGTCCACAAATCAAGAAAGGATTTAGGTATAGAGATAAATTAATAATATGGCCGCTGTTTGCGAGCGACTGGTTAAGTTCTTTTTGCGGAAAGACATTAATGGAAGCGCTATATTATTCTCGGGTATTTACAAATGTCTTTCTTGCTTTGGGACATAATACCAAGGTGCTTTATCTATCAGAGATGCATGCCTGGGAAAAGGTTCTTGTCTGCGCTGGAAATAAAGTTAAGGGCCTTAAAATAATCGCACTCCAGCATGCCACGGTGCCATTATTATTGCTGCATTATTTCAATAGCCCTTCCGAGTTAGATAATAAGAACATTATTAGTTGTATGCCGAAGCCAGATTTTTTAGGATGCTCTGGGAGAGTTACAAATAGGCTTTTTAGCGAATGCGGTTGGCCCAGAGAGAGATTATTTTTTTCCGGAGCATTGAGATATCAACATCTTAAAAACGCCGTAAATAATTGTGACCAAAAGAGGAAAGATAAAATTTTAGTTGCCTTGTCAATCTTGCCTGGGGAATCCCGCGAATTATTATATTACCTTTATCAAGCTTTTAAAGGAGAGAGCGGTTATAAAATTGTGATTAAGGGGCATCCCGATACGCCGATAGAGACAATATTAAAAGGTTTAGATGTTAAGTTTGACGAGAAATTATTTGATTTTGTAAATACACCCCTTTCTGAATTAATGAAAGATTCAAAGGTAGTTATAACGAATGTTTCTTCTGCGGCGATTGAGGCAATAGCCTACCGCCTTCCAGTATTATCTGTGTTATTATCTACTTATTTAAATATGAATCCGTTAAGAGGTCTGTGTGAGTTGGTTGAGTTTATTAAAACACCGATAAAGCTAAGAGAAGTAGCAACCGTTCATTTGAAGCATTTTCAGCTCTTGGATTATGATGCCTGTTACAATTTTATCAATGATTATTTTACTTTCTTTAATAGCGATAGCGAATTCCTGGAAAAAATAGAGGCATTGAACTAACCCCAAATGAAGATAAAAAAAGCCCTTTTATTTATACCACCTGCTTTTACAGCAAAAAATGGAATCGATATCAACCCGCTTCCTCCTTTAGGGTTAGGTTATATAGCCGCTGTCTTGGAAAGTCGTGATATAGATGTAAAGATATATGATTGCCTCATTGAGGGCTGGGATAAACGAGAAGATATTGACAATGAGACGATTAGAATAGGTAGCCCAGTTAATGAAATAGAGAGAGTTATTGCTGAGTTCCAGCCGGATATAGTTGGGGTTAATAATCTGTTTACTAAGCAGAGAAAAAATGCCCACCAGATATACGAAATAGCCAAACAGATAAACAGAGCTATTGTTACTGTTGCCGGAGGGGCACATCCGACAGCAATGCCTGAGCTGGCGATGGAAGATAAAAATGTTGATTTTGTTGTGCTGGGCGAAGGCGAATCAATTATTACTGATTTAATATCATGTCTAGAGATGGAAAAGGATATAAATACCCTAAACGGTATTGCTTTCAGGGATAACGGTAACGTAAAGATTATACCCAGGATAGATTTTATTCAAGATCTAGACAGCATTCCTTTTCCTGCCAGACATTTATTAAATATGGAGAAGTATTTTGGTTTAGAATTTTCTCATGGCAAACGAAGATATAGAAGATTTTCTCCTATTATTACCTCAAGAGGATGTCCGGCGAAATGCATTTTTTGTTCTGCTCATAAAGTTTGGGGTAGAGGGTATCGTAGTCGGTCACCAGAAAATGTTATTCAAGAAATGCAACAACTTAGAGACCGGCATGGAATCGAGGAGCTACTGTTCGAAGATGATAATGTAACCTTAGATGTCTCTAGGGCAGAGAGAATATTCGACCTTATGACAGAGGAAAAATTTAATTTTAAATGGGATACCCCTAATGGCGTGGCAGCTTTTGCTTTAAACGAGAGACTAATTGATAAAATGAAACAGGCCGGCTGTTATAAATTGAATTTTGCTATAGAGTCAGGAAATCAGGAGGTTTTAAATAACTTGATAAAGAAACCACTAAATTTAAAGAAAGTTAAGCCATTAATTAAATATGCAAAGAGCATAGGTTTGGATGTTGGTATTTTTTTAATATTAGGAGTTCCGGGGGAGACGTTGAGTCAGATGTGGGATAGTTTCCGTTTTGTAAAAGAGGTGGGTATTTATAATCCTTTTGTGTCTATTGCTACGCCTTATCCCGGGTCAGAATTATACAATTTGTGTCTCGAAAAAGGGTATATATCCAAAGATTATTCTCTCGACAACTTACATATTAAAAGCTTCAGTATCTCCACAGAAAACTGGACGGGGGAAGATATTAAAAAAATCTGTCAGCAAAGTTACTTTTTTTTAAGAAGGGAATATTATAGGTCACATCCATTTTTACTTTTTGGTAAAATAATTCAGAAATTATTTAGTAACCCCATAAGATTAGTAAAAGAAATTTTTTCATCAATCAGGATAGGATAAAAAAATATGTTGCCAGTTTCTAAACCTTCCATTGGCAAAGAAGAATTAAAAAAAATTGAAGAAGTTTTTTCTACGAGTTGGTTAGGGATGGGTTCTGTGGTAAAAGAATTCGAAGATGCTATAAGGGATTACTTAGGAGTAAAGCATGTTGTAGCGGTAAATACCGGTACTTCCGCTATCCATTTAGCAATCGATGTGCTGGGCATAGAACCTCACGATGAAATAATCACTCCTTCTTTAACTTACGCAGCAGCAATACAGGCAATTGTTGCTTGTGGCGGTAAGCCTGTTTTTTGCGATGTTGAAGAAGAAACGCTGAATATAGATGTTGCAAGCATAGAAGATAAACTTTCTAAGAGAACGAAAGCCATTTTACCTGTCCATTATTGCGGTAATCCCGTAGATATGGATGCGTTTCTTTCTTTGGCCCAAGCACATAAATTGACCGTAATTGAAGATGCCTGTCATAGTTTTGGCTCAATTTACAAAGACAAAAAAATTGGTTCTTTCGGCAGTATGACCTGTTTTAGTTTTGATCCGGTTAAAGTAATTACCTGCGGCGAAGGCGGTTGCATTACGACCAATAATGGTACTTGGGCAGATTTATTACAAAAAAAAAGACTCTTGGGTATTGATAGAGATACTTGGACGCGTTATAAGAATGAACGTAGTTGGTATTACGACGTAACAACTCAAGGGTACCGTTACCATATGAGTAATATCAATGCCGCAATTGGCTTAATTCAGATGAAGAAGATAGGCCAATTCATTAAAAGAAGACAAGAGTTAGTAAAGATGTATGATAGTGCATTTGAGGGGACACCAGAATTGAGTATCTTAAAAAAAGACATAGAGAAAATATCACCTTATTGTTATATACTTCGAGTAAAGAAAGATAGAGATAGGTTGATGATTTTTTTGAAAGAAAGAGGTATAGAGACAGGCATCCACTATATTCCTAATCACCTACAATCATTTTTTAAGAAATATGCAACTAAATTACCGGTTACAGAACGAATATGGCAAGAGATATTAACATTACCCCTTTATTATGACCTATCTGATGATGACGTGGGGTTAGTTATAGATTCAATTAAAGAATTTTTTAAATAGTTTATTATGTATAATCCTTTAGTGTCGGTAACAATTCCGGCATATAATGCGCAAAATTTTATAGAACGCACCATCTTGAGTGCAATAAATCAGACATATAAGAATATTGAAGTGATTGTCCTTGACGATGGCTCAAACGATAATACGGGAGACATTGTAGGGAGGCTTCAAAAAAAAGATAACAGGGTCCGTTACTATTATCAGAAAAACCAGGGGCTTGCCTCATCCCGTAATCGTTTATGCGAACTTTCTCAAGGCGCATACATTGCCTTTTTAGACCATGATGATGAATGGTTTCCCGAGAAATTAGAGTTACAGTTAGAGTTGTTTAGAGGTAAGCCCGGTATCGCCTTAGTTTTTACAGATATGTTAAGTGTATATGAAGATAAAGCAGAGTGTAGTTTTCGCTATTTTTCTAAGAGGCAGCCACAGAGGGGTAAAGTTTTTTACGAATTTTTACTAGGAGGGAATTTTATACCTTTATCCAGCGTAGCAATGAGGACTGATCTCCTGAAGGATTATTTACCTTTTAGGCTTAGCTTGAAGATAGCAGAAGAATGGGAGTTATTTTTGAGAATCTCGCGAGATTATGATTTTGATTATTTAGATAAACCGTTGGGGATTTACCATCTTCATAGCAGTAGAGCCAGCAAAGATGTCTTATTGGAAGTTAATGAGCGCTTAGAGATAATGGATTATTGGTACAAAAAAGAGGAAAAATTGCGTAGTTATTATCGTAATAAATTTCTAAAAGCAAAGTCCGATTTAAATCTGCAAAGGGCGTATTTTTATAAACATAATCAAAAATTTAAACAAGGGGTTAATGAAATAGTTAATTGCATACGTATTTATCCTTTAAGTTTTGAGTTTTATTTAAAATTAATAAAATATTTCTTACTGTTTATTTCAGGTCATGTTATTAAATTGATAAATTCAAAAATACGGCTTATAAAGCAATGATTAAATTATTGCTGGTTATATCGTCTTATGAAATCGGCGGCGTTTCTTCTATTGCTAAAAATCTCTTAGACTCATTGGACCGGAATAAATTTAAGATAATTTTCTTGGCAGAGAAGATACAAGAAAATTATTATCCAATACCTAACGATGTATGTGTCATTGATTTGAATATTGGGCCAAAAAATACAATTTTAGGCAAGGTTTTTAATATGGCCAGGCACATTCGTAATTTCAGGAAGACAATTATCTCTCGGGAACCTAACATAGTATTTTCTTTAAGCTATAATACTTCCTGTTACTTATTATTTAAGCCTATTAAAAAACTAAAAGAGAAAGTAATAATAGGAGAGTATAGCGAGAATTTTTTTGTTAAGCCCATTAAACATAATCTGAGACATGTTTTCTTTAGAATTATATATAAGACACTGATATTTTTTACATATCGGCAGGCAACACAGATAGTTGTTGTTTCTCAGTCAATACGAGGCCATATGGAGAAATTATTTAATATAGATAGAAATAAAATTAAAGTTATTTCTACGCCGATTAATATCGCTGATGTTAAGAGGCGTTCTCAAGAACCAATTTCGGATTATGTATTCCAGAGAAATTTTCTTTATATTTCTCTGCTTTCAAGGTTATCTCCTGAAAAAGGTATTAATTATCTTCTTCAGGCCTTTGCAAAATTAAGGCAAAGAGTTCAATCCAAACTGATTATTATTGGAGAAGGGGATTCTAGGTATAACTTAGAGGCTATGGCAAAGACATTAAATATAGATAAAGATGTTGATTTTATGGGGTATAAGGATAATCCTTTTAAGTACCTTAAAAATACAGATATGTTCGTTTTGCCATCTCTCTCTGAAGGTTTTCCCAATGTTATTTTAGAGTCTTATGTCTGCAAAGTCCCTGTGATAGCTACCAGATGCGTTGGAGGGATAGAAGAGATTATTAGTGATGGTAAAAATGGTATCTTGGTTAATCCTGGCGATGCTAATTCTTTATATAAAGCTATGTATAATCTGGCACTAAATAGAGAACTTAGGGAACAAGTTAAGGCGGAGGGAGTCAAGAAAGTAAATGAATTTGATATTTCAGTAAAGATTAAAGAATACGAGAATTTATTTTTAGATACATTTATGCAGAATAAAAATTAAGGAAAAACTATGAAAAAAATTTTAGTTACTGGAAGTTCTGGTTTCATTGGTTCGCATTTAGCTGAAGCACTGGTGAGAAAAAATTATAAAGTAAGGGCGCTGGTTCACTATAATTCTTTTAGGAATATCGGAAATTTAAATTTTGTTAATAAGAACATCTTGAAGGAGATGGAAATAGTCTTTGGGAATGTCGAAGATTTTAATTTTATGAAAAAGATATCTAAAGGAACAGATGTAATCATGCATCTGGCTGCCTTAATCGGGATCCCTTATTCCTATGAAGCAGTGTCAAGTTATATTAATACCAATATAATAGGCGCAGAGAATATATTACAGGCGGCTTTAGAGAATAATGTTGGACAGGTTATACATACTTCAACCAGTGAAGTTTATGGCAGTGCAGAGTATATACCCATTGATGAGAAGCATCCTCAAAAGGCGCAAAGCCCGTATTCTGCCACTAAGATTGCTGCTGATAAGTTAGCCGAAAGTTACTGGCGTTCTTTCGGCCTACCCGTATCAATAATTAGACCGTTTAATACATATGGCCCAAGACAATCTGCCCGCGCCATAATACCTACTATTATTATGCAAATAATTCATAAGGTGCCGAGGGTCTTCATCGGTTCAGATTTTCCTATTCGCGATTTTACCTATGTTGATGACACCATCCGTGCTTTTATTTCTATCATCGGAAATAAAAAAAGCATAGGGCAAGCGATAAATGTAGGTTTTGGCAAGGGTATTTCGATTAAGGAGCTTAGTGGTATAATTTGTAATGTTTTGCGGGATAGAAAAATAAAAATAACCTCGGTCAAAGAACGTATTAGACCCCAAAAAAGCGAGGTAGAGCGTTTAGTATGCAATAACAAAAAGGCAAAAGAGCTTTTAGGCTGGCAACCCAAGGTTAATTTGGAAGCCGGTTTAAATAAGGTAATTCAATTTATAAATGAAAATAAGGAATATTATCTAGAAAAGGAATATGTGAAATGAGTAAATATAAACAAGCAGTAATTCTTGCCGGAGGCAAAGGCAGGCGCCTTGAGCCTTATACAGCTTGTATGCCAAAACCGCTGATGCCGGTAGGCGAGCAGCCTATTTTAGAAATAGTAATAAATCAGTTACGCTACTATGGTTTCAGGCGTATCAAAATAGCTGTCGGGCATCTGGCAGGTTTAATCCAGGCATATTTTGGCGATGGCAGCAAGTTTGGTGTAAAAATCGAATATTCTTTTGAAGAAAAGCCCATGGGTACGGTGGGTCCGCTTTTGCTTATTGATAAACTGGATGAAAATTTTCTTATTTTAAACGGCGATTTAATCACCAACATTGATTTCAGTAATTTATTCAATTCTCATATTAAAGAGAAAAATTTAGCCACTATCGGAATATATAAAAAGAATTTAAAAATAGATTTAGGCATTATTAAATTTGATACCCATAAAAAAGTAATCGACTATATAGAAAAACCCACTATGCAATATCCTGTAAGTATGGGTATATACGCATTTAATAAAAAGATTTTGTCATTTATACCCAAAAACCAAAAATACGATTTTCCGGATTTGGTAAAACTTCTGATTAAAGAAAATCAAAAGATAGGTAGCTATTTATTTGGCGGTTATTGGCGCGATATAGGTAATCACGAAGAGTATAGAAAAGTCAGCGAAGAATTTGTCAATATCCGCCGCAGGTTATTTAAAAGCAATGATTAGAAAATTATTTTTGAGGTTATTTGTGCTGATTTTTTCATTTTTTATATCTTTACTTATAGCGGAAGGAATTTTTAGGTTGTTTAGTAATGTTACTGGAGTCTATTATCCAGCGACATGGAGCTCTCCGGCGATTTTTGTTGAATCAGAGGAAGGTTATAGCCTATTGCCTAACCAAAAAGCAAAACACTATAGTTTATATGGAGATTACATTGTCGATTATACGACTAACTCCCAAGGTATAAGGTCAAGACGTGAATACCTAAAAGATAAACCCAAAGATACGAAAAGAATTTTTATTTTAGGAGATTCTCTTATTTTTGGCGTAGGGGTAAATGATAATGAAACTTTAGCTTCGGTATTAGAAGAAAAACTAAATAGGCAATTGCAGGAAGGCAATCATTATGAAGTATTAAATCTAGGTGTTACAGGATACACATTTGATAATTCTTATGTAAGGTTAAAGAGGTACCTTGAGTTTAAGCCCGATTTTGTAATTTTTATTATACTTGGGGTAAATGATTTTTTGGATATTTTGGATCACGAGTGGATTTTAGATAAAAATCAAGATATAGTTTCTGTAAAAGAGAACTCTAGGCATATTGACCAATATCATAGATTTGTTAACGGCCCGAAAAATCTCTATAAGAAGAACATCTTTATTATAGAAAATATAAAAGAATTTTTAAGAAGAAACTCAGTAATGTATACTTTTCTGGGCACATTACGTTATCGGAATAAATTTAAAAGTAACGAGTTTGAATCAACAAGAAAAAATGATATAGAAATGAAAGGATTAACTCGCTCAATACAGGTTCTAAATAGATTTTTTGATTTGGTTGATAAAAATCATCTTAAAACACTTTTTATTCTTGAGGGTTTCTATAATAAGCCTGTAAAGGATAGGTTTTTGAAATATCTTGCCAAAAGGACAAATTGGATTATAGATATGGATGATTTGAATAAAATAAGAGATTCGTATGTACTTCGTGACGGTCACTGGTCAGATCTCGGTAATAGTTACATTGCTGATTTGGTGTTTAAATACCTGAAAGATAGCCACATATTGTAAAAAAGGAGAAGAATCTTGAAGGATTATTTTGTTCATCCCACAGCAGAAGTTTCCGAGAGAGCCAAGATAGGGGCAAAAACCCGGATTTGGCATTTTGTGCACGTAAGAGAAGATGCTTCTATAGGAGAGAACTGCAGCATTAGTAAAGATGTGTATATAGATGTGGGCGTTTTTATCGGAAACAACGTTAAGATACAAAACGGGGTTTCTGTCTATAAAGGCGTTACAGTTGAGGACGAAGTTTTTTTAGGCCCGAATGCAACGTTCAGCAATGATCTATACCCAAGAGTTTTTCCTGCTGATTGGAAGATTCTGCCGACTTTAATTAAGAGAGGAGCGTCTATAGGTGCAAATGCTACGATAGTTTGCGGAGTGATAATCGGCGAATATGCTATGGTAGGAGCCGGTTCTGTCGTAACTAAGAATGTGCCTGCCTATGGGTTAGTAGTAGGTAATCCTGCGCGGCTCAAAGGTTTTGTCTGCAAATGCGGGCATAAAGCACATCTAAAACAGAAGCAGGCTGATATGGTTTTATTAGAATGTGAATCTTGTCAGGGGTCGGTACGTATTCCTCTTGCGAACTATAATTTATCGGAGGCGAAAGATAATGAAAAATAATAAGTTTGATCTCGCTAATTCACGTGTACTTCTGATTGGGGGAGCAGGTTTAGTTGGTTCGCATTTAGCTGAGGAGTTACTCAAAGAAGATATAAAGGAAATAATCATTTTTGATAATTTTGTCAGAGGCAGCTTATCTAATTTATCTAAAGTTTCATCCGACAAACGCGTGAAGATAATCAAAGCAGACATCCTTGACGAAAAAAGTTTAAATGAGGCAAGTAAGAATATAGATTTTATCTTTCATTTAGCCGCGCTCTGGCTGCTTCATTGTCAGGAAAAACCCACGGAAGGATTTGAAACTAATGTAAAAGGAACAATTAATGTCTTAGAAGCCGCGAAAAATAATAAAATAAAAAAAGTAATTTTTTCTTCATCCGCATCTGTTTACGGTGATCCGGTGGTGATACCGATGACCGAAGAGCACCCCTTTAATAATAGAACTATGTACGGCGCCACAAAGATTTCCGGAGAGCAATTTTTCCGTTTTTATTATTCACGCTACGGCTTGGATTATCTTGCGTTACGCTATTTTAATATTTATGGCCCGCGGCAGGATTATCACGGCGCATATGTCAGCGTGATTATGAAAGCTTTAGATAGGATTAAGGAGGGCAATCCTCCTATAATTCATGGAGACGGAAGCCAAGCATATGATTTCATCTACGTCAGAGACGTAGCCAGGGCGAATATCTTAGCTTTAAAAAGCCCGGCAACCGATGAGGCAATAAATATAGCCAGCGGGATAAAAACCAGTATAAATGAGATAGTTGAATTGATTCTAGAGCTTACTAAGTCTAACCTCAAGCCCCAATACGAAGGTCAGAAACCCGAATTCGTTACTGAGCGAAAAGCTTCGGTTGATAAGGCAAAGAAACTCTTAGGCTTTAGCGCAGAAGTTAACTTAAGAAGCGGTCTTAAGGAGTTAATCGAATGGAGAATAAATCAGGATGACTGAAAGAAATAGAAAGTCTAATACCATCATCATTGGCGCCAGTGGCTTTATCGGCAGCAATTTAACAAGAAAGTTGCTTAAAAAAGGTCATTATGTTACAGCGATTATTGGAGAATATGGTTTACAATATTTGGGGGGCATTAAAGACCGAAGGTTAAAAATATACTCATCTAACGAGGTCGAGAATAATTTGAAAAAAATGGGTAGATTCAGCTTTCTTTTCAATTTATCCGGTTACATTGATATCGGGGAGTCGTTTATTAAACCATTAAAATACGAGATGAATAAGCCGATTACTACGATAAAGCTTATCGAAGATTGCCGGACAGAAAAATTCATTAATATTTCAACCGCTAATGTCTATGATTTTACATGTAACCCTTTAAGCGAAAAGAGCCCTATCGGTCCGGCTAGCCCCTATGCTATAACGCAATTATCCGCTGATTATTATACTCAGGTTTTGTGTGATCATCATAAAGTTCCCTATTTGATTTTGCGCCTATTCAATCCTTACGGCCCCCCAAATAAAAAAAGAGGGGTAATTGCAACTATCATAAATGAATTATTAGAAGGTCATGCAGTAACTTTGTATAATCCTTACCGTAAATTTGATTTTACCTATATTGATGATATAACCGAAGCAGTAAATTTTTGTGCGGTTAAATTAAAAGGAATTATCAATATAGGTTGCGGCCGGCCGGTTTCGCTCCTTGAAGTTTATAGAAAAATATCCTTTTTACTTTATAAGAATTATAAAGAACCCAGTATAGTTATTTCAGATAAACACCGGGAAGAGGTTTTTGCTAATAGTAATAAACTAAAAATGAGCGGTTTTAAATTCAAATATAGTATTAATGAAGGATTAAGGCAAACAGTCAAGTATTTTCAAGAATCTATTGATAGGGTATGAAAATAAACTTATACGGCAGTAATGCCAATATGGCATATTTGATAGCTAAGTTTTTACGGCGCAAAGGGCAAGACGCAAATGTCTTTGTTGACGAAAATCCAATATTTGAATGTAATTTGCCTTATTGGGAAGAGGGTAATAATGAAAAATTTCCTTCCTGGGTGAAGTTTGTCAATGTTGATCTAAGACGCATTATATTTAGAGGTTCTGCCGAGCGTAGATTTTTAAATGAACTTTCAAAATGCGACATTATCCATACCATAGGAGAATCGGCAATTTGGGCGTCTTTTACCGGTACGCCATATCTTTATTGGAGTTACGGATTTGATTTAGATATTCTTCCATTTAAAAGAGGAGGCATAAAGAATTTTTTGCTTTCGTCTCTGCAGTGCCGGACCTTAAGGAAAGCGGGTTTAGTTTTATATCCTATGCCTCATCAGGCAAGGTTTGCCAGCAGGCTGAAATTAAGCAGAAGCAAGTTCTTTCTTCCTATGGTGCCTGTAGATACCCAGAAATATTCTAAGAGAAATTCACCGGCTTTATCTAAACTAAGAGAATTCTATAATTGCGATTGGTTATTTTTGCATCCTTCGCGTCAAGAATGGATGAGAGATATTCCAGACAATAAAGGCAATGATAAATTATTTATGGCCTTTGCGCATTTCGTTAAAAATGGAAATAATGCCAAAATGATAGTTTTTGAGAAAGGAAGAGATATAGCGGATAGTAAGAAATTAATTATGAGTTTAGGCATTGGTAATAATGTCATTTGGTTAAATGAGCAGAATAAAGAGGGCCTGATAAATTTATATAGTATATCCGATATTGTCTTTGACCAGTTTAATATAGGCAGCCCCGGTTTAATCACCTGGGAGGCTTTATCTATAGGACTGCCTACTTTTGTATATATGAAAGAAATCTGGAAAGATTACATTGATGAGTTGCCCCCTGTAATAAATGTATCTACGGAAGAAGAAATTTTTAGCATGATTTCCAAGCTTTGCGAAGACAAAACCTTGCGTATTGATATCGGTATTCGCTCCCGCGATTGGATAACGAAGTATTTTCACTGGGAAAGAGTAATTGAGCAGTATGTCGAATATTATAATCAGATACTGAGCCGAGCAGGAAGATTTAAAAATGCATAAAAAAAATAAAATTAATATCAAAATAGCGCTATTAATTAATTATATTATAGCCCTTGGTATGGGGAGCCTGTTTATAATTTTTAATCCGCATCCTCAAGGCCCATGGGGCTTTGACGGCTATAATATACTCGGTAATAATCTCGCAAAGGGTGAAGGATTCGTGGGTACTTTCAGGATGCCGGGCTATCCGGTACTACTTGCTATCTTTTTCAAAACTTTCGGATATAGATATTTACCCGTATTAATATTCCAGGCTTTTTTGAATGCCTTTATTTGCATTTCAATTTTTTACCTCATAAAAGATATCTTTACGCAAAAGTTAGCTATTTTTATTTCTTTTTTAGTCGCATTTATAGGAACTTCTAATATCTATGTCAGCACCTTATCCACAGATATGATGACGACTTTCCTTATTGTTATTTCTGTCTTATGTTTATACATCGGTTATAGAAAGAATCTTCATTTATTCTATTTTATTCACGGTATTCTGTTGTCATTAGCTATCCTGATGCGGCCATCTATGGTTATATTGCCATTTTTTTATTTCTTTTCATTATTATTTATTCTTAGGCAATACAAAAAGGCTGTTAAATATTTATTTTTCTCTATATTAGGGATTAGCCTATTGCTTTTCCCGTGGATAATCAGAAATTATATCTTAACAAGGCATATTATCGTGCTAACTACTCAAGGTTGGTCGCAGCTATTTTATGGAGCAATGGAGTCAGGTAAGTTTTTTGAATCTCGAACCTATAATCCTTACCACGATTATCAAGATTTAAATACTTACCGCAGCTTAGCAAAAGATTATTTAACCTTTACCGCTATTACTGGTTTTCTACCAGAAAATAAAATACCTACACTTAAATTATTCTATGCTTTTGATAACGATAGATTTTATAGAGCACAAGAAATGACATATGTTTCTGATAATAAATTTGAATATAAAGTGCCCCGCCTTAGTAAAAGTAAAATACTTAAATACTATATTGAGGTTTCCGATGGACAACATGCAGACAGGTTTCCACTGGGAGCACCAGAGGTTAACCATTTGTTCTACAATCGCAGATCAGACAGCGATGACTTTGATAAGGATGACGGCAATCCCGCCATAATCGATGTATTTGATTTTGTCGCAATCACTCGGCAGGTATTGCCTTATTCATCTAGAAATATTAGTGTTTTAGATGATTATGATTATAATAATGATAAAAAGATTGATAAAACCGATCTTTTAATTTTGAGTAAATTCTTATTACAAGATAAATCCGAGAAAATTAGCGATTCATTTGGCGATATTGAGATAAAAAGAGAGAACTCCGGTATTAAGGTTTCATTCTTAGATAATTCCAATATGTATATACCAGATGATATCAAGGGAAGCAAATTATATATCATAGTAAATAAAGGCTTAGCCTTTGATATTTTTAACAATAAATATTTTATAAATAGCAAATTACGCAATGTTAATTCAAAGTGGCAGGAAGGCGTTAAATATAAAATTATTGACTTAGGGATAGATAGGGGCAATTTATCTGGTCTTAATAGACAATCTTTGTGGCGCAAGTTATTTATATTTTATGTTAAAGATCATATAAAAGATTATTCTATTGCGGTTTTAAAAAAGATGTTTCGTATGTGGATAACAGTTGGTAGTAAGGACGTTGGGGTTAGCTATCCGCCACCCGGAGGCAGGTATTATTTATTTACCTTGGCAAAGTTCTTTAGTTTAAGCATATTTTTGCTTTGCGTAGCAGGAGTATTCATTTTAAGAAACAGGCTTAAAGAAATAATATTTATTCTAGTGCCGATTATTTATTTTCCACTTACGCATTCATGGTATATGGTTAACGCAAGGCATACGCTTCCCGCTAATCCTTTTGTACTTATTTTTGTGGGAGTGAGTATTTATTCTTTTGCGAAGTTATTAACAAACATTATTAGGGGAAAAAGATAAAGATGAAGAAAGTTTCAGTTATTATTCCGGCAATGAATGAAGAGAATAACATTGGGTATTTGCTTGACGAGATTTCGAAAATAACCACCACGATGAAGAATTATCAGTTTGAAGTTATTGTAGTAGATGACCATTCTAAAGATAAAACTGCAGTTATTGCGAGGTCTAAGAATGTAAAGGTCGTAAATAATTTAAGAAAACCAGGTAAAGGTTACGCGTTAATTTCTGGTTTTGAGGTAGCCACTGGAGAATATCTAGTTATGATGGATGCTGATTGTTCCCATCGTCCGGAGGATATACCTTTATTCATTGATACACTCGAGAAAGGCGCTGGTCTTGTTATCGGTTCAAGAATATATGGTAGCAGCGATGAATATACTCGAGTTAGAGCTTTTGGTAATATAGTATTAACTTTGGTTTTTGGGCTTTTATATAATAGATATCTTTCGGATGCCTTAAATGGGTACAAGGCCTTTCAAAGCGAGATTTTTAAAAAATTTGAATATACCTCCAGAGATTTTGAGATAGAGATAGAATTATTGGTAAATACCTTAAGGGCCGGAATGAAAATAGTAGAAATCCCTAGTCACGAAAGGGTCAGGAAGTCTGGATTCTCGAAATCAAAGGTAATAAAACATGGCGTAAAATTCTTGAATAGAATAATAAAAGAATGGTTGCGTGATAACTGGAAGAAAGTCGCGAAACAAAAAGTTCCCCATAAGCACGTTGAGAGGATTTGGCTGGATAATATGTATGTTTTAGATCGGTACAACAGATGGTTTTTTAGCCATATAGAAAACTATCTGGGAGATAAGATATGGGAGGTAGGTTCTGGCCTGGGGACATTTTCGAAATTTTTATTAAATAAGAATCAGTTGATATTATCGGATATCGTTGATGAATACTTGGAAAAGTTAAGGAAAGATTTCAGTGATTACAAGCATCTAAAAGTACTTAAGATTGATTTACTTGATAATTCTCATCAAAAAATTATAAAACAATATGAGGTGAATACGATTTTATCTATTAATGTTCTTGAGCATATTCAGAATGAAATAGAGGCAATAAAATTTATGTACAGCGTATTACGGAAGGATGGTATTTTTATATTTGTCGGTCCGCATCATAAATTTTTATACAATTCTCTCGATAAGCATGCCAATCACTACCGAAGATATTCTCAAAAAGAGATAACGCATATTTTTAGCAATCTCGGTTTTACTGTAGACAAGGTGTTTATGTTTAATACTTTAGGTGTATTATCTTGGTTCTGGTATGGCAATATTCTTAGAAAAAAAGTAATACCTCTTAGAAATCTAAAGTATTACAATGAAGTAATTCCGCTAGTTAATTTGATAGATTCAGTTAATCCGTTTAGGTTTGGTTTAAATATAGTCGTTATCGCGCGTAAAATTATATAATGAAACTGGTCGATAAATGAAAACGGTTATTATAAATCCCAATGTTTCTGGAGCAAGTGGCATAAATAAGGCTACCATAGAACCGCCTTTGGGTATCGCTTACTTAGCCGCATTTCTTAAAAAAAATGGCTTAGAGTGTTTGTTAATTGACGCCAATATTGAGCAATTAAGCGAACAGAAAATTCTGGATAGGATAGATAAGGAAACAAAAATAATAGGTATATCTTTTAATGTTGTTTCTGCGATTGCCGCATTCAGCTTAGTGAAATTTCTAAAATTAAACCTTCCAGATGCGATTTATATCGCTGGTGGTCCACATCCCTCTTCTGTTCCAGAAATTTGCATTAATGATTTTCCATTTGATGGCGTTTGCATAGGAGAAGGGGAGGAAACTTTTTTAGAAATTGTTCAGAATGTAGAAAATAAAATGGGAAATCCCTTTCAAGATGTAAAGGGGGTATATTACAAGCTAGAAAATAGAACTTTTAAAAATCCTCCTAGGCAATTGATAAAAAATTTAGACGTTCTTCCTTTCCCAGCACTTGAATTACTTCCGGACCTTTCGTTATATAAATCACGCGCGCGAGGCAGGCCTGTAGGGGTTATTTTAGCTAGCAGGGGTTGTCCTTATCAGTGTATATATTGCAACAAGAATATTTTTCAAGCAGTTTATAGATTTAGGTCGGTAGAAAACGTCATTAATGAAATTGAGCAACAAGTATATCGCTTTGGGATTAAACAAATCGATATTTTAGATGACAATTTAACTTTAGATATTAGGTATGCACATCAGCTCTTTGATGAGATTTTGAATAGGAGATTTAATCTGTATATCAACCTACAAAATGGCGTTAGGGCAGATTTATTAAGTGAAGAATTGATAAGTAAAATGAAAGAATCTGGAGTTTTTAAGGTTTCGATAGGCGTTGAATCCGGAGATGATCTTATTCAGAAGAGAATCAAAAAAAATCTAAATTTGAATAAAGTATTGGAAGCAACAAAATTATTTAAAAAATATGGAATTAAAGTTTATGGAAATTTTATGTTTGGATTACCAAATGATACGGTTCAATCCATGCAAAAGACAATAGATTTCGCTATCAGGATGAATCCTGATATCGCTAATTTCATGATTACAATACCCTTGCCCGGTACAGAACTATACGAGCTTATTAAAAATAAAGGAGAGTTCTTTGAGGACTTGGAGAGTGGGATAGCAAAAGGTTTTTATGGCGGTAAGGTATACTATAGGCTCAATGGTATGGATACAAAAGAGATAATTAAATATTACAAAAAAAGTTATAAAGAATTCTATTTCCGTCCTAAAAAAATTCTTCAAATTTTATCTGGGATTAACTCCTTTTATGAACTTAGATGGATTTGGGACGCTATCTTTGAATTATCTAAAAGCGTTGTATGAAAAATCTTGACAACAAGGAAAATGATAGAGTGATTATGAATAGTTTTTTTAGAAATAATACTACTATAATTTTAATAATGCTACTTTCAGTTTTATTGCAAATATTTTTTATAATTAATTATAACGCCGGCCCCGTTGAATCGGATGCAATCCATTACAATCTACTGGCTAAAAATTTGCTCCATAAGGGAATTTTTAGCTTAGACGGCAAGATGGTTAACGTGCAGAGAGCGCCGGGTTACCCCTTTTTTATTTTTCTTGTCTATTTGTTGTTCGGAGAAAAGATTATAGCAGTACAACTGGCGCAGGTGCTTCTTACTGCGTTCATTTGTCTATTGGTATATAAAATAGGCCGTATTTTATTTGATAAAAATGTGGGAATTTTGGCGGCTCTTATTACGGCGATTCATCCCGTCTTCATCTGTCAGTCCTTTCCTTTGCTGACCGAGACGCTAACAGCCTTTTTAATCACGCTATCTGTTTACTTGGCTATTGTTTCCCTTCAGGTCCATAAAGTACGATATTTTATCTTGTTGGGTATACTTTTAGGTATTGCTGCATTGACGAGGCCGGTAGTATTACTTCTGCCATTTTTTTCTATTATTATGCTCTTCTTTTTCTATAATTGGAGAAAGATTTTAAGAGCGGCTTTATTTTTCTTAATACCCTTTATTTTAATTGTAGGGATATGGATATATCGTAATTACAGATATACCGGATATTTTATTCCTGTTCAGATGATGAGTAGCCTTTGGGGTGGTACTTATATACCTGGTAGTGGTTACGGCGATAATTCTTTGACGATAAAAGCGGGAGACGATTTAAGCGGCCGTTTATCGGTAAAAATAAGAAAAAAGTACGGAAAAACCATAGAAGAAAAATCTGCAAAATTTGATATTTTTAGTTACCTTCTAATAAGAGAAATGAGGAAAGAAGCGATAAAGAATATCATTAGTGACCCCATAGGCCTAATCAGAATTTTACCTTATAAATTTGGCAGGCTTTATATCGGAAGTTATTGTTATTTATATGGCGTAAAAGAAACATTCGGCGAGTTATTGCACAGTAAAGAAAGTATAAAAAATGCAAAGATAAAACTATTTCTAAAATCCTTTATTTTATTTGTTTCGATATTGATTATTATCCTTTCGCTTATAGGCATATTTACCAGCATAACGAGAACTTCTTATTTTTTACCAGTTATCATCTTATTTTTATATTGGAACTTATTCTTTATTTTTTTTGAAACGATGACGCGGTATTCTATACCGATTTTACCCATAATAATCTTAATGGCAGCGAATGGTATCCATAAGGCCAGTCGTATCTTTAAAGAAAGAGGGGTATTTTGAAATGCGAACAAGAAATAGTAAAGACGTTTTTTCATACGACATAGTCATTATTGGCGGATTAGGACATGTTGGTTTGCCTTTGGGTTTGGTGTTTGCACATACGGGAAAACGAGTATGTCTTTTTGATGTTGATATTGCGAAAGCCAACCTAGTCAAAAAAGGAGTAATGCCATTTATCGAATATGGTGCAGAGCCGATTTTGAAAGAAGTGTTACAGAAGGCAAGACTTAAAATAACAGATGATATAAGAGAAGCGGCGAAGGCTAGGTATGTTATTATTGCAGTAGGGACACCAATGGATGAGTATTTTAATCCAAAGACGCGCATTTTTCTAGAATTTATCTCGAAACTTAAGGGATATTTATCCTGTGAGCAGACCATAATTGTGCGCAGTACTGTTTATCCCCACACCTGCCAACAGATGTTGAAGTTGTTAGGGGAGGATAAAAATTGGCGTATTGCTTATTGCCCGGAGAGGATTATACAGGGTTACGCAGTTAAGGAGTTACCGGTATTGCCGCAGATTGTCGCTGGTTTGTCAAGCGAAGCTGTAGAGGATGTCGCTAGTTTATTTAGGGTTATTTGTCCCAAGGTTATAAGAACTTCTATGGGAGAAGCTGAGCTAGTAAAACTTTTTACAAATTCTTGGAGATATATACAATTTGCCGTCACTAACCAATTCTATATGATTGCTGAAAATTTCGGTGTAGATTATAACCGTTTACGCCAGGTGATGATAGAGGAGTATGGTAGGGTAGCAGCTCTTCCTACAGCCGGATTCGCCGCTGGCCCGTGCCTCCTGAAAGATACTATGCAGTTAACTGCCTTCAATAGCAATAATTTCTTGCTTGGTCAGGCTGCGATGATGGTTAATGAGGGCCTTCCAAATTTTATCGTTGATAAACTAAGAAAAAAATATGATCTAAGTAAGACAAAAGTAGGTATATTGGGAATGGCTTTTAAAGCAGATATTGATGACATTAGAGATTCACTTTCTTATAAGCTAGGTAAGATTTTAAGGTTTTACGGAGCTACTGTGATGTACTCTGATGAGTATGCGAAGGACCCCACCTTTATTTCTAAAGATAAACTCATCAAGATTTGCCAAGTAGTTATTGTAGGGGTACCACACTCTGCTTATAAAGGCTTAAAGATTCCGCGTTCGGTTGATGTAGTAGACCTGTGGGGAGTAACGCAAAGAGGACAAACATGAAGAGAAAAGAAATCCGTAAGAAGATACCCGTAGCCGTGGTAAGCGCAGATAAAGAAATTATCGAATTAATAGAAGAGAGCCCCGCGTTTGATATTATCGGTATTATCGATACGCGTAAAGACGTTGATACTTTAGGGTATCCTCTTTTGGGCGAAGACTTCGATTGGCCGCAGATTGTAACGCAATACAAAGGTTTAAAGATTATTCTCGCCATTGATCCTCCGGAGAAAAAAAGGAAGTTAGCTTTTTATTATGGCATTAAATCTTTAGCCTCTTTAATTTCGAAAGATGCTCATGTTTCTCCTTCTGCTATTTTAAGGGAGGGTTGTTTAGTACAGCAGGGGGTAAAAATTATGTCTTCGGTAAAAATAGGAATTGCCTGTAAGGTAAATGTTAATGCGGTTGTACATCACGATACAGTAGTCGGTAATTTTTGTACTCTTGCGCCAGGAAGTATGTTGTTGGGAGCGGTTAAGATTGAAGATAATGTTTTTGTGGGTGCAGGCGCTATAGTCTTACCCAAAGTACACGTAGGTCGTAACTCGATTATCGGTGCGGGTGCGGTTGTGGTGAAAGATGTAGGGGTAAATTCCGTAGTGGCAGGGGTACCTGCAAAAAAACTTGTAAAATAAAATGCGTAGGAAATCGATACCATGGTTTGCTCCGGAAACAGATAGAGAAGAAGTAGAATTAGTTTTAAGGGTCCTGCGGAGTAATTACATTAATGATGGCGATATCAGCCGACTTTTTGAAACTAAGATAGCTAAACTACTGGGAGTAACGCATTGCGTTGCTGTAACCAGCGGCACAGCTGCTTTAACGCTGGCATTAATGGGGCTGGGGATAGGCCCGCAAGACGAGGTGATTGTTCCGGACCTGACTTTTATTGCTACGGCTAACGCAGTCAGATTAACCGGAGCAACAGTTAAGCTAGTAGATATAGAGCCGCAGCGTTTTACCATTAATCTCGAAAAACTTGTATCTCTGATTAGCCATCGCACGCGGGCCATTGTTCCGGTGGATGTTAATGGCAGAGGCGCGGATTATAAATATCTGGAAGCTATAGCGAAAGAAAAAGGGTTATTTTTGGTCAGTGACTCTACTGAGGGCCTGGGTTCTCAATGGCGCGGCCGTTATCTGGGTACATTTGGCGACGCGGGTTGTTTTTCATTTTCTCCGAACAAGACTATTACTACCGGACAAGGCGGTATGATCGCCACAAATAATACCAAATTATATTACCGCCTTTTAGAGCTAAAAGACCATGGCCGCCGTATTCAAGGCAGCGGTGGAAATGATTTACATCCGGTTTTAGGATTTAACTTTAAATTTACCAATCTACAGGCAGCGGTTGGGCTTGGCCAGCTGAAAAAACTTTCTCGGCGCCTTAAGAAATCCAGGCAAAGAGACAATTGGTACCGCGAATTTTTGCAAGATTGCCCATCCGTTAAGTTTCCCGGTATTTTGAAGAATAATAACGGTGAAATAACCCAGTGGACTGATATTTTAGTAGAGAATAGAGAAAAACTGGAGTGCGTCCTCAAATCACATAATATCGGTTATCGCTGTTTTTGGTATCCTTTACATAGGCAGAAACCTTATTTAGATAAAGACAATAAATACATTAATGCGATAAATATTTCTAAAAGCGGATTATGGTTACCGTCTTGCTTTAATATTACCAGAGGACAAGTGGGGTACATATCTGGGGTGATCCGCGATAATTTACCCAAGGGATGAAATGTCTCAGATAAAATTATCCATTTTAATACCGGTGCGCAACGAAGGCATAAATATCGGGATAATGCTAAAAATTTTGCGCGCAGTGCTCGATTTCCCGCATGAAATTCTAGTGATTTATGATTCCCCGGAAGATAATACTGTTCCGGTAGTAAAGAATCTGCGGGATAGTCTTGCCAATGTTAAACTTGTCTTTAATAGCCTCGGAAAAGGCGTGATTAATGCCGTTCGTTCGGGAGTAAAGGTATCGCAAGGGGAATATATCCTGATTTTTGCCGCGGATGAGGTTGGCCCTGTTCTAGCAATAGAAGACATGGTTTCTCTTCTTGACGAAGGTTGCGACCTGGTAAGTTGCACAAGATATGCTTACGGAGGAAGGAGATTAGGTGGTTCAGCGCTCGGAGGATTCCTTTCGCAGCTGGCAAATAAACTTTTTTCAATTGTTGCCTGTTGCGCGCTATCTGACGCCACTACAGGTATAAAGATGTTTAAGAGAAACGTATTTGAGCAGATTGTTTTGGAATCCAGGCCAATAGGCTGGGCTTTTATTTTTGAACTTGCTATAAAATCCCAACAGGCAGGAATGAAGTTGGGTGAGGTGCCGATTATTTCGATTGACCGTTTATATGGGGGGGAATCATCTTTTAGATTAGGTCCCTGGGTTAAAGAATATATGCGTTGGTTTATCTGGGGAATGAAGCATATGCCGCGCTCCAAAAAAGAGAAGGCGCAAGTGCGCATTCCTAAAACAACTGCATATTAAGGAGAGAAATTGAAAAAGTATCTTGTTACCGGAGGGACAGGTTTTATCGGCAGCGCACTTGTCCGCAGTCTTTATAAAAGTGGAAGTTTTATCCGGGTTTTGGATAATGATTTACGCGGAGCAGCCAGCCGTTTAAGCGATATTTCCGGAAGAATAGAGATAATTAACTCCGATATCAGAGATCTCAAAGCTGTGCAGGAGGCCTGCCGAGGTATGGATAGCGTCTGTCACCTTGCTTATTTGAACGGGACAGAATTTTTTTATACCCAGCCTGAGTTGGTGCTTGAAATAGGAGTGAAGGGCATTATAAATGTTATTGACAGCTGCATTAAAGAAGGAGTAGAGGAATTGATAGTTGCTTCAAGTTCCGAGGTATACCAGACGCCAAGGGTTATCCCCACGAACGAAAATGTAGCTTTCTCTATTCCGGATCCGCTTAATCCGCGCTATTCATATGGTGCAGGTAAGATTATCAGCGAGCTTATGGCAATAAATTACGGACGTAAGCACCTTAAGCGGGTTATAATTTTTCGTCCCCACAATGTATATGGTCCGGATATGGGAGAGGAGCATGTTATACCGCAGTTTATCGTGAGAATGAAAGAGATGTGTAAGGACAATAAAGAAAGGCGGATGCAGTTTCCTATTCAGGGAGACGGGACTCAAACGCGCTCCTTTATTTTTATCGAGGATTTTATCAATGGACTAATGACGGTTATCGAAAAAGGGATGCATTTAGAAATATATAATATCGGTACGATGGAAGAGGTTAGCATTGCTGAGGTTGCGCATATGGTAGGAAATTATTTTGCCAAAGACGTTGTCATCGTCCCGGGAAAACCTGCACCAGGAGGAGTTTTGCGCAGGTGTCCCGATATCTCAAAGTTAAGAAGATTAGGCTTTACACCTCGTATTTCCTTGAAGGAGGGGGTAGGAATTACTGCGGAGTGGTATGATAAAAATTTCCAAAAAATTGCCAAAAAGATATTTGTGGCAGAGGAGAATTATGAATAGCGTAGTAGTGAAGCGTTGTCAGGTTTGCGATAATCCTCATCTTGACCCGATACTTTTTTTAGGATATTTACCTGCGGTGAACAAGATGCTTAGTATCGGACAAGAGCCGCACGAAGAAACAGCTTATCCTGCACAGTTGTTATATTGTTCGCGCTGCCATTTAGTCCAGCTTGGTTTGATAGTGGATGCTAGGATTTTATTTCCTCCGGAATATCCTTATACCAGTAGCACCACCAAGATACTACGTGAAAATTTTGCCGAATTATATCAGGAGTGCATTACTTTGATAGACCTAAAAAAGAATGATTTGGTTGTAGATATCGGCTCCAATGACGGTAACCTCTTGAGCAACTTTAAAGGCAATTGCAGGGTGCTAGGGGTGACTCCGGAAGAAATCGGCAAAATCGCCATTGAACGCGGGATCCCCACAATCATAAATTATTTTAATCAAGATACCGTTAAGAAAATTCTATCTGAAAACGGCAAGGCAAGAGTGATTACGGCGACAAACGTCTTTGCGCATATAGAAAATATCAATGATATAGTTGAATGTATTCTTGGATTATTATCTGAAGACGGCATGTTTATTTCCGAGTCTCATTATCTTTTATCTCTAATCCAGACACTGCAATACGATACGATTTACCACGAACATCTCAGATATTATTCTTTGCATAGTCTCAAGTATCTATTAGAAAAACACGGCTTAGAGGTAATTCATGTAAAACGCATTCCCACTCATGGAGGCTCTGTCAGGGTATACGCTGCTCGTAGAGGCAAGTATCACATAAGAGATACAGTCAATAAACTATTAGTAGAGGAAGAGCCGCTGGTTCTGAATAAGGAAAATCTCTATAATTTTAGAGATAGGGTGATTAAGTCCAAACTGGATTTATTAACTCTCTTGACCGAAATAAAAAGCCAAGAGAAGCGTATCTACGGTATCAGCGCGCCTTCGCGGGCGAGCACCCTGATTAATTATGTCGGTATTGATGAAGGGTTTTTGGATTTTGTTTTGGAAGTTAAAGGTTCCCATAAGATAGGTAAATATGTTCCCGGCACGTTTATTCCGATTATCGAAGAGTCCAGGCTGTTTAAAGATCAGCCAGAATTTGCCTTACTTTTATCCTGGCATATTGCCGAAGAACTAATGCCTAAATTGACTGAAAAAGGTTTTAAGGGAGAATATATTATTCCTTTGCCGGTGCCAAGGGTAGTAAAAGGATAAAAAGATGTTGTTTATAAGTAAAATAAATAAGATTTTATTCGCACAGGGAAAAAAGAGAGAATTTCGTTTTTCCGGAGTGATTGCTAAGGTTTTTTCCTTATTTGCTGTTTTATTTTGTATTGGTATTCCCGTGACTAGTATTTTATTTTTTTGGCTTCTTTTTATTGCCTCGTTTTTGATTATTACTGGTGAAGCCAGGCTTACTATTAGAAGAGGCATGATTATTATGTTTATAGTATTAGGCCTAAGCTTAATTAAGCACGTTCTGCCGCGGCCAGCCATTGAGGAAGGGCACAATGTTTTTGTGATAAAAAACAATGGGGAGGTATTAGAACGTAGCTTACCGTCGGAAGCTTTTGCCTATATGAAGGCTCTTTTTTTAAAAATCTATCCACAAGGGGAAAGCTTGGTTGTTCCGAAAAAAGTTTTTACTTTTTCCGCTGATTCGGTTTTAAGCAAGCCTAAATATACGCGGATTGTTGATAATATAAATTTCGCTAATTTAGGGCAATTTCGCGGAGGTTTTGCTAATGACACAGCTTATAACTGGTATGGTACTTCTCAATTAAAGAGAGAGAGTATGCCATTTTTTGTTATGTATGAACTATCTAAGGCATCTGTTGGTAGTTCCTTATGCTGGCGGGGGCATGTTCTTTGGGAAACTTCCCCTGGCCATTTTCAGCCATTGTATCAGGAGACTTTAGCTTGCCGTAAAATAACCGCTCAAGATGCAGGTAAAAGAATTTTCGGCATCTCAGTTAATAATGACCCGCAAATAGGGTTTTGGGATACTCTTAAAATCTGGAAGAATAATTGGCGGCAATTTATCCGCTCGGGAAAACTGCCTACTGTTTCCAATAATCCTGAGCAATTAGCTATGAAGCTGAAATTATCCGTTGGCCTCGAAGTTTCTTACATTCTGAAGCTTATAATAATAATTCTGGCTTTAATTGCTATAGTAACCTTGACGGTAAAGATATACTGGAAGCCGCTTGCTTTACCAGCATTGTTCATTATCATAGCGAGCTTAATAACGATGCTTTATTGCCCACATTTTTTTGGCGAGTATTTCATCCATGAGGGTGGCGAGGATGGATTGACTCATGCTACTTTAGGCAGGAATATTTTACAGCACGCCATGCAGGGTAATTGGAAAATGGTTTTAATGGGAGGAGAGGATGTTTTCTATAATACTCCGGGGTTTCGTTATTTCCGGGCATTAGAGAAATTTGTTTTTGGGGATACAAATTTTGGTTATCTTATCGTGATATTATTACTGCCTTATATCTGGTTCGGGTTCATGTCGCTTTTTATTCCCGCGAGATGGGCTTTTTGGGTAACGGTGGTATTCCTATTTAAATTTTTCCCTAAAAATGTATTTGCGCCATCTTTCGGCTTCTCTTATTTTCTCTACCTTATGGTGGGACGGGGAGGCTGGCCAGATACTCTAGGTTATACTACTTTTCTGGCTGCGCTTTGGCTTGTACTTAAATATTATCCTTATCGAGGCGCATCTTATCTGTGGCATGGCTTTTTAGCTAATTTTCTCTTTTCTATAACAGTATTTATGCGGCCAAATTTTTCGATTACCTGCTTAATTATTGTTTTATATTTTGCGATCAATCTAGTTAGAGAGCGCCGCTTCAAAGAAATGATTTTAACTACTTTAGGTTTCTTACCTTCACTACTCCCCTTGTTACATAATTACTGGTTTGGTCAAAAAATATTATTTTTTACAAGTGCGCAGGATCTGGCTGTATACATGAAACCTTCTCAGTATCTGGGGGCATTCAGAGAATTAATTGTTTTCAATTTTAATGGCGAAAATTACCGGCGCGCAATTTTTCATATCCAACAAATGATGGCTGTATGGTATCGTTATTTAGCCATAATTCCAGTAGTTTTTGCGCTATTTATAAAGAATTTAAGATTTATTGCCTTGGTCTGTTTAAGTCTCCATGCCACAAACCTCTTTTTAGGCGCTGTATTTTTTAGATACGTCTACCTTGCTTGGGCATTGACGATAATGGTAGCAATATTTTTAACATGGGAATTATACAGGATTATCAAAGTTAAATTTTTATGATTAAAGATATGCTGATGTTCAGTATCGGTAATTTATTAATATTGGCATTTTTCTATTTAATTATTTACATTACCTTGTTTTCCTTTTTAAAGCAATGGAATTATAGGCTTTATACTATATTAATTATTTGTTTTTTACTGCATCTAATTTTATTAGGTATTATACAACTTGTTTTAAATACGCATCCTGAGCCATGGCATTCATTCTTTTTTGATGATGGCGAATATTATTCAATGCACGCACATATAATATCATCTATTTTGACAAATAAGCCCCTTAGTTACATTACCAGTCTAAGGGCCGCTAATTATTGGGTATCTGATTTTAGCCAACGCGGCATGATGCCCCCTGTCCATGGATATCAAGTTGGTTATATCACCTATTTTTATGGAATATTATATTCTATTTTTGGTTACTATCCGCTGATTATTAATCTATGGAATATTACCCTCCATTTATTATCAGGAATATTAATTTTTAAGATAAGTAAAATTTTATTTGATCAAAAAACAGGATACATTGCAACTGTCCTATTTTTATTTAACCCCACACTGTTTTATTATACAACTACTAAAGTTGCGGAATCTTCATATATCCTTTTAATTTGTTTAATTATTTATCTGTGTTTGTCTATAAATAAAAGATACTATTGCGTTTTTAAATTACTTATGTTAACGATGGCTTTATTTCTCTTAAACTTATTGAAGTATATGTTGTTTCTTCCTTTACTTTTTTCTATTTTAGTCTACTTAGCAATACTTACTGTCTCGCATTTTAAAAAGATTAAAACCTTATTCTTCGCGTTATTCATATCCCTATTTTTATTTCACCAGAAGCTGTTGGAATTTTTTAACCTGATTTTTTGTAATTTGGCTACGGTTCATAAAACATATTCGACTTCAGGTGGGCAAAATTATGAATTATTTAAATTTGGCCATAATTTTACTAAATATACATTTGTTCAAAAGTTGGCTTATATGTTTTTTAGCTGGATACATCTTATCGTTGAGCCGACAAGATACAGTTCGATACGCTATGGTTTATATTATCCTTATCAAATAATATTTATAGTTCTATTTATATTAGCTTTATTCGGCATGGTAATTTCAATTAAAACCCAAAATATAAAATCGGTATTATTGATGGTCTACTTATTTTTTATGGGTAGCTTAATCGCTGGCGCAAGTGGGAATGCCGGGACGATGCTTAGGCATAGAGATATAATAACCTTCGTTGTTTTTATTTTTGCGGCATTTTACATCCGTATAAAGATATTTGATAGGCGAGTTAATAATATAGAGAAATTATAAATTAAATGTTGCCGAATAAGAACTCTTCAGATAAGACTAAGATACTTTACATTTCTTACGATGGCGCGACTGATCCCCTTGGGCAATCTCAAATACTGCCCTATCTTAAAAAACTTACAAGAGATGATATTGAATTTATACTTGTTACTTATGATAAGATAGAATATCGTAGTAAAAATATTTTTAAGGCATTACGAGATGAACTTTCTAATTCAGGAATTAGATGGGTAAGTCTAAATTACCATAAAGAGCCAAAGGTCTTAGCTAAATTATACGATATCTCATTAGGCATAATAGCATGCGCAATATTATTAAAGAAAAATAAGATAACGATTATTCATGGCAGAAGTTTCGTCGGCGCTTTTATAGCGATGGTTCTAAAGCGGTTGTTTAAAGTAAAATTTCTCCTTGATTACCGCGGCCTCTGGGCAGATGAACGCGTTGACGGAGGGCTCTGGCTTAAAGATAGTCTATTATTTAAGCTCTCGAAATATATTGAAAAAATGCTTTTATTAAATGCAGACGAGGTTACGGTATTAACAAAAAGGGCTAGGGAGACGATTGATAATTTTTCATATATCAGCAATAGGCTTAAAATTCAGGTTATTCCGACTTGTGTAGACTTAGAGCGTTTTAAGCCTAATGTCATAGGGAAAGTGATACAACCAAATAATAAATTAACCATGATATACGTTGGCTCTTTAGGAACATGGTATATGCTCAATGAGATGATAGATTTTTTTATTGAGCTACGTAAGGTATTTGTAAATTCACATTTTTCATTTTTAACGCCGACAAAACCAGAACTAATCGAAGGGGCAATGAAAATAAAATCTGTATCCCCTTTATGTTATTCGATTAAAAGTGTTTCTTATAACGAAATCTCATATTGGCTATCCGAGGCAGATTTATCAATCTTTTTCATCAACCCCTTTTTTTCTAAGATTAGTTCCTGTCCTACTAAGCTTGGCGAATCTTTAGCCTGCGGCCTTCCGGTGATTATTAATTCTGGGATTGGTGATTGCGATGAGATTGTTAAAGAAAATAAAGTAGGGGTTATAGTAGAAAGGTTCTCTCAAGAAGCATATAAAAAAGCTATTTTTGAATTACGGGGGCTTTTACAAAACAGGATAGATTTGGGGCTTAGATGTAGAAGGGCAGCTGAAACACGCTTATCTTTAGAGAAAGGCGTAGAGCTATACCGCCAGATTTATAAGCGACTGGAAGAATAAGGATGACGAAGGTATTAGTCACTGGATCTAACGGAATGCTGGGGAGTGCTTTACTCCCTCTCTTATTTAATAGGAGATATGAGGTATTTCCAACTGACATAAATGTATCTGGAACAGATCTAGAATACTTAGATGTGAGGGATTCCACACAGGTTAAATCTTGTGTCAAGAAAGTTGCGCCCGGAATGATTTTCCATTTAGCCGCTGAAACGAACGTAGATAAATGCGAAACTGAAGTTGAATACGCATTTATTACCAATGCAAAAGGAACGGAAAATATAGCTTTAGCCTGTAAAGAATACGATATTCCCATGGTCTACATAAGCACAGGCGCGGTTTTTGACGGGAATAAAGATGGGGGGTATACAGAAGAAGATAGGCCAAATCCAATAAGTGTCTATGGTAAAAGCAAGCTAAAAGGAGAAGAGATAGTACACTCTTTACTTAAAAAATATTATATTGTCAGGGCAGGGTGGATGATCGGAGGCTATAATAAAGATAAAAAATTCGTCTGGAAAATAATACAACTGATGAAAACTAAAAAAGAGATTCCTGTAGTTATCGATAAAAAGGGAAGCCCTACTTTTACCGATGATTTTGCTCGTGGGATATTAGACATCTTATCTGCCCAACAATTTGGAGTTTATCATTGTGTTAATAAAGGCATATGCACGCGCTTTGATATCGCTAAAAAGATTAAGGAATATCTACACAGGGATGACGTTATTTTAAAGCCCGTTACTTCAGAGGTTTTTCCATTACCAGCACCAAGAGGCAAATCTGAGGCGTTACTTAATCGCAGGCTATCTTCTATGGGAATTAACAATATGAGGCACTGGGAAGATGCTTTAAAAGAATACTTAGAGGAAGCAAAAGGCAGGATATGAGAATATTATTTTTAACGCCCTATCCAACAGAAGGCCCCAGTAGTCGCTATAGGATTGAACAATATATACCGTATTTAGAAAGCAGGGGAATTAAATGTTGCGTTCGTCCATTTATTTCTTCAGCGTGTTATAAGGTTCTTTATAAAAAAGGATTTTATTTTAAAAAAGGATTTTATTTTATTGTTGGCACACTGAAAAGATTCTTTGATTTAATTATTGCCATAAGAAATGATATTATTTTTATCCATCTTGAGGCATATCCTTTTGGACCGCCTATTTTCGAGTCGTTTTTAACGGTTTTTAAGAAAAAAATAATTTATGATTTAGATGATGCCATTTATATGAAAAGGAAAAGTTTCTCTAATATGTTTTTAAATTATTTAAAGTGGCCTTCGAAGGTAAAGGAAATAATTAGAGTGAGTAAATATGTAGTTACTTGCAATGAATACTTGGCTGACTATGCAAACAAATTTAATAAAAATGTTGCCGTAATTCATACAGCACTAGATACTGATAGGTTTACGCCTAAAGATAAGGCCGGTAATAGCGAATTAATAATTGGCTGGATGGGTAGCCATAGCACAGCAATTTATCTCGAAGAGTTAAACAATGTTTTTCGTGAGCTTAGCAAGCGATATAAATTTACCTTGAAAATTATCGGAGCCGGAAGAGGTATCATAGAGCTTCCCAATATAAATGTTACAAATTTAGACTGGTTCTTAAAAGACGAAGTAGAACAATTGCAGTCTTTTGATATCGGCATATATCCCCTACCAAAGGATGAGTGGGTTTTAGGCAAGACCGGCTTCAAAACAATTCAGTATATGAGTGTTGGCATACCCGCTGTAGTTTCCGATATCGGGGCTAACAGGATTATTGTTAAGGACGGAGTAAATGGCTTCCTTGTTCAGACACAGGATGAATGGGTGCAGAAATTAGCGAATTTGATAGAAGATTCGGCATTAAGAAAGAGAGTCGGTTTAGCGGCAAGACAGACAATAGAAGAGAAGTATTCGCTTAAACTAACTGCTCCGCGAATATTAAAGATTATTCAAGAAGTCTATAACGAGAATAACAAAGGTAAATTCTAATGTGTGGGATATGCGGGATTTTAGATTATAATAAAAATAGCTATATCGAAGAAAGCGTATTACGTAGTATGTGTCTGGAATTAAATCACCGCGGTCCTGATGACGAAGGAGTATTTATCGATAAAGAAGAGCCTTCCGTAGGGCTGGGGCATAGAAGGTTGAGTATCATAGATCTTTCGCCAGCCGGCCATCAGCCGATGTCTAATGAAAACGGTACAGTTTGGTTAGTATTAAACGGCGAGATTTATAACTATAAAGAACTTAGGACTGATTTAGAGAACAAGGGGCACAAATTTAAATCTAATACGGATACCGAAACAATAGTTCATCTATATGAGGAATACCAAGAAGATTGTGTTAAATCGTTACGCGGTATGTTTGCCTTTGCTATTTGGGATAAACAAAATAAAATCCTTTTATTAGCCAGGGATAGAATCGGAAAAAAACCGCTTATTTACTACCATAAATCCGGTAATTTTTGTTTTGCTTCAGAATTTTGTGCGCTTTTAGGAAGCGGGCTAATTAATAAAGATATTAGTTTTGAAGCAATTAATTATTATCTTACTTTTGGCTATATTCCTGCACCGTTAACAATTTATAAAGAAGTTTATAAATTGCCCCCCGCCCACACGTTAATCCTTAAGAATAATAAAGTTACGATTAAGAAATATTGGGAACTAGACTATAGAAATAAAATTAAAATTACCGAAGAGGAAGCGGCAGATGAAACGATAAGATTATTAAAGGAAGCAGTAAAGATTAGGTTATATAGCGATGTTCCCCTGGGAGTATTCTTAAGCGGCGGCATTGATTCTAGTACAGTAGTGGCTTTAATGAACCAATTATCGAGTAATAGAATTAAGACCTTTTCTATTGGTTTTGAAGAAAAAGATTATAGTGAATTAAAATATGCAAGAAATATTGCAGATAGGTTTAATACTGAACACCATGAATTTATTGTTAAGCCTAATGCTTTAGAAATACTACCGTTACTAGTAGAGCGATATGGAGAGCCTTATGCAGATTCATCGTGCATTCCTACTTATTATGTTGCTCGGGAAACTCGAAAATATGTTACTGTTGCATTAAATGGCGATGGCGGCGATGAATCATTTGCTGGATACGAAAGATACCAGGCAATGTTAGTAGCTGAAATGATTCCTAGAACAATAAAGAAAATCGCCTCTAGGTTTTCAAGCATACTGCCAGATTCTGCCAGTTCAAAAAATAACTTAAGGCGGATTAAAAGATTCCTTAAAGCGATAGCCTTATCTTCGCAGTACAGATATATTAAATGGGTAGGTATATTTGACGATGTATTAAAAAAAGACATGTATCTAGACGGGTTCGCAAAGATTGTAAATAAATCCGATCCCTTGAATTTTATTAGTCCCTATCTGGATAATTCTAGCGGGATGTCAATGATAGATTCGCTTCTTTATACAGATGTGATGACCTACCTGCCATATGATTTGCTCGTTAAAGTCGATATTACAAGCATGGCTAATTCCCTTGAAGCGCGCTCACCATTTTTAGACCATAAGTTAATGGAGTATGTTGCTAAGTTGCCCGCCGAATATAAAATGAAGAAGCTTACCAAAAAATATTTATTAAAGAAGGCAATAAAAGATTTAGTTCCACCGCAGAATATCCATAGGAAAAAGATGGGTTTCGCCCTACCCGTAGGCGAATGGTTTAGAAATGAGCTAAAAGGATTTTTAAGCGAAACTATCCTTTCTGAACGGTCTTTAAAAAGAGGGTATTTTAAAAAAGAGTCCATTAAAGAAATGGTTAGCAAGCATATACAAAAAAAGGCAGATTATACCTTTCAACTTTGGGCACTTTTAATGCTTGAGCTTTGGCATCAAAGGTTTATAGATTAAAATGAAAAAATTTTTTAATCCTTTTTTATCAATCATCGTTGTAATAACAATTATAGTTTTGGTTTTGAATGTCAATGTTACTACCCGAAAGGGAGTCAATTTTCAGTGGCATACGATTAAATTGCCCTTATATCTTAAGATATTAGATTTTTTCGATCGGCACTATAATTATAAACAATTGGTAAAAATAATCATAAGAGACGCGAAAACTGATCAGGAACGGGTAATGAAAATATTTGAATGGACATATAAGAATTTAAAAAAAGTTCCCGAAGGACTCCCTGTTGTAGATGACCATGTTTGGTATATCATTGTGAGGGGCTATGGCGCAAGCGACCAGTTTTGCGATGTCTTTGCCACGTTATGTAATTATGCTGGGCTAGAGGCCTTTTATTCGTTAGTTTATACTTATGACCGTGCAAAAAGTATTCCACTTTGTTTTGTGAAGATAGGAAAGAAGTGGCGCGTCTTCGACCCCTATTACGGCGTTTATTTTAAGGATAAAACAGGTAATCTAGCAGATATTGTGGCTTTAAAATCTGGCTCATGGACAGCAGAATGCAATAAAGAAGAAATGAATTCAGATTATGCGCTTTATTTTCATAATTTTACTGCCATAAAAGAAACCGATTTAAACCGGACGAATATTCAATCTCCATTGAAGCGGTTACTTTTTGAAATAAAAAAGCATAAAAGATGAAAGAAAATAGGTTTAAGCTTTGCATATTTCTTACTGACCCAATGCGCGCTTTGTATGAGAAAGGAGAGATTAAGCCACGTTATTACAATCCCGGTAATTTATTTACTGAGGTGCATATGATATCTTTCTGCGACAAAGATATAGCTACAGAAAAAATACAGATTGTGGTCGGTAATGCTCGCTTATTCTTGCATCGTTTAGGCAAATTGAATTTGTTTAATATATTATTCGTCATAAAAAAAATAATAGTTTTGCTTAAAGAAATCAAGCCTAATATTATAAGAGCATATGATATTTCTGTGCGTGGCGCATTAGCATGTTACTGCGCTAAGGCTTTAAATATTCCTTGCGTACTATCAATACATGTCAATTTTGATGAACAGAGAAGATACGATAGGCGCTTTGTCCTTCAGTTGAGAAAGATATTTGAGCGTTACGCCTTGGCTAGAAGCGATATGGTCATATGCGTTTCAAATTATTTAAAAGAATATGTTAAACAGCGAGGGGTTAAGAAAACAAGGGTTATATATAATAGAGTTAATTTAAACCAATTTTCTGATTTATTAAGAAAAAGGCAGTTTGTGGGCTTACCGCATCTATTGAGCGTAGGAAGATTAGTTAGTCAAAAAAATCACGAGTGCATTATTAGGGCCATAAAGGATCTCAATGTAAAGCTTACCTTGATCGGAAGTGGAAATTTAAGCAATTATTTAAAGAAATTAGTAAGGAAACTGGGCATAGAAGATAGGGTAGAGTTTATCGAAGCTGTTCCGCATAGCGTAATTAATGAATATTATCGTAAAGCCGATATATTTGTTTTAGCGAGTCACTATGAAGGTTTTTGCATTCCGATAATTGAAGCTATGGCTTCTGGTTTACCAATAGTTGCATCCAACCTTCCTGCAATAGCTGAGATTGTTGATGATTGCGGCTTGCTATGCAAAAATGAACCGGCTGATTTTAGAGAGAAAATTGAGACACTTTTGAAAAACTCAGAATTAAGATCGAATTTAAGCCAAAAGGCAAGAGAGCGCTCAAGGTTTTTTGATTACGAAATCCTGGAAAAGCAAGAAGCAGAAATTTATAAAAATTTGATATTTAATGCAAAATAGAAATATTTCATAATGTGTGGCATTTGCGGAATCATTAATAAAAAGAATCCTAATGTAGATAGGGATATGTTGGTTAGAATGACGCGCATTTTGGCTCATAGAGGTCCAGATGGAGAAGGTGTTTTTATAGATAAAAATGCGGGGTTGGGGCATCGACGCCTAGCAATAATTGATTTATCGGAAAATGCCAAACAGCCCATGTCTAATGAAGACGGAACGATCTGGATTGTTTTTAACGGCATGATTTATAATTTTAAAGAACTCAAGGAGGGCCTTGAGAGCAAAGGCCATAGATTCAAGAGCCATTCCGATACGGAAACGATAATACATTTATACGAAGAGGTTGGAATTGATTGTGTTAAATCATTACGCGGTATGTTTGCCTTTGCTATTTGGGATTCTAAGAGAAAAGAATTAATCTTGGCAAGGGATAGAATAGGTCAGAAACCTTTAGTTTATGTAGATAGTGGTGATTCTTTTATTTTTGCCTCTGAGTCAAAGGCAATATTTGCTACGCGGAAAGTAGTCAAACAAATAGATATGACGGGCATGCACCATTTTTTTTCCTATATGAATGCCCCTTGGCCATATACTATGTATAAAAATATAAAACAATTACCACCCGCTTGTATTTTAAAATTTAAACTTGGAGATAATGCAATCAAAATAGATAACTATTGGAAGCCGAATCTAAATACCAAATTAAACATATCTATTGAAGAGGCCGCTGATAAATTGTTTTTTCTACTACAGGAATCTATTAATTTGCAATTAATAAGCGATGTTCCAATCGGAGCATTGCTTTCAGGGGGAATTGATTCAAGTAGTATAGTTGCTATGGCAAGTCGTTTATTGAATCATCCGATTGAGACTTTTTCAATCGGTTATCAGACTATTAAAAAAAAAGACCCCGAATTTTCTTTTTCGAGAATAGTCTCTTCAGAATTTAATACTAATCATCACCAGATTTCCGTAAACCATAACATAATAAATATTCTTCCCGAGGTTTTATGGTATTATGACGAACCTTATGCTAACCCCGTAGCATTGCCTAATTTTCTGTTATGTAAGATTATAAAAAAGAAGGTTACTGTTGTGCTTTCGGGAGACGGTGGAGATGAAATATTTGGCGGATATCCCGGATATGCCAGATGGAAGGTAATCGGTTTCTTTAACCGATTCATTCCTTTTAGGTATAAATTTAGCTATGATAATCCAGCGTTAGTTCATAAAAAAAGCTTTTTGATCGAAACTCTGGGAACAATTTTTGCTTGTCAGAAAGAAAAGCGTTCTTTGCGTAAAAATATATTTAGCCGCTGGCTCTATAATAATCTATATACACCTGAAACTCAGAAGGAAATCCAGATGATTAATAGCGGAAGAATACTTGAGGAATTTTATATGGCAAATAACCCCCGCTATCTTCTGGATGGAATTTTATTTATGGATCTTGTTTTATATAACGCCCACGGAGTAAGTTTAATTTCAGATATTTCTGGTATGTCTAACGGGTTAGAGATACGCGCCCCGTTTTTAGATCATAAATTAATTGAATTCGTTTTTTCTCTACCCATAGCTTATAAAATAAAAGGATACGCTAAGATGAAACATATCTTAAGGCAGGCAATGAAAGAAGTATTACCAAAGAGAATTTTATTGCGAAAAAAGGTTGGGTACGGAGAAGGTATTCCGTTTAATACATGGTTTAGAAATCAGTGGAAGAAATCAATAGAACAGTTTCTTTTTGAAGGAGGTCTAAAAGAAAGCAGAATTTTCGAAATGAATTATGTTAAGAAACTTTTTGATAATCATATGGGGCAAAAACAAGATAATCTTAATATCTTATGGTCTTTGGTTTGTTTTTCTGTATGGTATGAGAATGTTTTTATGAAAAATTAAAATTAACGCATAAAGATAAAAGGATAAAAGGAAAAAAATGTACAATTTGCAACATAATTTCGATCCAAATGTTAATGAAATAATAAATTATTTAATCTGTCCATCCTGCCATAATAAACTTAGTCGTTATCCTAACCTGTTTAGCTGTACAGGTTGTGCAAGAACGTATCCAATACTAGATGGAATTCCTCGTTTTATTTTAGAATTTAAACCTTTTATTGAAGAGACAAGAAAAAGTTTTGACCTTCAGTGGGAGATGTCTCGCTTAAGAGGAGAATACAACCAGTTTAATCCGGAATACAAAAACAAATTAATAACTTACTTGTTAGATGATGCGATGTTAGAATCTGACTATTTTAAAGGAAAGAAAGTTTTAGATGCTGGTTGTGGCATCGGGCGATTTACTTACGCCTTAACTCAATTAGGTGCTTATGTAACAGCTATAGATTATAACGACATAGCAGTAAAAATTGCATACGAATATTTTAAAGATAATTCCCAGGTCAAGGTTATTCAAGCAGATATTTTTAATTTACCATTTCCTGAAAATTCATTCGATTTTATTCTTTCTTGGGGAGTGCTTCATCACACCGGGAATACAAAGGAGGCCTTTGATAAACTTGTTCCATTATTAAAAAACAATGGCATACTCTTTGTGATGCTTTATGAGAAATATAATGCGTTTAAATTATGGTTTACCGATCAGGTAAGAAAATTAACCTTAAAGAAGGATAAGGAAAAACTTTATAATTTATGTATTTTTTTAAGTAAAATATGCCGTTATAGTATTTTCCGTATCCCTTTGAAGCCTTTCATAGATATAGGCAGTAGCGCCGAGGGTAATTACGATGCTTTTGCAAAGGCTATAAATCAACACCATAGTGCCGAAGAGGTCTTTTATTGGTATCTTGAGCATGGTTTTAGCGAGATTACGTTAAATGCGTCAAGAAGATTCAGAAATCCACTTTTTCAATTCTTACAAGGTAAATGGGGCGGTACGGTTAGAATGAGAGGTACGAAAAGAAAAGTGGGGGCAAGTAGTGTCCGAGAGGTATTACATCTGGTTTCTCAGGGATAACTATGGGAGATTCGATTTCTTATAAAGATAGAATAGTTAGTTTATTAAATAAAATTTTAATCTTATTAGGAACTATTTTTATTTCCATAATAATTATAGAATTCACTCTAAAGCTGTTCGGCTATCAACCAGTCTATTATTATCCTAAGGATTTATTTATTTATGATGCCGATTTGGGCTATAGGTTGAGTCCATTATTTAAGGCAAATAACAATTTAGGTGAATTTCAGTTCGATATCAATATTAATTCTGCTGGTTTAAGAGATATAGAATACAATCAACAGCAAAAAAATATGCTTAGCGTTTTAGGATTGGGTGATTCTTTTACATTCGGAACAGGTGTAAATTATGAGGATACGTATCTTCATCAATTAGAAGAAATAATCAAGGCAAGTAGGGTAGTGTGTAGGGTTATTAATGCCGGAGTTCCTGGATACGGAACTAAACATGAATTATTATTCTATAGAAAATATGGCCTACAATATAAGTCAGGCATAGTTTTAGTTGGTTTTAATATAACCAATGACCCTAACGACAATCTACGTGATTATAGCGTCAAAAATGGTTTCATCATAGAAAAGAAAACCGGAAATAACGAACCCAGTGCTTCAAAATTTTATATTCTTAAATCTTTTCTAAGAACACATAGCCGCCTATATAGTTTTATTATCAATAGACTAAAAAATAACCCTAAAATTCAAGAACTGCTTATTCGTTTCAACATAAGCATTAATGTTTTTCCTATAGAGTTACAATTTTATAAGAAAACTTCCCCCTCCATCTTAAAAAACGAATATCAAACCGCAGAGATTATCCTTAAACAACTGAAAAAAACCTGCTTAGAGAATAATGCCAAACTTATTATAATTGGAATTCCGTCTCAGAGCCAGGTTTATCCAGACTTATGGCAAAAAGTAAAGAAATTATATGGACTCAAAGGCGAAGATTATGATTTAGATTTACCTAATAAAATCTTTAGTAAAGTTTGTTATGATAATCAAATTGCTTTTGTTGATTTACTGCCTTTATTCAGACAATATGCCCAGCAAGGTAAGAAGCTTTACTATAAAATTGATGGCCATTGGAATAAAGAAGGCCATAAAGCAGCAGCCCAGATTATTTATTTATTTTTTAAAAAGCATAAATATTTAGAATCAGTAAATAATATAGGCCGGGAATTTTAAAACGAAGCATATAAAGGAAATGTCTACATGCTCCAAGTAGAAATTAAAGATAAAGTAGATAAAATCTTATGGAACGATTTAGTTCGTAGTCTGCCTGAAGGAACAATTTTTCAGACTACTTACTGGGCAGACTACTTAGAGAAATCAGGCTATAGTAAACCATATTATTTTATTGTCAGAGAAAACCAAAACATAAAAGGCATTCTTTTACTTTGGGTTGAGATTTTAAGTGCTCGAACCAGAAAATACTATAACACACTATGGGTATTGGATTATTTTGCAAAAAAAGCAAATTTAGCTGTTGGAAACTGGTTGCACGGCCCCCTGATATTTGATAAATCTAATCAATATAAGATTTTAGAAAAATTTATATTAGAGATCGATAAGTTTGCTATAAGCAGGAATTTAGTAGCAATTAGAAATCTAGCGTCGCCGATATTATACGACGCTAAATTTTTTAATAAGGATATAACAGAAGACATTTATATTTTACATGAATTTACACCAATGCCTAAGGCCACAGTTTTTTTAGACTTATCAAAAGATTTAGACTCAATATGGAAGGGGTTAAGGCAAAAAACAAAGGATGACTTGAGGAAGGGGCTTAAGAATAATATAGCAATTGAATTTATGCAACAAGAAGAATTAGCAGAATATGAAAGATTAATGTTGGAAAGCACAAAAAGGCGCAAAATAGAATTACCGCCTCATTACCCAAATGATATTATGTGGACAGCATTAAGGAAAGACGAAAAATGTCTCGAGGTTATTACAGTTAAAAAAGAAGGAAAAATATTGGGTGCTAAGGGAATTTTGGAATTCAATGGGATTATTTTTCAAATATGCTCTTTTCAGTCTAATCTCAGTTATAATAATAAAATGAATGTAAATGATATTATGACCTGGGAGGTTGTTAAGTGGGGAGTAATTAATAAAAAAAGAATTTATGACTTAACAGGTGTTCCCGCTTATCCAAGAAATAAGAAAGAAGAAGGCTTGAGGCATTTTAAAATAAAATGGGGTAACAAACTGATAATGTATAATGCATATGAAAAGGTATATCGGAAGTATGTAAAAGCAGGAAAAGAGTTGCTTAAAAGATTTATATAAGCAATTTTATTTATGGAAGATTCTTTAAATAAATTGGCTAAAAGAATTAACCGGAAATGGAATGGCATCGATCGTTCTTTGTATTGGGGCGATAGGCTAGATGTGCGGTATTATCTTTGCTGGAAACTCAAATCTATTAAAAACAAAAGAATTCTTGATATTGGATGTGGGCCCGGCATAGTGCTCTCAGAGCTTGATAATTGCAATAGTAAGTTTGGTATAGACATATCAGAAAGAAAAATAAATATAGCAAGGGAAGTTGATAAAAAAGGTAAATTTATAGTTGCCGACATATCTGCCTTACCTTTTAAAGAGCAAAGTTTTGACATTATTATTTTAATTACAACCTTGTATCTAGCTAAAGATAAGGAAGGCCTGATAAAGAGAATTCATGGTTTATTGAAAGATAAAGGGATTTTTTTTCTTACAGCGCTTAATAGAAATCATTATTACTATAGAAATAATAAAAGTTGGTTAAATTTTGAAGAAACAATAGACCTTACAAAGAAATGGTTTAATTGCGAAAGCTTTATAGGTTTTAATCCTTTTCCAATGTTTCCGTTCTTTTTTCCAAATCTTATTGCAGATAAGATTCCTTTAATGTGGGACATTATGCTTTTTATGGCAAAAAGAAAGTTATTTTACTCAAGATCACGCGGGATCTTTATTAAAGCGATTAAAAAGAATTTTTCTTAAAATTATTATAGTGATTCAGATCCTCCGCAAAGGCAGGGGAATCTATGTATAATAGCCTATATTGGATTAATTGCTCTATTAAAGACCATAAAAAAGTGAGATTAAAACAATCAAATCTATTTTTATTAAGGATTATTAATTAAAATAATCTCAAGAATCTTTGGTAAACGAGACTATGGAGGTTCGCTGAAATGGTTAAGAATAAAATAAGATTAGCGGTTATAGGTGTTGGATATTGGGGCCTGAACTTAGTGCGTGTTTTCTCTCGTCTAAGCGTATTATATGCAATTTGTGATTCAGATCCTAATAAGCTTGTTGAGGCAAAGAAAATTTATCCTAAAGTAAATACCACCTTATCCTATGCCGATATTTTAAACGATAAAACAATTTCGGCTGTAGTAATATCAACTCCAGCAGAGTCCCACTATAATTTAGCTAAAGAAGCGCTTCTTGCCGATAAAGATGTTTTTGTAGAAAAGCCGTTGGCATTGAATATGGAAGAAGGCAGAGAGCTTCTGGAATTATCAGAGAAAAATAAAAAAATACTGAGGGTAGGACATTTACTCGAGTA
>JAUYCY010000115.1 GCA_030692055.1 Candidatus Omnitrophota bacterium | reverse complement strand
AAAACAAAAGAACATTGCTTAAAATAGTAGGAATAGCAAAAAAAAATAATATTAGGATTAGCCTGCAACAATTAGGATTTGAGAGTTTTATTAAAAGCGAGATCGATATAAATAACAAAGGATATAGGGTAATTGAAAATTTTAAGGCAGTAGAATTAATACGGAAACTAAAAGATATTGCGCCGAGAAATTTTCAAGATGGAGGGCATGGCTTCATCGGTATTAACCCTTGGATAACGCTTAAGGATTTGGAAAAGTATTGTGAATCGGCAAAACATATGCAATTTCTATTTGACTTATTTCATTTTGGCAACGGTTTGGTTTTGTACGATAGCTGTCTGCCTATTTATCAGAAATTAAAAAAAGATGGGCTATTGATTGAGCATAAAACCGATTTAGACCGTTGGAGATTTAAAGATAAAAATATATTGCGCTTTATTAACGATTTTCATAACCGGCTTAGGTTTAAGATATAACCTAGAAAGGTATAGTATGCTTGACGTATCCAAAAAAAGATTTAGATTGAGAATTGTAATTCCAGCTTACCCTGCGTTTAATATTTATTCTCATATTGCTAGGCAAACCACAGCTTTGGGCCCAGTATGTGTTGCCAGCGCTGCGAATGAAATGGAAGGATGGGATGTTGAAGTTATCGATGAGAATAATCTTCGGTTGTATGGTACAAGAAGTGATGACGGTGGCGCAAACCATGAATTTTTACAACGGTTAAGACCTGCAGATATTGTGGGATTATACGGTGGTCTTACAAGCACCATACCCAGACTCTATAAAGTAGCGCGTTTTTACAAGGAAAAGGGCGTCATTACGATCGCCGGAGGACAGCATTTTGTGGAAGATAATATAGCCGAGGCGCTGTCTTCCGGTGTTGATTATGTAGTAATTGGAGAGGGAGAAGAAACAATTAGAGAACTTTTAGATACTATACAAGGCAAACATGAGATAAGTAAGGTGAAAGGCATTGCGTATCTTAACAATGGGCAAGTTATGCGTACTCCTAAAAGAGAACCTTTAACGGATTTTGATAAGCTGCCTTTACCTGATTTTTCTTTGCTGCGTTACGCTGAGGTTAAAGTTTACCCAGTGGAAAGAATACGAGGCTGCGGCATGGATTGTGAGTTTTGTTCAGTTAAGGGTAAGCCAAGAAATGCTTCTCCCGAACGATTACTTGAGAGTATAAGCAGTCTTTTAGAGAGAAAGGATGCCAGGCATTTTTTTATCGTGGATGATCTTTTTGGACAGCAGCGAGATGAAACAATAAGGTTCTGTAATATGCTTAGGGATTATCAAAAAAATATAGGCAGAAGGCTGAATGTGACTGTTCAGATACGCCTGGATAAAGCCAAAGACCCTGAACTTCTCTCTGCCATGCGTCAGGCAGGAATTAACACAGTAGCCATAGGTTTTGAATCACCGATTGACGAAGAATTAAAGGCGATGAACAAACATATTAAGTCTGAAGAAATGGCAGCTTTTACAAAGATATTTCATAAATTCGGATTTCTGGTGCACGGCATGTTTATCTTTGGTTACCCGTTAAATGAAGGTAATCATTTTAAAATGTCGGCAAAGGAACGCGTGAAGCATTTTAGGCAATTTATCAGAAAGACTAAAATTGATACTATACAGGTTTTGTTGGCTGGTCCTCTGCCAGGAACAGAATTAAGGCATAGGCTTGCAATGCAAAACAGGATTTACCCAATCGAAGATATTGGCTGGGAATATTATGATGGTAATTTTCCACTTTTTGAGCCTGATGAGCCTATGAGCGCTGAAGAGATGCAGGCTTCTGTGAGAAAAATTATGGGCAAATTTTACCAGTTTAAATATATGTTTATGATAGGCCTGAATATTTTTTCTTTTCCCGCCCTAATCTTTTTTTTGCATAATGTTAAGTTGGGGTGGAGAAAATGGTATCGGCATTGGAGAAATGCGTTGATTCGTTTTGGCGGTTGGATAATAATTAAGAGATGGACCTCTGAATTTAAGAAGGATAAGTTTCTGGAAAAACTAAAGCGAGCGCAAATTCATACAAAAAAGACTAGAGATGTGTAAAAAGATTTACCTAAAAAGCTGGGGTTTCGCCGATGGCTGCCCGGCCTAGCCGAGCTAGTCGAGGCTGGCGCTATAGGTGGACTATGGAGAGGATATGGATAAGGGGCAGCGACCATAAATGAAGATAGAGACTGCCATTATTTTGCGATTATGTATTTCTGTTATAGTGATAGTCATCCCGATCGCATTCCTTAGTAAAGAGATATATGGTTCTTTTATATTTACGTTTTCAATACCCATAATCTGGCAAATCGGCTTTTTGGGTAAATCAATCGATTCATTGGGTCTTAGAATTAATTTTCTCAAGTCTTCAATTCTTGCGGGAGTAGTAAGCGGTTGTCTTTTTGGTTTTTTGGGCGGTAGCCTATTGAAATATCTCGGTATAACAGGCCATTTTTATAGCAATGCACATAAATTACAATTTTCAATAGGTGATTTTAACATGGCATTTCTTTTACAGAAAGAGTTGGGTTATCGATTATTGAATATGAGTAATTCCGCAGTAGGCATATGCATATATTTTCTATTCTGCATTTTTATTATCGGTTTAGGAGAAGAAATCTTTTGGCGGGGATTCATACAGAAAAAATTATCTGGTTATTTTTCACCGAATAAGGCCATCTGGTTTACCGCTATTTTATTTTCTTTGATGCACTTTTATGTTTTTACGATTCTTCCGGTTAAAACAGGGATATCGTTCTTACTGCTTATAACGCTTGTAGGCTGGATTTGGGGATATCTATTCACGCGTTTTGATAATATCTGGTCTTCTGCCATATCTCATGGCATTGTTGCTTTTATTATCTGGAAATATTATTTTTTTAATCTTTCCTGAGATGATCTTAGGCCTAAAATATGGAGAAAAATAAATAAAGTAACAGTGTCAGGACTCAATAATTATTTATATATCGTTAACCGTTATTGTCGTTTTAAATTGTCGCCGAACAGCGAGAATTGTGGGAGCGCCCACAATTTTCGGCGCGCGCCGAGAATTTAGAATTTCCGCTGTTCAGCGGAAATTCCTGCCGATCGGCAAAAATTGAGTTGATTGTTTTTACAATTCCGTCAGCGCTGACGCAATTGAGGTTATAATAAAATTAACCAGAATGTTCAGTGAATAGAAAGATTAAACGTTCAGGGAAATTTTGGGTGTATATTGTAGAATGTCAAGATGGGACGTATTATACTGGCTACACACCCAATCTTAAAAAACGGATAGAACTGCATAATAAGGGCAAAGGCGCCAAATATACGCGGGACAGGCGTCCTGTTAAATTGGCGTGGAGTAAGGAGTATAAATACTTTAAGAAGGCGTTTTTGGAGGAAAAAAGGATAAAGGCCTTACCTCGGGAGAAGAAAAAGGAATTAATAAATGGTAAAGAATAATAAAATAAGGGTGCCAGCATCGAATTCTAAGTGGCGGGAAAATCCTGCCGCGCAAAGCTGCGGCGTATTTTCCTTGCCAGGATTCGATGTGACATCCAAACGTCCCACAGTTTATTTGAAGACGTTTGGATGACCGATGTGTAAGTACCGCAAGACGATTTTGGGGATTCTAAAGGGGTTAAGTGATTTGGATTAAAAGAGTTATGGAAAGCAGGTTAAAAAGTTAAAATCTTTTTAATGTGATATAATGTGAAATGATGTTGAATAAAGTAATTAAGTATTTTGACTTTGTAGTGGCAAGGATGCCATACTATGAGATAGTTTATAGATTCTACGGATTCCTAAAATAGAACGACACCGTAATATGAAGCCTTTTATGAAAAAACGTAAATTCTATCTTTTTTTTATGGTTATTATACTATTTCTGGTTCCGTTCTTTTTAGGAGAATTTTTTTGCCGTTTGAGGTATAAACATATTGATTTATGGGAAATTACTGGACGAAAACCAACATCTCAAGCGAATGAATGGGGAGTTACTGATGCTTTTTCTGCATTTAAGTTCAAAGCAGGATACGTATATAAAGATAGGAAATTATATAAAACAGTTAATAATTTCGGCTTTATTTCAACTCCGAATTTAACAGTTACTAAGCCAGATAAAACAATCAGAATAGTTTTCTTGGGAGAATCCGCAACCGCAGGTACAGGGTATAATTTATCGGATAAGGATACATGGCCTTGGCAAGCAATTCAATTGATAAAAAAAGAATTGCCTCGCTTGAATATCGATTTTATTAATGGTGCCGTAGGGGGTTACACATCTTTCGAATCATATGGAAGGCTTTGGAGTAGAATTCGTTTTTTCAACCCAGATATTATTTGTGTTTATCATGGCTGGAATGAAATGTATTATTTCACCAAAGGCAAAATTGATAATATTGTTCATTGGCGTGAAAACAGAGATGGAAGTTGGGATTTCAATGAGCCGGAATACACGAAAATAATACAACCACTTTTCGTTGATTATTTTATTCGATACTCTCAGTTATTAACTAAACTTCGATTGAAACTTTCCAAATTACATACTGGCGAAATTAACAGTGAAAAGAAAGAGCAGCTATTATCTAAAGAATATGATAAAAGAGGACTTGAGGTTTTTAGAAAAAACTTAAAACTTATTAAAATGACCTCTGAGCTAATAGGGGCAAAACTATTCGTTTGTAAGCAAGCTACCTTGATTGTTTCTGGGCTTGCTTCGGAACAACAACGTTGTAGGTACAATTATCATGGTTTTGACCATGAAGCGCATATAGATGCTTTTAATAATATTTATCGGATAATTGAAGAAGAAATTGATGCCGACAGCATAATTGATGTAACCCCTATTTCGGGTACACCCGAATATTTTAATGATCATATTCATCCAACAAAACAAGGTTCTTCCAAGATTGCTGAAATTGTATCAAAGAAGATCATTCAGTGGATAGAGTCAAATCATGAACATCTTAAATTAGATAGCAAGGGGTATTGAAATTAATGGGAGCACCATGAGAACCGGTATATGCGGTAAGCTTTGGACCGTGAGTTGTGAAAACTAGAGATAGAAAATTTCTGTATCTATATGGACAATAAAGAGATAGTAAAAAATAAGGTTTTTTTAAAGACTTTCGGCTGACGAATGGGTTGAGTCCTACAGGACGACCCTGCTCTTCCTCAAAGGGCTTTTTCAGTATGAGGCGTCACGTAGCACTAGAATAACGCAAACCGAAGGAAGCAGTACTACACTTCTCGAAAGCAAAGATAGCTAAAAGCT
>JAUYCY010000048.1 GCA_030692055.1 Candidatus Omnitrophota bacterium | reverse complement strand
AATCAGATAGAAGCGCAAATCTTTGGGTTTATGGTATCATAAGCCAAGTTATGCAGGAACAACAACCAGAGGTTATGCCAAGACACGTAACAATTTTCAGAGGCCTTAAATATGAAAGCGTACAATTATCTTGACACTACTCTTATAAAGAAAATCTTGACTTTGCGCATTCGTCAATATATACTGAATATAGAGGTGATAAAAATGAAATCCCAAAAAATCGAAAAAATCAAAAAAAGATTCAATCGTGAGTGGCTTCTTATTGCTGTAGATAAGGTTGACGAATCCACAACAACCCCCGTTTCCGGAAAGCTCATAACGCATAGCCCGCATAGGGACGAAGTTTATCATAAACTTTTGTCGTTCAAACACATCCGCAATATATTGGTGGAATATTCGGAAGATAGGCTGCCAAAGGGTTATGCCGCGGCCTTCCAAATACGCGCTTAATTCATGAATAAGTTTAAGCTTAATACTGCCTCTGGAATCTTGTTGTGTAAAGCCAAAATCAGTAATAAGGGTCAATTTATGTTTATCAAACTGGCCATAGATACTGGCGCTTCTATCACAATGATTTCTATTGAAAGCGCGCTGGCAATAGGCATAGACCCTTCTAAATCTAAACGCCGTATTGAGATTACTACGGTGAATGGAACAATCCTTGTTCCCACTGTAACCATCCCCTCTTTCACATCTCTTGGCATTGAGGTCAAAAATATGGATGTAATTTGCCACAATCTTCCTCCCGAAAGCGCTGTTGAAGGTCTCCTCGGATTAAATTTCCTTAAAAGCGCCAAAGTTGTTATGGATTTTTCTAAAGATACTATCGAAACTTAGACCCTTCTTAATGTCTATCTTATACGCTTTCCGCGTAAGCATAAACGCCCCCAAATCCAGTTAGAAAACCTTCAGCCTGCCTGATTACGTTTATTCCATTATATTTATATGATTCTTCTTGCGGACACTCTGTATTCATTTTTATGGCTCTTCTTTCGTATTGCGTAGTGCGTTAGCGCGTTTAACGCATTACCTCAAGGGAAACAGTCCTCTTGTCCCTTTGATAGCCTCTCGGGGACAGACCCTATTTAGCTCTGACGGGGACAGTCCCTGAAACACAATATTCTTCCCTTGACTTTTAATACTTCCTATGTTAACCTTAAAATATGCGAATTTATATAGATACATCGGTTATAAATGGGTTTTATGCTAAAGACGAGAGAATTAAAGACATAACTAAACAATTCTTTCATTCTGTTAAATTCGGCCGTTTTACGCTTTACGGCTCTGAAATTGTATCTACGGAGATTAAAAATACACCGCATCTTGAAAAAAGAAAACTTTTGATTGAAGTTATAGAAGAATACCCTATAGAAATTCTTCCTGTTACTGAAGAAGTAGAAACACTGGCTAGAAATTATATAGAAAATAAGATTATCCCTGCTAAATATATAGCTGATGCGCTTCATATTGCTTGTTGCGTGATTCATAACATACCGATACTTGTCAGTTGGAATTTTGAGCATATTGTAAAGCATAAAACGCGGATGGAAGTAAATAAAATTAGCCAAAAACTCGGTTTTCCGCAAATAGACCTCTGTTCTCCTGAGGAGGTGTGAGATGATAAAAAGAAAAGAACCTGAATTTATGCGCGAATTACACAAAATCAGAGAAAAACTTTCTAAAGAATGGAACAAAATGACTACCAAAGAAATACTTGATTCTCTACACGAATCAAGTAAATGGTTTAAGTCCCAACTACGTTTGCCTTCCCTTAAATAATCCAACCTTTCCATTTTATTCATAATAGTGCGTATTGAGTTGCCCTATATAGCTGCATTAGGGTCAGTCCCCTTTTCATTCTCTTTAGGGTCAGTCCCCTTTGGGAACAGACCCTATTTAGCTCTGGCGGAAAAGCG
>JAUYCY010000038.1 GCA_030692055.1 Candidatus Omnitrophota bacterium | reverse complement strand
AGCTGACGAAAAAATACGGAGAACCGGTGAAACTCAATGCTTATACTGAGGAGTATACGTGGACAGGCCCTTCTGAATATGAATACGATAATTTAAGCTTGGATTATAACTACGGAGACACGCGGCTTCAATATTACGGCGGAGATTATTTTAAGCAATACCAGAAAGAATTAACCAATATTTTTTCTGAAAAAAACGGTTACGGTCCTAATAAGCCTCCTCGTCAGCCCCATATTATAATGGAGCTTGATGGGGGCAGAGACCATTATTATAAAAAATAATAAAGTGCATAATTTTTAGTATCTATAGTTATAACTCCCTCCTTAAAAGGAAGTAAACCCCGTTAGAGAACGAAGCTCTCTAACGGTCTAGCGCCGACCTTGGCTTTATACCACCGTTGGCTTTAATCGGGGATAACCGCCGATTAAAATCGGCGGCTTTCTCTAACGTGGTAAACAATGATTAAAAAACTCACTGCTAAAAATTTCAAACCATTTGGGCGCATAATTTATCATCCACAGAAAAAGTCGCAGAGCAAAACGAAGAATCTTTTTTGCATTGTGCTCAAGGAGACCGGTCGTGTTGGCTGGCGTATAGCATATCTGATAGTGCGCGATAAAGTTATCGATAGGTTAGAACAACACCCGGGTACTTTTGAAAGTTTTGAGCCGGTTAAAGGCGAAACGCTTCTTTATTTGGCAAGGAATAGAAATTCAAAAAAAATTGAATGTTTTTATCTTGATAAACCTGTTATTTTAGATAAAGGTGTTTGGCACGCAGTTGCGACGCTAAACGGCGAGTCAGAAATTAAAATAACGGAGAATTCCAAGGTGAAGTGTATATATTGGCGTCTTGGTTTTCCGCTAAATTCAAACCACAAAAACCGCTTAGTATCCAAACAATAAGTTTCTATTAATTTCTATGAGTTTCTACCAATTTCAATAGCCGCGGAAATTTATAGTCCGCCTCCATAATACAATTATTTCGGCGGATCCGCCTTAGCTTAAAGCGGTGGCGGAAAATCAGCTTCGCGAAATTTATAGAAATTGATTGTGATAGCTAGTCTACTGGCAGTCTAATCTTATCCAGTAAATGGTTGATTTTTTCCACCAAAGCGTGGAATCTGTCAGATTTTCTTATCTTGATGTGCCCGCTTCTTTTTTCTTTTATGTGCCCGTCTAACTCGTCCACTATTCTGTCAAAGGGGCCCATTATTCGGTGGGTTATATGGTAAGCAAAAATCAGTATTGCTGATATAGTAAGCGGAGCGGTAATGAGCAATAAAGCAGTTACTCTTTTGGCAGCAGGTATAATGTTATACGCAATAGCTTCCGGGAAAGCCACTTGTGCCGAAGTTACTCCGAAGATTAAATAGTATAGGCAGATAGTCACTACTAGCGCCGGCAGTAGCGCCGCTAAAAAAACAAGCAAGAAAGTTTGCCTGTGCAGTTCATTGGCAAATATTGTTTTTCTTCTATTTTTTAATTCATTTTTCAGAAGTTTTTTCAAAAGCTTCATTTGTTATACCCTACCTTTATATCTGTATATAATGCCTCAGCCGTAGATAATGTATTATCTGTATCGGTCATTATGGCTATCGCCCCAACCCATCCGGGGTTTTTACCGAAAGCACGCTTGTAGTCTTCGTAAATGTTTCGTTCCTCAAAAACCCATTCCTGTGGATTTTTCCTGCCGGATCGAACGACAATTAATTTAATGTTAGAAAAATAAGGGCTGGCTATTATTGTCCCTTCAGGTTTAGTTTCGTCCCAGACGTATTCGAGAGACCTTATATTTGTAAAAATCCAACTAGGGAAAATAACGTATATTCTCGCGGCATAATCATCTTTTTCTAACCAGCCGCCATTTACGTTTTTATCTTGGCTTGATAAAGCTGAAGGCTCAACACCTTGTTGAGGCGAGGCGGGCCGGAATATAGCGAGAAGTTTATCCCAAATAGAACGGTTTTTAACTGGAGGATTTTCGTTGCCGGCAGAACTCTTTTCGGGAAACTGTATCACGCGCCATTTCCAGCTTATCAACGGATATACTTTTGAGTTGAATCTGATTTTGTAAAGCAGCCCGGAGCAGGCATTTTTACTTTTCGCCAAAAGGCGTCCGCCTTCGATTTCCGGCTCGACAATATATAACACTCTATTCCTAAATACTTTTTCCTGCCATTCACCGAGGGCATCTTTTTTATTAAACTTAAAAAATTTAGGAAGATTGTAAGCGTAAGTAATTAAGGCAATTAGTATTATTGATATAACGACAAGGGACAATTTTGTTTTTCGCATTGTAATTGTTTGGAAAGCAATTTAACCGAGATTACGCATTAGGTTACTATTGTAATCAAAAAATTATTGTTGCGCAACAGGTTATCTCACATTATCAAGGTAATAAAAAGCCATAAACTCAGATGATGCTTCGCAAAATCTGGATTCAATTCTATCGCTTACGGTTAAGACAGTCAAATGAATTTATCCGCCTCCGCGAGAAAGTTCGCTTGCCAACTTTGTTGGCAAGTTCACAACTTCGAACTTCCTTGCGGTAGTCCAGCAGGACACCCTGTTGGACTAAATAGTTATTACCGAAGGTAATTTTCTTGTAAACTACTTTTACTAAGCTGAAACTTTCTGGTATAATCAAACTTGCTCCTTAATTTTATTTTTCATAACATATATATAGAGAAAAAAGATAGATTACGTGTATGCTAATTCGAAAAATAATTCTATTTATAGTTATATTAACATTTTGCTGTTTGCCGTTTGTATTAAAAGAGCGATACATTTTATTCAGCAACGCAGTAGTCAAACACGGTAAAAGAATTAGCCTTCAGGTTTTAGCATTTGCTGATGATACAACGAATGCTTTAACTGCTGATGGTTCAAGCTCTGCTGAGTCGGCCTCAGATAATGCCATAAAACCGGTCAGGAAGGGTTTTTTTACCGAAGACAGGGAGAAATTCCTAACAGATGTTACCCAGGTGCCAAAAGAAAAGGATTATCGTCACGAAATTAATTCTTATATAATATACATGCCTTCCCGTAAGGCTAAAGCAATGCCGGGCGAGGTAGAAATCATTAAGTCTGAGTTTGAGTATAGTTATAATTTTAAGTTATTTAATCAGCTGCCGATAACCTTTTCTTTAGACAATGAATATATAAGCATAAACGATACTGTTGCGTTAGAACTCCCTTCACATTTGGTTGGATTAAGCGCTGGAGTGGAGACGACTTTGCCGTTTTTTAATTTTGAAAAAACTTACCTAAATTTAGGAATAAATCCTTCCGTTTACGGTGACAGTTATAGTTTGCGGACCTCGGCCTTTCGTATTCCTACTGACGTTTTTTTGATTTATAACCCCAAAGAGCAATTGACATTGATTGCCGGAGTTGCGGTGCGCCCTGATTTTAAAGATGCAGTGTTGCCGATAATCGGCTGTATTTATAAGCCGAATGACAAGTTAACTTTTGAGCTGACCTCTGACACTTCTAATATTACTTATTCTCCTAACGACAAGTTCGATTTATTTCTTGAAGTATCTAACCCTATTGGCAGTGAATACGAAGTAACACGAAATAACTCTAAAGGTGTAGTTTTGCAATATAATGAAATGCTTATAGGTACGGGTATAAAATATAAACTAAATAAATTTATTCAAAGCTCCATAGTCATGGGCGGAGCATTAGACCGGTATATAAAATACAGGGATGAAGACGGCAAGGTAAGCATCAAAAACGGTTTATATACTGAGTTTAGGGTAGATGTAGAGATATAGGCGCATAGTGCATAGCGCCAAGCGCAAAGCGTAAGGATAAGTACCGAATGATAAAGTTTGGATTGGAAGATTTAGAGATTTGGAAAAATAACAAATTCTCAGGAATCTTTATTCTCTCTCGGCGAATACCCCGTGGCTTGCCACGGGGATGAAGCCGAAATCGTAAACGTGGTTGACCTCATTCCAAGGCAATGAATGAACCAGTGATAATATTAGCATAGAACATACTCCGCGGCTTGCCGCGGA
>JAUYCY010000034.1 GCA_030692055.1 Candidatus Omnitrophota bacterium | reverse complement strand
CTCCGCGGCAAGCCGCGGAGTATGTTCTATACTAATATTATCACTGGTTCATTCATTGCCTTGGAATGAGGTCAACTACGTTTACGATTTCGGCTTCATCCCCGTGGCAAGCCACGGGGTATTCGCCGAGAGAGAATAAACTCTATTTGCAACAGTCAATTCGGCGCTTTCCGGCAAATTACCTATAATCGGCAAGTACCGTTTTTTACCAGACGGCAAACGTAACCAAGGAGGATCTGTCTCTTCTGTCAAGCTTATACGCACACCAATTATTTTACCCTCTGTTGCGGCACTTTCAGCTAAACGGTGCGCTTCATTAACAGACATCTTCTTTATAGAAGCTAAAAATTCCCATTGAACAGCGTAAGGGTTAAAATTATCATTGATGAATAGGCTATTGCCAAATTTTGCTGCTTCTTTCTGTAACGGTAATGCTATTAAGTTACCGAAACCTCCCTTCGGCAAGGTATCCTGATTTGGAAAAAGGCGATCATAACTCTTCATATCTAACTGGTATCGCTTAGACATGGTTTCAGTAAGCAAAAACGAACCCAAACGCCGCGCAGTAAATGCCGGTAACTTGTCTTCAAAGAATACCCAGGTATGCGCGCCATTCCCCGAACGAGAACGTTCTATGGCCACAGGAACATTATTCTCAGAACAAGTTTGCTTAAAGGCGGTTATATTATCCTGCCAGCCTTCTTTGTCAAAGTCTACGGCAAGAAAATAGCAGACATCACCGTCTAACAAAGGATAAATCCCCGCAACAAGACTGCCGTTTAAATGTTTCGAGATCGCGGATTCATCAAAAGACAAGAATTCGCGGTTGGGGCATTCGGAACATCTGGTTGTTGCACGCTGGCAAATCTTAGGTACCCATTCGTTTTTGCAAACAGGGCTGTACCCGGACTTGCCTGTTTTTCTGCTTATCCAACGCTTTGCGTATACGTCCGTTCTTCCGCGAAATAATTCTTTGAATAACTTAACTTTCTCTTCGGAAGAAATTTCTTCTGAAATTGTTACGGAGTGTTCAATTATCCGAATGAATTTTAATTCACGCAGTAACTGCTGTTTCTGCTGATTAAGGGAGGATACATCTGAGTCTAACTTTTGAATAGATTGAATAATATCACGGCGCTTTTGGTTGTCATCTTGCGGACACATATCTTCAGGTCAAAATCCAATATCAGTAGCTGATTAACTTAATAACAAACTAATTGGTACTGCCCAAATCTTATCCTCTAATTTTAATACGTCATTCCCGTTATAAGCCAAAATTGCGGCGCGGCATCTTTTGGAACTACTTAAATATGCTTTAATTCCGGTTAAATCCCGCTCCTTGAAACGGCTACCACTCTTAACTTCTATAGCGATGGTTTCGCTGCCTATCTCTACAATAAAATCCACTTCATATCTTCCTTGTATATTCCAATAGGTAACCTTAACGTCCGGATAGTGAGCGGAAAATACCCCTTCGAGATTCTGAGCGACATAATTCTCCAAGAATACGCCTCGCAGCGTTTCGTTTAAATCTAAGCTCTTTATTCCGACGAGATACGACGCCAACCCTGTATCGGATAAATATATTTTAGGAGATTTTATCAAGCGACTCGAACGATTGCCAAGATACGGAGGCATGCGGTTTAATATAAACGATGTTTCCATCAACGAAAGATATCTAGAAGTAGTTACTACATTCAATTTGGCATCACGGGCTAATTCGCTTATATTTAGCACTTTAGTGTTTCTTAAAGCCACTAATTGCAAAAGATGCCTAAAGGAAACCAAATCAGCCACCTGACTTAAAGTACGAATATCACGCTCAAGATATGTTTGCTCATATCCACGAAACCATATACTGGGGTTTTTCACTTCTTTAAGACAAACTGAAGGCATTCCCCCTTTCATAATCTTCTGCCAGCTAACAGGCTTAACGTTACGTTTAGGAAAGACGCCTTTTTCCATAAAATAAACTATGGCGGGAATTTCTTTCGTAAATCCATGGATTTCTCTGCAGGTAAAAGGGTATAGCGTTAAATATACCGCGCGGCCGGCTAAACTTTCAGCTATCTTTTTTAAAAGAAGAAAATTAGCAGAACCGCTTAAAAGAAATCTACCGGGCTTACGTTTCTTATCAACTTCTCTCTTAATAACATTGAGTAACTCAGGATATTTTTGCGCCTCATCTATGGTAAGCGGCTCTTTTCCGGCTATCAATTCTTCGGGATTCCTCCGGGCAGCTTCAAGAACACCAAAATCATCAAACGTCATATACCTTCGGTTACGAAGCTCCGGCTGGTTTAACAAAAGAGTGCTTTTGCCTGCCTGCCGCATACCAGAAAGCACAACAACAGGCATGTTCTCTAATGCCTCAGTTAAAACTTTTGATATTTCTCTCGGTTTGTATCCTGTCATAATTTAACATTATATGTTATCTTTTGACATATGTCAAGCAAACATTTTTAATTCTTTTTCACTTTCTTTTTATATAGGGATTCTACCCGCACGGTGCAAATATTATATCTGGGTATATGGTAAGTTAAATCAATCATTTTTCAATAACCGTTCTAGTGATATTATACTCCGGGGCGTCTAAATATCTATTTTTGTGAATGCTTGAGACTTGGCAAAACAATCAGCGACATAAAAAACTAAGTCTTTGATTGAAAAACAATTTTTCTCTACGCTTTAGAATGCTGTATATAATTTTTGCACTGTGCGGATGGTATGCGTATTATTTCTGAAAGATTTTGGGATGGGCGAGGGAATTACTGCCCTCTCGCCTCTGTATATCTAAAAAATTTCCTGACCGTAGGCCGTGAAATTTTCCAGAAAGGCTTCGGGATAACTGAATCTAATACTTTTCTGCGCTTCACTGGAAAAGTCTAAGATTTAGTAAGGGTAGGTGACGGGATTTGAACCCGCGACAACCTGGGCCACAGCCAAGTGCTCTATCCAAGCTGAGCTACACCCACCAGGCCGAGAGTGCTTCGCACTAGAATCCTTCGGAGCTCGGCCTCATGAGGGGCCCTGCCCCTTCTGACGCTCCGCTTGAAGTGATACCAAAGAAGAATTCCTCGCTGTGCTGTCAACCCTCGGTAGAATTTCAAAGAAGAACTTTGCTTTCAATAGCGCCTATCTGATATCGACACGCATCGCTTCAACCGATAACTTCCACACGTAATAATAAATTCCTTAGATTTCGAGTGCTGCGCACTTTAGTTTACGCATATGCGCAAAGCTCGACCTTCAGAAAGGGGTTCTACCCCTTTCTGAAGTTTCGCTGTAAGGATTGCCAGAGTAGCAAAAGCACGCTCCACTTGTCAATCCCCGAAGAGAATCTTAGAAGCATTTTGACCACGTAAGGTTTTCCTTACTTAATTTTCATTTCTTCGTCATCATTATATGCTATACCTTTATATATATCAAACCTTTCGCTCTCGTCCCTCGAGAAAGTTCACTTGCCAACGAAGTTGGCAAGCTCACCACTTTGAACTTCCTTGCGGTAGCTTTCGACACAAAATTGAACTCTTCGCATTACTGCGACGCATTTCTATACTTTCCTATACCGCAAGATACTCAAGGATTCCTTTGGCTGCTCAGGATTAAATTCAACTAACCGCCGAAATTATTTCTAATTTTTTCTCTCTAGCTAAACTCTTTATCGCCGCTTCACGCCTTAAGGCCTTGCTTTTAGTGACGCACTTTTCTCTATATAAAAGTTTAACAGGGATTCTATATTTTGTAAACTTGCAGCCGCGGCCGCGATTATGCTGCCTAATCCTGTTTTCTAAATTATTTGTGATTCCCGTATATAATTTTCCGTCCTTACATTCAATAATATAAACAAACCACATTATTACTGCGGCACTAGATTTTCTTGTGTTGGCGCATTCTGCTGAGTTTGCGTGTTATTCTGGTTCTGTGTGTTGCTCTGCGTTTGGGTATTCTCTGGCACCACAGCATTATTCTGAGACTGAGTATTATCCTGTGGCGGAATATTGTTTTGGGGTTGCTGGCTTTCTTGCGGTTCTGTAACGGCTTGATTTTGGTTACTAACCCGTGTTGCCTCTTCCTGCTTTTGCATAATAGCGTTTTGCACTGGGGCGTTAGCTTCTGATAGCGCGCCCTCTTCTAACTGCGTTTGGCTGGCATCTTGCGTTACGCTACCTTTTGCGCCGGCCATATTACTCTTAAGCTCTTCTTCTTTAGACTTCTTAATTACCCCTTTGACGGTATCTACAACATCACCTATAATGCCAATAATTTTGTCCACCGTAATTTCTTTTGTCCCCTTAGCTCCCTCTCCTACCTCCTTAGCCTTCTCTGATATTACATCTTTAGTTTTATCTATTGCCTTCTGTATAAAAACAATAGGCCCAATTTTTATTTTATCTTGAAAGTCTAGCTGAATTGAAGAAAAATCTAACTTGAGCGAGTCCATCTTTGTTTTTAGCCTAATAGGTAAAGTAGCCTTTTCCCTATCTCCTTTATAAAAAGCGATCATAGTCCGTATTAGCTTTGCGTTAGAATTTTCTTCTATTTGTTCCACAAAATCTATTTTATCTAAAGACAAAACACCATCAATAACTAAATCGTTATTTTTGGAATTAAATTTGCTAGTAAACGAAAACTGAGCGGCCTTTACTCCTAAATTATCCGGCTTCCAAAAAGGTGGATAATACTCGCTGAAAGCCAAATAATCAACATTGTTTATATTAATATCCATATCCATATTCTTCTTAAAGTAATCAACCCAACCACGGACAGCAACTATATCATCCATCTTTGTGCCACTTTTCTCTAGGGAAGCATTGAGTCTTACATAGAATTTTGTCAATTGCGGATATATAAAATGCTTTAATTCAAAACTGACATTTTTTAAAACATACGTTATTGGCGTATCTTTTGTTGAATCAATTATCTCTCCTGACCCATCCTTAAAATAAAGTTTTCCTATTTCAAGAGATATCTTTTTGCTGCTCTTTACAGAAGGTACCGAAGCAGGTGCTGAAGGAGTTGCCGTCTCGCCTTGCGTAACCTCTGCAGCATTATCTTCCCTTATAAAAATCGGCGATAAAGAGAATTTATTCTTATCTTTACGGATTACAAAATTAAAACCATCAAAGTAAATCCGGTTAAAACTTAAATACGAAGTAAAAGGATTAAACAGGCCTAAAGATATATATGCGTTTTTAAAAGATACATCTGCGCATTTAAAATTTTTAATAACTACCGTAAAGGGAAAACGAAAAGAAAGAGCTTCTACCTGGGCATCCATACCGAGATTCTTTTTGATAGCCTCTTTAAGTATGTCTTTTCCTTTTAGATTAAGAAAAACAAAAATTCCTAGATGAATAAGAATAATTAAAACTATAAGCGTAAGCAACGTATTTATAAATATCTTTTTGTTGAATAAACTTTTCAATGCCATTTTGTTCTACTCCTTTGATTAATATTGTCTCTTACTCTGTCCGCTATATGCTATTAAGTATTGTCCCGTCTCGCCAAATACTCAAAAATTTTCTTTGATAATTTTCGAGGCTCGACGGGATTTACATAATCTAATTCGCTATGCTCATAAGATTATGTAAACGCGCCCGGCGTGAATCGTATGTGCTCTTTGCCAAAGGCAAAGCTTATTTTTTAGCACATCCGATGCTGCTTTTGCATAAAGAAACTCCTTACTTTACGCCATCGTGCCTACAAACACAATAAAACCACGCGCCCGGCGTGTAACTGCACTCGCCGAAGGCGAGTTTATTCGTAACGCAGTTCCATGCGTTGTCTACTCATAACCATAAACGTTTAAGTAGTTACTCTATGCTAACTTACAAAAACAAGTTTACAAACGCGCCCGGCGTGAATCGAACACGCAACCTACTGCTTAGAAGGCAGTTGCTCTATCCGATTGAGCTACGGGCGCAACCTCGAGTCTCGACTTCAAAAATTCCCTACCACTTCCTGATTTCAATTGCTTTTCACGCTTACGAGCATTTATTCTGTCAGATGCCAATTCCCAATAAAACAATAACCATGGTCTACAAGCTGAGGTAGCTTTCATTTTCCCAATATTATGCTCATAAATTCTTCGCTTTAAATTATTAGTCATACCGACGTAAAGACGATCAAATTTCTCTGAATATAACGCGTAAATATAATACATGGCAGTTGCTCCCTGCCTGCCGGCAGGCAGGTATCCGATTGCGAGCCACCTTAATAACATACATTAAGGCGAGTCCCGACTATTGTCGGGAAGCTACGGGCGCATATTATATAGTCATAGTCAATAGTCCATAGTTTATTAAAACGATATAAAAGAACGCTACGCCAGCCTATAGCGAAATTGAGCTCAATGCTTTAACTATACGGCGAAATCCCAATGAGCGAAGTGATATCGGGACTGGATAGCTCTGATTGCTCAATGAAGCTTATCAGCCTGAGGCTGATTTAGCTGAATTAGTCCCGGCTATTGTCGGGAAGCTACGGGCGCATTATAGTATCACCAGTTATCAGGCACCTCTCGATTTGTACGATGCAAAGCCCCGAAACACCTATATACTTAAAAATTTCAGAGAAATTTTTTACGAGTGTTTCGGCATAATTCGACTAGGCCTTTTTTGCTGATCAAAAAAGTCAAGTCTCATTAGCTACGGGCGCAAAATATCAACTATTATTCTTTTATTTTCTGTTCACCTTCTATAATAAACGCCTGTGGTTTATGTTTCTCCAATTTAAATGTTTCAGCCCAATATTCTAAAGCTTTATATTTATCTCCCTTAGCATCATATATTAAACCTAAGTTTAATTTTGCCGGCATATTCTTTGGATCCAGAGCTAAAACTTCATTAAATAGCTCTTCTGCCTTTTTTAAATCCCCTGATTGAGCATACATAACAGCTTTGTTATGCGTAATAAGTTTATCGTAATAGGAACTTGTTATTGATGCTTTCTGATACGCTTTTAATGCTGAATCAAAATCGCCGTTTTTCTGCGCTCTCACTCCTTCGTTATAATAAGCTACTGCTTCTTTAGCGGATAATTCTTGGGCATAAGAAACACTGGTGAAAATTATTCCTATAAGACAGAAAAGACACACATTTTTAAGAAACATACTGCACCTCCTCGCTATTTTTATTAACTGTTGCATAGAAGGCGCTGTTGCAAAACTACCTAAAAAATTAAGAGTAGTTTAGTTTTATCTGTTTCGCACTTTACTTTATGCGTTTTGCCTGTTTCTCTTATCTTTTTCTGCCTAGTTTAAGCTTTTTAACTTACTTTAGACAGCATAATCACCTGAGGGGCATTATGCCCCTGTTGCAAAAAGAGGTGGAGCGTTCAGAACAAGCAGGCGCTTCACATTGAATACGATTGCTTCCCAAAAAGCTTGCATTTGTACTTTAGCTAATCCTCTGTATCTTGCCCTATTTTTCAGTTTAGAAAATACTCCTTCAAATGACGCCCGCATCCGGCTTAGCCAACGGTCCTTATCTTTATTCTTTTGCAACATATTGTTTTTAAGTATTGCCCCACTATGACAGTTATTAGCTTTCATAATATTCTGAGCTTTCTTACAGCAGTATTGCTTATCGGCAAATACCATGCCGGAATCTGGACAGATATGCCTAAATCCTTCTTGATCAGTAGTGTTAGCGGGAGTAATCGCAATTTCTTTTATTAAACCTGAACCCATGTCTACGCTGGTATGTTTTTTATAACCAAACCAGAATTTATCTTTGCCTTTACAGCCAAACCCTGCGTCTTTATCAGCGCTGTATTTATCAACGTTTTTGTTGTTTAAGGCTTCTTCTCCTTCGGCTATTGCTTTATCTCTTTCTTCCCAAGTTGTTTCTTTGGCTTTGATTGCCGATGAATCTACAAAGGTAAAGACTTTACGCATAATGCCTTTTTGCTCAGCTTTTTTCGTTATCTGGCTGAATATTTTGGCTATACGCTGCGTACCAAGGATTTTTCGTATCCGGCAGAAGTAGGTATGGTCGGGAGTTTCATCCTCTATGCCAAAACCGCAGAACCATTTAAAACCTATGTCATAACGTAATCTTTCTTCCATTTCCCTGTCAGATAAATCATAATCAAATTGCAGGAATAAACTGCGTATGCCTGTTTCAACCCCATAGCCAGGCCGGCCAGTTTCTTTAGCCAATTCATTGAAACTTTCGGCAATCACCCCAAAGGATACTATTTCATTTACTTTACGTAAAGGATGATCTTCCTTTACGATTTTGTTTAAATCATAATTCCAAAACATAGTTTGGCCCTCCTTTTTTATTTTCATACATGTATTATACCAAAGCTATATTTCGGAATTCTTCGCCCAATTATCATAGAGCCAAACTTATTATTTTTTCTTATTTTCTTTAAAAAAATATTTTCTTTGCAATCTAAAGGCTTTTATGTTT
>JAUYCY010000187.1 GCA_030692055.1 Candidatus Omnitrophota bacterium | reverse complement strand
TTTTAATTAGCCGCTTGTAACGGCTATGTGGTTAATATTGGATTATCCACAAAAAGGATACACCCTTTTTTATTTACTTGCCAGAGAACTTACACACTTTATTATACGTTACCGCTAAATATCTCGGCAGCTAAATATCTTTAAAGATTTTAATATTTTCTCTGAAGAAACGTTATCTACGACAGTGGCTTTACCGATACGACGTAGAAGCACTAAACGCGCTTTTCCCGAAATAAACTTTTTGTCATAACTCATTATTTTATAAATATTTAGATAATTAAATGAAATTTTTATCGGCAATCGGAAACATCTAAGAATATCGTAAATCTCTTGAAAGTCCCGCCGGTTACACATCCCTAGGCTATAAGAAAGCTGCGCAGCATAGAGTATGCCTAGAGAAACCGCTTCGCCATGAGATAATGTTTTATATCCTTTCGATGTTTCCAAGGCATGAGCAAGAGTGTGTCCAAAATTAAGAATAGTCCGTATCCCCTTTTTCTCTTTCTCGTCCTCTTGCACTACCTTAGCCTTTATTTGAACACAAGCAGAAATCATTTTCAAGAGGCAAGCGGGCTTTAATTTCATAATTTCCCGGTAGTTTTTCTTAAGAAAAAAGAAAAAATCTCTTCGCTTTATAATAGCATATTTTATTGCCTCAGCGATTCCTTCTTTAATTTCTTTACTTTCTAGGGTACTTAGAAAAGCCGGGTCAATAAAAACTGCTTTTGGCTGATAAAAAGTTCCTAAAATATTTTTTGCCTCGCTTAAGTCTATTCCGGTCTTTCCGCCTATACTTGCATCGATCTGGCTTAACAGGGTAGTTGGGATTTGTACATAGGGAATACCCCTTTTATATATCGAGGCAATAAAACCGCCTAAATCGCCTATGGTTCCGCCGCCTAGACATACAATAAATAGCTTTTTATTCCAAGCATCAATATTTACTATTTTTTCAATGGCCCTAAGCAACCACTTTTTCGATTTTGCCTCTTCTCCGTCAGCTACTTCTACTATTTTATAAGAAAAATCCTTAAAAATAGCCTTAATCAAATTCTTATATTTTGATTGTAGAGTGGGCGAGGTTATAACAATAGCGAAATTACCCAAATTAAGTTCTTTCAGGTATAAAGGTAGTTTATGTGCAAGATTATATTCTATATAGATATTATATGGATTTTCCTTTAGGTTAACTTTTATAATTTTCATAATATCACTCTTATTCCCCAAAAAGAAAGAATTTTGGCCACTAATGGCATGATAAACCAATTTGAAAAACCCATGGAAATAAGGAAAATAATGACAAAAGACCCAACAAGCCCCATCTTAAGATATGCGTAGGAAAGCCTGTAAGGTAATAGTGCGCTAATGACCCGCGAACCATCCAGCGGTGGAATAGGAATTAAGTTAAAAAGTGCAAGAATAATATTTATAACTGCCCCCTCAAGGAATACCTCTGAGAGTAACGTGTTAGGTAATAGTTTAAAAACTATCAATAAAAAAATAGAAATAATGAAATTAGTTGCTGGCCCAGCTAATCCTACCCACATTACATCTTTTTTTGGGTTTTTAAAATGGTAGGGATTTATTGGAACAGGTTTAGCATATCCAAATGAAAATCTACCCGCAGTTACCTTGAAAAAAATGATAGGAAGTATAATTGTCCCAAAAATATCGATATGTGCGAAAGGATTTAAGGTTAATCTACCGGCCTCCTTAGGCGTAGGGTCACCTAATTTATAAGCCATCCAACCATGAGCGTATTCATGTAGAACTATCGATATAAATAAAATAATAATTGCTATAAAAATCATTTTTCAGGAAATATTTTTTGTACCCACACATAAGAGCATCCTTCATTTACCTTTTTGCCAACTATTTTTACCTTCTTATGTATGAATCCTTTTTCTTCTATGCCAACTATCCATAAAAGATAATCGCCATTCTTACCTTTTAATAAATAGTTTGCCTTGCAATTCTCTTTATTAACCGAAATTATAACCCCTTCTATCTCTAAATCTAGAGGCTCGCTAATCTTTTGCAGGAAACTTTTGTTTATCCAACCCCACATATAGGGATGGCCACGTACCTTAACCCAGCCGTTGTTTTCTTCCTTTATAAAAAAAATCCCTCCTTTCCTCGCCCTACCCACTATATATGATTGCTGCGAAGGTTCACTGCGTAGGTTTAATTCAGATGCGACTACTTCTGCCTTATTATCAGAGATTTTACGTAAAAATGGAGATGCCACATAACAATATAAGCGTTTGGGAAGTATAACTTTACACCAATCATACCGTTCCTCTATCACCTTTACCATTTCCCCCTCATATAAATAACCCAATGATGGCGCCATTGCAGTCGAATCTAGTCTTACATTAACCTTATCTCTAATAATTTTAGCTTTATAAGAAGAGTAGGCTGGCTGTGTAAAGCTGAAAAATAGCAAGGTCAGAAAAGCTATAACACGTAAACTTCTATGACCATAGACCTTGTCGCTATCACAGAAAACTTTTATCATTGACCTGGTTTTGAGTGGGCTGGTTTCGCTGCGGTGCCCGCAGTTTTTGCTTGTGCCTCTGGTGCTGGCGCGACGGCTGGAGCTCCCTCGGCTGCTGGTTTTTCTTCTTTAGCTTTCTCTTTTTTAACCGTTTTTAACTTCATAACCTTTATTTTGGGCAAACCTAATACCCTGTTTCCTTCTTTCCATAGCCCTTTCTCCTTAAGCCACTTTATTCTTTCTGTACGCTTCATTACTGAACGAGTCGATGATAACTTCTCTGCCCTTTTTAATGAAGAATGTAAACCCATTATACCTCCTTTAATGAACACATTATTTTTTTCAAGTGTATTGCCCGCTTCGCCCGCGAAGCGAGGCGAGCACGCAGAAAAAATAATAGTGTGAATTAAATACTTGACACTTACCTAAAATTATTTTATTAAGGTAGGTGTCAAGTATTTAATTCGACTACACAAATTTTCTACGCCTTTGGCTTGGAAATTTGTTGTCTCATTTAACCGTCCTTAATATACAATCCTTATAGGTCTTTTTAAGTACTTCCATGTGCCGCTCTGCTTGGACTTTATCGTTGAATACCCCTACGTATACCACTATAAAATTGTTCTTCTTGACTGCATAAGCAGGGAAACCCTGTCTTTGTAGCTTCTTTACTTCTTCTTGCGCGGAATTTTCTTTAGTACAGCTAACTACCTGTATGGCATATTTTTTTCCGAGGACCTCGCGTCTTTTATCCTCTTCTATTTTTTTTGCCGTATCTTCCTTGGTTTTTGAAACATCGGAAACGCTTGGCGAAGATAGCGCATATTTTTTTTCTGGCACTACTTCGAGCTCAGTATTTTGTGACACCGGAATTATTACGTTTGTTTCTTTGGTTGTAACGCTATTGACTTCTTGCGAATCTGGGCGACAAGGCATTGTTCTACCCCTTTCTATTCCTAGTGAAAAAAAAAGGATAAATAAAAGTAAAAAAACTACTCCCAAGAGAATTATTGTATCTAGAGGAATGGCAACTATTTTACGCTTCGATGAGCCCGCGTTCTCTTCTGAACTAAAAAAATGTAATTGCTTTCCGCACATAACTTATTTTATTCTCTCTCGGCGAATACCCCGTGGCTTGCCACAGGGATGCCCGGCCTTCGCAGCCGAAGCGGCTGCTTCGGCGGAGTAGGCAAGCCGAAATCGTAAACGTAGTTGACCTCATTCCAAGGCAATGAATGAACCAGTGATAATATTAGTATAGAACATACTCCGCGGCT
>JAUYCY010000146.1 GCA_030692055.1 Candidatus Omnitrophota bacterium | reverse complement strand
TATGCGTTGATGGCCCGGTAACCTCAAGATACTTTTCTACATTCTCGTCTATCTTGATTGTTTTTAGATACCTTAAAATTCCATCTGCTAATCCTGTTGAATTAACCAAAACATCTGTTTCAATACTGTTGTCAAAAGCGGATTCACTCCAGTTTGTACTCCCCAAGATCACTATTTTCTTATCTATAATCACGCACTTTGCATGGGTATATCTTGTCGGCTCATCATAATAAACCCTTATTCCGGCATCCTTAAGCCGCTTATAAGCCCGGGTACTTTTGATTTCTACCTCCCAATCGCTTGGATGTTTTCGTCGCACAAAATCTACATTTTGGTCTAAAATAACTTCCACATCCACTCCTCTATTCTTCGCGTCTATAAGCGCCTCAATCAGCTGGCTGGCCTTTGAAATTTCTCCTGCCAGAGGCGTTTCTATCGTAAACATCACCAGATATATTGACTTCTCTGCCTTTGTCAGCGCCTCTTTTACGGCAGGAAAGTATTTGGTGCCGCTGATATCTATTACTTCGGCTTGGTAACAATAAACCCTTGCTGTTATTCCTAACATTGCAAGGGCTACCAGAAAAATAGTTAAATATTTCTTCACTTTAATATAAATTTATTTCTGCTCTACTTCAATAGTTATAGATTTTACTCCGGCAGGCAATTCATGCTTTTCTGTATCGTTAATCACATACTGCCATTCGTCATAGTCAAATGAAACTGCATAGCAACGAACCGCATTTTTTCCATCAAACTTAACTATAAATCCGCCTTCGGCCATATGAAGCCTCCTCTCTAAAAAAACGTATTAAATTTGCTTAAGCAAGTATGATATCGGCCCTTGCTTTAATGGTTTTTTCAGATTGTTTAACAGAATCTCGCTTTTTGAATTCATCAACCAAATTTTTAAAATTATCTTTTCCTAAAAGTTGCGCAATATAGCTTTCGATCATAAAAAGCGTTGTACTTGTTACCGTTGTTAAAGCTTTATGATAATTTTCTGCATCTTGTGAAGTTTGAGTCCCCATCATAAAAGCATCAGCATCTTCATAGTTCGATCTAATTCTCAACCTATACAGACTGTCAAAAATTGTTGTTGGGTGCACATTTTTATCTAGAGCAAATATCTCCGTTTTGACCATTCTCTTTCTGTTATTTTTTCTTTTCCATTCCGCTTTCCTTTTTTTCAAAATTCTGTCTCTGGTTGTTTTTAACATGAGACTGTAGAAATCCCACATATTCTCTACGGCGGGATTTGTTAAAGGTGAAATTTCATTTACAGTATAGCCATTTGGTAAACAATAGAATTTATGATTTTCATATTCAACGCAACCTTTACAATATGCATTCCATGGCGCCAGAAAAAAGCTATCGTTCTTTATCCAGCTGGCTATGAGATTTAATGTATTAGTATGATCTTCACGACAGCTAACACCACTTGCTTCAATTAGAGATCTTAAGGAAAGGTAAACGGAATAATAGGCCTGAACAGGCGCCCAATGGTTAGAATAAAATTTTAAGCTAGAATCAAATAAATTAGGAAGGGATAAAATAATTTCAGTGTACCAAGCATTAAATAAAAGCTTCTTTATTTTGTTGATATCATAGGAGGCTGCCTGAGTTGTATTGGAAATTGGTGAACCTTTTTCAAGCGCTGATTTTATATTTCGAAATAAATCCGGACCATAGAGACTTTCTATTATTAACTCTATGCTCTTCAGATAATTTTTATATGTTCTAAAACTTTTTTCAGCTAATAATTCTTCTTCATCAGGAAAACTTACCTTTATCAAGACCATAGCCGCCTCAATCTAGGGACATTCACCCTTCTCTTAACTAAAAAGGCAACCCCCTACCTTTTAGAGAGTTGCCTTAGAAATTATTTAAGAATATATTCCCAGCAATAGTTATTAATTTTGCATTTTCCGCATTCGTTATTAGGTCCGGGCGACCTATCAGGACATTCTTTCCACTGCATATATAACATCCTATCAAGGATCCTCGAAGGCACTCCGTCCATCGCGCATAATTTAACCATTTTATCTTCATCATTGGGTAATCCTAAACAAGACAACATCTCAGATACTCTACTATCAATGGGTAGTGTATCTTTAAAAAGAAAATCTCTAACAAAACAGCTTATAGTTTTTTTATTCTGACCAGCACCTAAAACCTTAGCTAAATAATCACGAGCTTGGAGACCAGTAAGTGATCGCAAATAAATGATAACCTCTTCAAAGGTCTTTGATTTTCGTTTTAAATATTCTGAAATGTTTTTCACTCTTTCATTCTGCCATGGAAGAGGGAAGCCGTTAAAATCTTGACCTGCCTTTCGGATATCATTTGCTACCTCCGGAAAAACACTTTTCATTTCATTCCATACTTCCATTTGTCTGTTAGAATGCCAAGGCCCCCAAGAATTAGTGATCAGGAAAAACCTATCTGGAGTCCATTCCATATCAGCCATACTATAATCTTTTTTGATACTACCGACCCAAGCTTCATCATTACATATCTTACCCCATCGTTCCACTAAACCATCATAAATTTCTTTTGCTCGCATAATAAGAATTCCTGTCGTTTCTATTTTTCAAAAATTAGAAGCGACCTGACTTTTCTTCAACTCAAAAACATTAATTAATTTGCTTCAGCAACTCTTCTATCTCAGAATTAACATATGTATTACCTAATTTTATAGCATGTTTAAGATAATGCTTAGCTTTGAATGCATTTTCTCTAGTTATAAAATAACGTGCTTTTTCTAAATTTAATATTTGTCTTGCAATAGTTTTCAAATATGGGTCCTGTAATTTTCTGATTGTTTTTAAATATAACTCCTCTCCTTTTTTAACTAACCCCTGTCTAATTGCAATTAGGCCCTTTGTAGCGGGACACACGTTTGGAACAGGTTCTTTAATCTTCATCATAATTTCTTCGGCCTCTTTAAGCTTACCCATCTTAGCAAAAGCATATGCCATATTATTTAATGTTAAAGGCGAAGCAATACCTTTTTCAAAAGCAATGTACATTATCCGTAAAGCTTCTTCGTATTTCCTTTCAATAGCCGACAGTATAAAACCAAGATCGGTATATATTTCTCCTATATTTGGATGTGCTTCCAAAGCTCTATATAAAAGAGAGCGAGCATCTTCAAACTTTTCTTTTTTTATGAGAACTGACGCCAAGAAATAAAACCCAAATGGATCGTTTGGAAAATAATACAGAATCTGATCCGCAATATCCTTTACCTTGCCCAAATCTGCCTTGGCTAAGAATAATTTACCCAAATTATAAAATACTAAAGGATTCTTTGTTAATTGTCCTCGATTTTTTGATATGGCAAATGATTGCTTCAAACAAGATTCGGCTTCTTTTATTCTATTCTGCGCGAAATAGCAAAACCCAAGATTGTTCAGAATATAAAAATTCTCTGGGTCCTCTTTAAGGTAATCTAGAAAAGTATCGGCTGCTTCACGAAATTTGTTTTGCTTAGCAAGTATTGTGCCTATAATTCCTTTCCATTTTATAGGTAAAATTAATTTTGATTTATTTATTGTATTGATATACTTAAGTGCATTTTTGAATTCTTTATTTAAAAGCATAATTTGCAGTAAATTCTCGTGTGCTGGAAGAAAATTTATATTACCACTTAACGCTTTCCGAAAATAAATTTCTGCATTTTTAACGTCTTTTTTCCTAAGAAAATAAACTCCTAAGTTATTATTAGCATGAATAAAATCCGGTTTTATTTCTAAGGATTTTAAAAAATAATCTTTGGATTCTTCAAGTTGATTGTTATTAAGTAAGATAAATCCATAAGTATTTAAAGCAAAAATATTTTTGCTATCTTTTGCCATTATTTCTTGTAAGATATCTAAACATTCAGCTCTATTATTCTCATCTTTAACACCCTTGTAAAACAATTTAAAAAGTACATAATTATGTAATATATCATTTCTTCTGTTAGAAATTTGAATATATCTCTTATATATTTTTTCAACTTCGTCAAATTGATTCAGTATAAGATTAACTAAAATTAATTTTTCATAAGCTGCATAAAAATCATTTTTAATTTTAATGACATCGGAAAAAATTCTTCGAGCTCTGTAGTAATCTTTCTTTATCAAGTGGACATCGCCTAATTGCAATAAAGCATTTACATTATTTTGCATTGATCTAATTATATTTCCTAATTCATCTCTTTTATAATTCAAATAGCTTTGAGTTAGATTACTTAACCTTTGAGACTTTATATTCAACAAGGAATCTTCTAACGAAGGCCCCTCGCTTGTTTTCTCAAGTAAGCCATAACCCATTGAGATATCTCTTTTAGATTCAAAGTCTACACTACTTGCTCTAAGCATTATTAATCTCCGTTTTTATACCTTTCGATTTATCTAATATAGAACCCAAATCTGATATTCTCTTAGTAAAATCAGGAGCGGTCATTGAGAATATCAACTCATTAATCTTTTGATTTATTTTGTCATCACCAGATATTGTTACTTGTAAAAGATTGTTTAAATTATATAACTTAAAATAGCTTATGCAATTATTATAAAATTCCTTTCTTTTACTAGACGTTGTGCCTTTTGAATAAATACCATTAGTATTTGCTAACCCAAATAATTCTATTATTCGAGCCGTATAAAGCGAAGAAAGCGGATTAAAAATTATATGTAAAATAATGCCTAAAGAAAATATATCGGCTAATGTTTGTTCTTTAAAAGAGGAGTTTTTGTTTGTAACTTGAGCTATAACTTCTGGCGCTGTTATTTCCATCGCTCCCCAAGGAGCATAAGAAGTGGTGATAGGTATCTCAGCAAAATCTCTAGCTTTTCCGAAATCAGTCAATTTGACTATTTCTATTCCATTAGAGATCTTTATTAAGATATTTTTTCTATGTAAGTCCCTATGGACGATTTCTTTCGAATGAGCATGCTTTAAACCTTCGCAAACTTGAATAAAAATATCCAATTGAGTTTGTAACTGCAAATTATGTTTACTATCAATATATTTTCCGAGATTACAATCTGCTAATTCTAGTAAATAATATATATATCCATTGAAAGTTAAAACCTTAGATAAGGGGAGGATTATATTATTGTGAGGTTTTAATTTATGGAGGATATCATTTTCTTTTATAAATCTCTTTTCTTCGAGACGACCTCGGTCATTCCTAAAGATCTTAATCGCTTTCTTATCATTCGCATCATGATCTTGTACCTTACATACGATGCCAAAATTTCCTTCGACTCCAATCTGTTCTATAACTTCTAAATTATTGATTCTTGTTCCAATCATTTATGGCTCATTAAACGAATTTAAATAAAACTCGAGACGTTCTATTCTTCAAAAATTAGAAGTGTCCTCTTGATTTTTGATCTTCTTCGTTATTTCTACAATCTCTTTACATCTATCACAAATAGCAATATGCTTTTCAACCTGTTTAATTTCCTCTTCTGATAATAGACCATCTATGTAGCAGGCCATGGTTTCTTCGTCTATGCACGGCATCATTTTATAAATCCAACTTTCCTTTATATCAATTTACGACATGCTTTATAAATCAAAAAGATTCATAAATAGTTATAAAAGGAGCCTTTCTTTGTCGACTCAAAATCATAGATTGAAAAATCTGTTAATATTTGCGTCTTCGTTACCTTGCTCGACCAATTCAAATTGGAAATTCTTGTTCAAATTAAACTTAACTACGCTTACATTGATCGGTTCAGCGCTTTCCTTATTGAGCCTATCAAAAACGCTCTTTTTATATTGCGTATCAGGATTACCAATTAGATGTTCGCCCTTACTCTCAATTACATAAATAAGTTCCAAAGAATTATTTTTCTTTTTTTTAGCAACTATAAAATCAGGAAAAATTCGTCCTTTCCTCCAGCCACGAACAGAATACCATGCCTTATCTACTGCTACGTTACGAGTCCACCAAACAACACTTTTCTTATTATCGATTAAGTTAGCGACTTTTCTTTCCAAGGAATTCATTGATTTTATGTCAGATTTTTCAAAAAGATTTAGCTTGAATGTTTCTATCCCTTCTGGATATACCTCGCTCTCTTTTGGTAACAAGTAGCCTAAGCTTTCATCCTCACAAACAGCCAAGACTAGATTTTTGCTTTTTACTAATGAATTAAATATTGACTGCTCTTGACTTTCCTTTTCCTCCTCTATCTTTTTTATAATCTCATGGGTAACAAATCCGCTATTGGCCCGCATTTTCTTTTCATCTTTATATTTACTACATTCTTCAATAATAGCTTGCGCGAGATCAAAGGCAATGAACGCGTTATCAATCACATCACTTATCCGGCGCGCTAAATATGAAATCTCAAGAATTCCGCCATTTTCTTCATCCAAATATCTTTTTTTATGCTTATCCAGATCCACCAATATCTCATAAACAATGGATTTTTCATCAAGTAATGGGAAAATCGTTTCCTTTAGCCACCGGCTATAATCGATGTCTTGCCAGTTGATTTTTGGCTTTATATCAATATCATATGAAAACCTACGATAATCTTTCCCTTCCTTAATCATCCAAACCGGTAAATATAGTGACTCTGGATAATTCTTAAGAATTGCTTTCTTGATTTTTGTTTTTACTGTTTTCGAACCAGTCGGGCCTGACTCCTTACTGATGTTTTGCACTAAATCTCCAAGGCCTTCTTGTTCAAACCCTCGTTGAATATTTTTCACTACTTCGCCAGTATCGCCTTTAGTAAAATAAACGTAGCTTTCATCAAGCTCTTTTACCCCTGTTTTTCTAGCATACGGTTGCCGTAAAATTCTACCCACTAATTGCGTCATTGACGACTCTGACCTAGCATTTGGTATTACTCCTAAAATATACGCAAAAGAGCAATCCCATCCTTCTTTTAATGCCTCTTTAGTGATGATATATCTAATCTCGCTTGAAGCGGACAAAAGCTTCTGTTCTTTAATCTCGTCCATCTCGCTTGATTTAACAGCGATCTCATATGCGGATACACCTTTCTCAACTAAATAATCGCGCACATCTTCGCTATGAACCATACCTCTTCCACGCTGATCTTTACCAGTTCTCTCCGCCTGAATAAGGACGATGGGTCGAATATAAATTCCTTTATTACTATTTAATTTAATCGATTCTTTCTCTAAAGCTTCTCTTTTTTTCTTAATATCGTTAATCATCTCATGCCAATTGCCACTGACCGTAGGCGAATGTAAGTGCAAGTCAAGCTTAATCATATCTTCTATTTTAAGTTCGTGACCGGTTATCTCTACTAAAACATTCATGTGCTTACGCTCTTTGGGGGTTGCTGATAACCCGATAATCATTGAAGGATTTAGGCCATCAAGCGTCTCTTTTGCAATCTCAGAAAACATAGTATGAAATTCGTCAACAATAATAAGAGGATGCAATATCCTGATTGCGTTACCTAGGCTAGTTTTTACAATTTTCTGATTAAATAAGCTACTTGAAATAACATCCAGATTGGGAATGTGTTCCAATAACTTTTGATGTTTTTCATACTGATTGTCCGGGGGAAAGAAATCGATGTATCCACCACTATCCTGAAAGACCTTCATGTTCTCTTTAGTGGTTCTACCTGCTGATTGAATCATAAGCATTAAAATGGTTAAATTATTTTCTACATCCTGCAGGCGCAATGACTGTCCTTTTTCTAAAATTATGGTCCTATTACCACTACATTGATCAAGCCATTGGCGGTAAACATGATTTTTATCTTTCATTTTTTCTATTGTCTGACGATAAATTGTCTCTCGGTGGGTTATCCAAACTACAAGACCTGTTCTTTTCTTAGCAAATAAATTTTGATATTCACGAATCGCATCAATAGCTAATATAGTCTTTCCTCCACCCGTAGGAATCTTTAAACAAAAACGAGGATAATACTCTCCTAAACCGTTTTTCGGTCTATCAGAAAAATTAGAAAAACCAAGCTTGTTATAAACTGCGTCCACATAACTAATAGCAGTGTCGCCTAGCTTTTCTACGGCGCTTTTTTGTTTATCCGCTTCAATGTAAAAATTCTTAAGCGCCTTAATGACTGTTATTTGATAGTCCTTTAAAATCATATTCTACTTTTTCTCAAAAAGGCTATAAGGAATACTTACAAAATGGATATTGAACTTCTCTAAATATTCCTCATCTAGAAAGCACGCTGGAGCGTAGATAATTTTCTTTCCCTTATCTTTTTTACCTATTTTTTCAGCCCAATCAAGAGTAATTGCCAAACCTTTAAGCTTATCTTTATCTTTTTCATACAGCAAATAAATGCTCTCACCGTTTATTTTTCCAACAAAATAATTCTTCTCATCGATTGATTTTTCATTGTCCATGGTTTTTCCGGTTGCCAAATAATAAACATATTTGGCAAGTTCCTTATAGGTCGGCAAGCTACCTGACAAAATAGAGTCTGCATCAATTCGTGGACCAAGTTTCATATACGAAAAACCGACATCCAATTTGTCTTTTTCTATTACCTTTTTTACACGCTCCCGAGTAATTTCATGAACATATCGAAAGCCTGCTTTGTATGCGGATTTATCTTTTTTTATTTCTTCTGGGAGCTGAACTAAAATATATTTTCTATTGCTACTTTTATCTTCTTTATTTAATTTTAAAACTGCATGGGCAGTAGTTCCACTCCCAGCATAAGAATCGAGAATAATAGAATCTTTCTCTGAAGAATAGGTAATTAGATATTTGATTAATTCGCTTGGTTTGGGATTATCAAAATAATCTTTTGCCCCAAATATATTCAACAATTCTTTTGTTCCATCACCAGTATAAGATAAATCGTAAATAATACTTCTTTCTTTTATAACTTTAATCTCGTCTCCTTCAAAATATATCTTTTCGTATGGGAGCCATTTGCTATCTTTTTTTACCCAATCAATAAGATTGTTTTCGATAAGTCTTTCCATTGTTACTTTCCCAACGCGCCATCTGCCATCATTACCATCAGGCGCTACCGGATATACTTTTTTACCATCCGGTGCAATAAGTGGAAAACACATTGTTGGTCTATCTTCTTTTCTTGCACCACTCCCCCATTTTGCAAGCTTTACAGCTTTGTATTCTCCGTCTTTATCTTTTTTATTATAAGAAGAGCTGTCTTGAGGTATCTTTTCGTCAAGCCATTTAAATTTATCACTTTTTTTATAGACAACTATATATTCATGTTCAGTGACAAAATATTGATCGGTTTGCCCTCCGCCTTCTTTTTTTCTCCATATTAAGACCCCAACAAAATTTTCTGGTAAAAATATTTCATTCATAAGGCTCAATATATTATGAACTTCAATATTATCTATACTAATAAAAATAGCGCCATCATCGCTTAGTAGTTCCTGCAATAATTTAAGTCTCGGCGTCATCATGCATAGCCATTTATCATGGCGCGTTAAATCATCGGCACTAACTGTTTGCTTGATCCAATCCTTTATCAGAGGGCTATTGATTTTGTCATTATATACCCAGTTTTCATTGCCGGTATTATATGGAGGATCAATATAGATGCATTTTATTCGCCCCTGATATTTTGGCAGTAGACTCTTTAACGCGATTAGATTGTCCGCTTCGATAATTAAATTTTCGTCCTCATTCTTGCCTTTAACGGACAGTTTTTTATCTTTTTCAAGAGTTTGATATGGAACGGACAAATGATGATTCCAAACTGCATTTTTTCCTTTAAAATTTATTGATGGCATATTTTATCCTTCCTTTTAATATAAAAATTTACGTCTCTTAATTACTTTCGACCAACTAACTCGTCCAATGTAATCCCAAAAGCATCTGCTATCTTTATCATTGTTTGAATAGTCGGCTTGGTTGCAGCGCCTTGTTCAATCTTAGTAATCGTATTGTAAGATAAACCGGCTTTCTCAGCTAATCTCTGTTGAGACCAACCGGATTTTTTTCTTAATTCTTTTAATCTTTTAGCTATCATTTAACTTGACAATATAGTATAGTTATACTACTATAATTTCAATGGTTAACTTTCACTACGATTTAGTCATATTGTATCACAAAAAGACACTTTTCAAACTTATTTCCGCCCCTTGAAATATCGGTTTTCTTTTGGCAAAATTTTGGTGCGGGCAAAATTTTGCCCGCACTCAAGCGCTGTTCGCGAGAGGCTCGGCATGCCGCAACCCTGATTTTTTTTATTTTTGTAGCGGTAGCGGACGAACCCGTTTATTAAATACTGTTCTTTTCTTATTGTAAAGGAGTTGAAGCGAGGACGCTGCGGCTG
>JAUYCY010000122.1 GCA_030692055.1 Candidatus Omnitrophota bacterium | reverse complement strand
CTGATTTTCTGAATAAAGATAGGTAACTTTTAGATATTCCTCGATTGCCTCTGTTACTTTTGCTTCTGCCTCTAAGGTCTCGGCTATCTTAAACTGAACATCTGCCATTTGCCTTATCGGTACCACCTCCAGGCTTCTACGATATAAATCTAAAGCTTGCTCATAGTTGTTTTTCTCTTTATAGATATCCGCCATCTTGGGGTAAATCAGATGCGTCAAGTTATTATGTTCCTGGGTTACGCTATTATACATCTGAATAGCTAAATCGAGCTTTTCCTGCTTTACGTAAATATCTGCTATAGCAATGGCCGCCGTGCCTGCTAAATCAGAATTATCTAATTCTGCCGCCTTTTTAAAATTCTCTATTGCCTCCTGATATCTTGATTCCTCTTCATAGATTGAACCTAAGGTGTAATATGCGGAGGCAACCAAATTGCTCTTAGGAAAATCTTGTATAAGCGAGGCGAAGTATCTGCGGGCCAAAGCCAAATCGTTACGTCTATAATAATATTCCCCCAGCCACCACATCACTTCGGGGGTCAGCCGGGAATCTGGATATTTAGAACGCAGCATTTTAAACCTTACCATTGCTTCTTCTTCGTTGCCCATACGATAGTAACAATCCGCTATTTCGTATTCGGCTTTCTGAATAAGCTCTGTATCTTGGCTATGCTGCCTTATAATATCCTTAAATACCTCAATTGCTTCGGCAAACTTACCTAAATTGTATAAGCAGGTTCCTAAAAGGTACGTGCCTTGAGGCCGCAAAGGGCTATCTTTAAAATCTAGCTGAAACTTTTCAAAAATTTCCTTACTTGAGGCATAATCTTCCTTCTGAAAATAAGCTAATCCTAAAGTATAAGATGCGTCATCTAAAAGTTTTGAATTGGGGGAATTTTTTTTAAGGCTCAAGAGGCTCATAATTGCTCCGTCGAAGTTTGAGGCCTTCAGTAGAGTAAGGCCTAGCTGGTACTGGACATAATCGCTATATAGGCTATCCGGATAGTCTCTCAATATGCCGTCGTATGTCTCTTGGGCTTTATTAAAATCCCCCGAATCCTGATAGGTATCGCCTATCTGACAAAGGGCAGAAATTTTGACAATCTTATCTTCGGTACGCCTTACCAGTTTTTGGAATTCATCTATCGCTTCCTTAAATTCGCCTTCTTTAAGATAAGCCCAGGCTAGTCCATAATGCAGTTTATCGAAAATTTCCTGAGGGATTACCGCCTGCGCGGCAGTCTTCTCTATTGCCTCTTTATAAACGTTTACCGCCTCTCTATATTCAGCCAGATTATAAAGCGACTCTGCCTTGCCTAAATAAGCCTGCATCAAAACGAGCGCGTCGGAAGTTGTATTCAATAATTCATTATATATATTTTTTGCTTCGCCGAATCTTTTTGTTTCGAAATATAATATTGCCTTACCCAATAACAGGACATCGAGGCTTCTTTTCTCTAAGCTATCGGCTTTTAATTCCAAGAACGTGCTTTCAGACTCCTGGTATTTTTTTAACTTCAAATAGCTCCAGCCCATCCCTAATTATGATAAGGCACGCATCTTAGTGTCGCTTGTATTTAGAAGAACCTTTGTATATCCGTCGATGGATTCAGTAAAGTTATCCAAATAGAAGTTTGCTTCTGCCAGGTAAAAATATAAATAAGGAAGGTGGACTGTGTCTTTAGAATATATCTTAAGGTAAGATTTAATTTTATCCTTTAGCCGGCTATATTCCTTCAAATTATAGAGGCACTCAACTATTTTAAATGAAGAATCCCGGGCCTGTGATTCATTGGGGAATTTTTCTTCTACGATTTGGAAATATTTCATTGCCCCGGAGAAATCTGATTCCTGGAATAAACACCACCCTAATGAATAGAAACTCGCCGCTGCGTACGCAGATTTAGGGGACTCATCAATAATCATCTTGTAATACTGTCCTGCCCTGGTAAAGGCATTGCCCCTGAAATGCACCTCGCCAATCCAATAAAGAATTTCATCTCTGATATTTTTGGCTGAAGGCTGACTCAAGAGCTCCTCGAATTTTGCCAAGGCATCGAGAAACCTATTTTGGTGAAAATAACACTGTCCGATCAATAGCTTTACTTGCGGTAATTTTGGCGAGGCAGGGTAGTTCTTCAAGAAACGTTCTAAAAGCGAAATAGCTACTTCATAAAAACCGTCCTCAAACGCTTTCTTGGCGACGTAAAGTGTTTCTTCTTCTTTATTAGCGCCTTGGGCATACAGGTTGCAGGTTGCAGGTTGCAGGTTGCAGGTTGCAATAAATGTCAATAACAAAATGCCACAGATTACTACGCGCCGCAGATTACAAACAAAAACGTTTTTAATATTGCATTTTTTCATTTGTCATTAGACTATATCACTTATTCAGCGGTTATTCAATACCTGATTTAAAAATTGAGCGGTGTAGGACCTTTTATTTTGCAATAGCTCTTCCGGACTACCAACCGCGACCACTTCTCCGCCTTTGTCTCCGCCTTCGGGGCCTAAGTCAATTAACCAATCAGCTGATTTAATAAAATCAAGGTTGTGCTCTATGGTTAAAACAGAATTGCCTTTATTAACTAATTCTTTTAAAACATATAAAAGTTTTTCAATATCATAAGGGTGGAGCCCTGTTGTTGGCTCATCTAAAATGTATAAGGTTTTGCCAGTTGACTTCTTGCTTAATTCAGCCGCTAATTTTATTCTTTGGGCTTCACCGCCTGATAAAGAAGGGGCAGATTGACCAAGCTCAAGATAGCCCAAACCAACTTCGTTTAAAGTTTTTAATTTATCCTGAACAGCAGAGATGTGCTTAAAAAATTGCAAGCCATCTTCAACTGTCATTTCCAAAATATCAGCAATTGACTTGTTTTGGTATTTTACTTCAAGGGTTTCTTGGTTATATCTTTTACCCGAACACTCGGGGCACTTAATATAAACATCGGGCAAAAAATACATTTCAATTTTATTTTGCCCTTGGCCTTCACAGGCCTCGCACCTTCCCCCTTTTACATTAAAACTAAATCTGCCCTGCTTATAACCCCTAATTCTGGCCTCTTTTAAGTTACTAAACAAGGCCCGAATATGATTAAAAGCCCCCGTATAAGTTGCTGGGTTACTTCGAGGTGTGCGGCCAATTGGGCTTTGATCAACTAAAACAACTTTGTCTAAAAACTCTGTACCTTCAATTTTTTTGTGCTTGCCCGGCTCTTCTTTAGAACGATAAAACTTTTGAAAAAGGGTTTTACCAATTATATCGTTAACTAAACTACTTTTCCCACTTCCTGACACTCCCGTTACACAAACAAACTTGCCTAAAGGAATTTTAACATCAATATTTTTTAAATTATTCTCGCTTGCCCCCTTTATAAAAAGAAATTTTTGCTTTGTTTTAGCTTCTTGGTTTTGAATTTGAAATTTAGAATTTTGAATTTGTTTAGGATTTAGATATTCGGATTTAGAATTTTTAACAGACAGGTATTTCCCCGTTAAAGTATCTGCTTTTAAAAGTTGCTTGGGCGTGCCTGTAAAGACCACCTTCCCTCCATGCTTGCCCGCCTTGGGGCCAATTTCTATGACCCAATCAGCTCCGGCTATTGTTTGGGGGTCGTGCTCAACAACAATGACAGTGTTGCCAACATCCCGCAGATCTTTTAGGGTTTTGATTAAACGCTCTTGATCTCTTTGATGAAGCCCCACAGAGGGCTCATCTAAAATATATAAAACGCCAGTTAATTTTGAGCCAATTTGCGTAGCCAGTCGCGCCCTTTGTTCTTCCCCGCCAGAAAGGGTTTCAGTTTCACGAGATAGGGTCAAATAATCAACCCCGACATCAATTAGAAAGCCGAGCCGTTCTATAATTTCTTTTAATAAAGGGAGGGCCACATCACTCTTCAGTTTTGTGCGATCGTTTAAAACTGAAGAGGTTAAGTTTGAAAAAAAATCTTTCGCCTTATTTAAAGGCATTCCAACGACATCATTTATTGACTTTTTTTTGATTTTCACAGCTAGGACCTCTTTTTTCAAACGCTTACCTGAACAAACTTCACACTGCCTCTCTCGCATATACTTTTTTATTTCAACTCTTGCCCCCTCTGATTCAGTTTGCCAAAACCTTCTTTCTAAATTGGGAATAACCCCCTCAAAACCAAACTTATCGCCATATAAGACAAGGGCGAGTTGTTCTTTAGACAAATCCTTAACAGGGGTGTTTAAAGAAAAATCGTTGTTTGAAGCTAAGCCCTCTAAAATCCGAAAATACCATCCTTGTCGCCCCACTTTATGTGAAGCTCGCGCCCAGGGGAAAACAGCGCCTTCAGCTAAGCTTAGGTTTTTATTAGGAATAACAAGTTCTGGGTCGATCTCTAATTTTTTACCCAAGCCCTGGCAAGCGGAGCAAGCGCCCTGGGGTGAGTTAAAAGAAAAAAGTCGAGGTTCTATTTCAGGCATTGAAACCCCGCACTCTTCACAAGCAAACTTCTCCGAAAAAAGTAAATCCCGTTCGTTTATTTTTTTGTTTTTGTTTTCGTTTTGAACTTGGAATTTTGAATCTTGCCTGTCGGCAGACAGGTTTTGAATTTGTTTAGGATTTAGATATTCGGATTTAGAATTTATTATGACTGTGCCTTTGCCTAACTTCAAAGCTGTTTCTATTGAATCAACTAAACGGCTTCGCTCAAGCTCCCCGTTTAAAACTAATCTATCAACAACAACCTCTATGGAATGTTTTTTCTTTTCATCAAGCGCTTGGTTTTCGGCTTCTTCAACTCTCGTGATAATGCCGTCAACTCTTACCCTGACAAAACCAGCCCTTTTTATTTCATCTATTATTGCTTTATGCTCGCCTTTTTTATCTTTAATCGCTGGCCCTAAAACTAACAGTTCACTCTGTTTTGGTAATTTAAGAATTTGTTTAACAATTTGGTCAATGGTTTGGCTTTGAACTAACTTACCACATTGAGGGCAGTAGGGTTGGCCAATGCGAGCGAATAAAACCCGTAAATAATCATAAATTTCTGTCATCGTGCCAACCGTGCTTCTCGGGTTATTATTTGACTTTCTTTGGTCAATTGCAATGGCCGGTGAAATGCCTTCAATTTTATCAACATCTGGCTTTTCCATCACCCCTAAAAACTGCCTCGCATACGAGGACAAACTTTCAACATACCTTCTCTGCCCTTCAGCGTACAAAGTATCAAAGGCTAACGACGACTTGCCACTTCCTGAAACACCACAAACAACCACCAACTTATTCTTGGGGATATCTAAGTCAATGCTTCTTAAATTATGAACACGCGCACCCCTTATCTTAATATAGTCCTGATTATTTTTGCTTGGCATTGGTTTTAATTTTTAATTTCTAATTTCTAATTTTTAAACATTAAAAATTAAAAATTACAATTTCAAGTTTTGCTTAAAATTGCTTATTATACCCCTTTTTTACTTAAATTAAAAGCCCTTGCACTAAGCACGCCAAAACAACAAAAAACCTTGCTTTTTAAGGGCAACGGGTGTACAAAGGAAGCAGAACATTAAAGGGCAAACCGATTTAAGATTAAGGGAGGCGAGATAAATAATGAATCTTCTGCAAAATTGCTGGGAAGCAATTCGAGGTTTGCCATGGGGCTGGATAGGTCTTGGCTGCCTTATGTCTTTTGTGGCTTTTTTCGCTTGGGCGATTGTCTGCGTAGGGTCAAACAAAGACCCCAAAGATTAACCTTGAAAGGAGTAAAAAATGATTAAAAAAGAGTTGCTGGAAATGTCAGATCCCTTTAAGGCTTTAGTGCCTGACAATCCACCGTGGCTCGAGACGGAAATAAAATATGTTGATTTGGACGGGAACGAAACAATCGCAAAAATATCTCGCATATATATTCATGGTCTTGAATCAAAATGCACGCCAAAAGAAAACAGAACGGATATTATTTTAAGCGATGGTTCAACATTATGCTTTCGCTCTAACCAATGGGGATTTTATAAGGGTATCACATTCTGCCCCGTCAGAATAGATGGCGTTTTCAGTCCGTTTAAAACCACTCTTCACTTGTTAAAAAGGATAGAAGAGTTAGAGGCAGAAGTCAAAGAGTTGAAAAACAAAACTAATGCTATGACCAATGTTATAGCGTAAACTCGAAGGGCTTGCTGTTATTATTTTAACAAGCAGGCCCTGATTTTTTTACTTTAAATGCCAATGATAATCTGGGACAAGTTAGGACGATCGTCCTAACTTGTCCCAGATATATTTTTTGTGATACTTTAAATGTTTTAAATATTTCGTGATAAAATGGTAAAATATAACAATGCTCAAGTTCAAATTCATCAAAAAAGAAAATCCTGATAAATTACCAAATACTACGGGAATTTATTCCTTTAATAGAGGGGCTGATTTTCTTTATATTGGCAAAGCGATAAATATAAAGCAAAGGGTGAAAAATCATTTCAATCAGCCAGTTTTCAAAGATAGTATTTTTCTACCCCAAACAAATAAAATTGGCTTTATTGAGACAAACTCTGAAATAGAGGCCTTACTGCTTGAAGCCCAACTCATTAAGCAACACCTGCCAAAATATAACAGCATTTGGAAAGACGGCAAAAGCCATAGCTTCGTCTATATCACCAAAGAGGATTTTCCCAGGGTATTTATTGCCCATCAAAAAGCAAAGAGCATAAAGCAAAAAGCGAATAGCAAAAATAATAAGCCATTCGCCCTATGCCCTATGCCTTATGCTTCTATTGGGCCGTTCGTTGATGCTGGCTCTTTAAAGCAAGCCCTTCGGCTTTTAAGAAAAGTTTTTCCTTTCAGAACCTGTAGAACCTTACCTAAAAAACCTTGCCTCTACAAGGAACTAAACTTGTGTTTAGCTCCTTGTCAGTTAAAAGTTCAAA
>JAUYCY010000108.1 GCA_030692055.1 Candidatus Omnitrophota bacterium | reverse complement strand
GGCGTAGGCGACAGGGTCTATGTAATGGAAAACGCGTATTATACTGTAATATCTCCGGAAGGCTGCGCCGCGATTCTCTGGAAAGACAGGTTAAAAGCGCCTGAGGCAGCTAAGGTATTAAAACTTACCGCAAAAGACCTGTTGAATTTAGGGCTTATAGACGAAGAAATTCCTGAGCCGCTTGGCGGGGCCCATCGCGACCCTGAAAAAGCAGCTCAGAATATAAAAAAGGTGATAAAGAAAGCCTTAAAAGAATTAAAAGCAATTCCTAAAGAAGAACTTCTTAAGCTCCGCTACGAAAAATTCAGGAAGATGGGGAGTTTATCCTGATAGGTCAAAGAAAATTCTTTGCTATTTTAAATTTACGATTAAGACAAGGCAGGTTTTCTTTATAGTATAACCAAGGTAGGATTTTAAGAGATTCTTTCTTGCAAAATCTTAATGACCATAATTTTATTTTTCTTTCTTTTGGTTTCCAGCCCGACAAACTTCCTTTGATACCTAATAAGGTTTTTAATCTATCGCGAATCCATTCCATATGCGATTTACTGGAAGAGCGTAATGTAACATATAATCTCTGATAGCTGTAAGTTTTTCTTTTATATTTATTATGAGAATCTCTATATATAAAGATTGAACCATCACCGTCTATATGACCTCTAATGAAATCTGGAAAATATTTATCTGATATTCGCAGAAGTTTTATTGTTTTTGTTTTGTTTGGAGTTAAGCCTATTTTTAATAGCCAGCTATATAAGGCTATACTTGAGAATTGTATTTTATAAGATTGACGTTTTGCATATTGGCCAAAAGGATTTAATGTGATTTTATTTTTTAAACGCAGGCATTCCTTGAAGGTTTTTATTAATTGAATATCGGAAGAAGTAAAAACAATATGCCTTTCATCATTAGAAAGTGAGCCGTCAGTTGTTATTAATCCTACTACATATGCAAGGGGAGGTGACCATTTGATATGCATTTTTGGTGCCGGAGGTGGGAGTTGAACCCACACGAGGGGTTACCTCACACGATTTTGAGTCGTGCGCGTCAGCCAATTCCGCCACTCCGGCA
>JAUYCY010000085.1 GCA_030692055.1 Candidatus Omnitrophota bacterium | reverse complement strand
AACACTAAAAGACGAAATCAAAACCATCATAGAAAAAACAGTAACCAAATTTGGCAACGGCGCCAAAATCGACTGCCCAAAAGAACACATAGGCAAAAAAGCCTACATACTAATCAGAGAATGAATATCCACGCAAAGCCGACATTTACAAGACTTTAAGTTAATCAAAAGGAGGTTTAAAACCCATTAAGTATAAAAAAAGACTTGCATAGCTAATTATAAGTAGTATAGCCCACAAAATACAAATCCATGATATTTTCCATTTGATCAAAATCCTAGTAATTAATACACAAATTAAAATTAATATCACTGGAGGGATAAAATAAATAAAAAATGAAAAATATAAGGTGAATAGTAAATAAAATATCAATTCTACAAAATTTCCAGATGCTATTTTTTCCAATACTATAATCAAAATTAAAGTTAAAATAGTTAGGATTAATAATGTCAATTCCTCTTTTTTGATTCCTTTAATACTAAATATTGAAGACCAACCCCTGTTCCGTTCCTTCTTTTTCTAAGTTTGTTTGGGTTTCTGAAATATTTAAAGGTTCTCACATCCGGAAATTTTTTCTTTTTTCCGAACGAGAATATTTATACTAGTTCTGTTCTATACAAGGTACAGAATACGCGACTGGAGAAAAAGACAGAGAAATCTCGCATGCGGGCAGCTTCCATACCTGTGAAAATATTTTGCACAAATTCAATTTCTTATTTGATAATCTCTACTTATTTGCACCCTACATGGGTATAAACTGATATAAACTATATAATTTGTAGTGTTTGATATCATCCCACCCATTATAGAACGTATTACAATTGTAAACACGTGGAATGATTCAAAATCATATTTCATCTGCCGCAATGCATTTAAGTTCTCATCTTTTATTTTATGGAAAGTATCCCAGTCCATATCTGGATCGGTTTTCCTAGAAAAAGACTCTCTTTCCAACCTTTCCATAAGTTCCTCATAACAATCTGGTTCTTCGCAGTATGCATTGAAATAGTTTATATACCTATTAGTACTGATTGTCCCAATAAAACCTTCAGGTACAACTTTTTTTGGAAAAACCCTGTACTCTTCTTCGTAGTGGGGATCCTGCAGAATCAAAAAACGGATATCATGTGTGTCATCAGAGAACCTGTATGAGTAGCCAGTTGATATGTCCACCTTCAATATTTCCAGTATAAATAAGACCACTATAACAACCAGGATTGATAAAATTATAATTTTCCTCTTCTTTTCCATGCTAACTTATAATGGCTTATTATTTAAATAAATAACCTTTTTGATATTTTCTGGTTATTGGGGCATCAGAAAAGGCTTGCGTGCAGCTTTGAGAGCGGCTTTGGGGGAGAATTTATAAAATTCTTTTACACCCATCTTTTTTCAATGTTTGTTTGGGTTTCTGAAATATTTAAAGGTTCTGAAGCTAAAAAATTTAAAATTCCGGAATTTCTTTCCTTTTTTCAGAGCTGTAAGTTTATTCGATCTGTTTCCTTAAGTTGGATACAAACCTGCTAAGGTCTTTAGACTTTATATTCCCGCCGCAAGCGTAATCATGCCCGCCGCCATAGCCTTCAACATCCACCAAGGCCTTCTCGATAATCTTAGGCAGCTTATGAATCTTGCTTCTCAAGCTGAGCCTGAACTCTCCATTCTTCTCCCTTCCGACGATGACAAGCTTATCCGGGAACAAGTAAGACAGCTCATTAGATAATTCACCTGTAAAGCTCATCTTTTTTGAAGGATAATAAAAAGCTAACACTTTATCGTTAGTAGCTGACTTTACAGCCTTATCAAGAAGCTCCTTATATTCCTTATCAATTTTTTCAAACCTTCTAAAAATAAACCTCGCCCTTGAAGTGGTCTGGTTTAAAATCTCATAAGGGTCTTCTACCTTAGAAAGTATACTTATGCCTTTGCTAACATCAGACGTCTTGCCTTTAAGGAGGAAAGAAAAAATCTTTATCAACCTACCAAACTTTTGCTTGTAAAGGACATCCCCAGGATTATCAGTTTTTTCCACCAGATCAGGGTATTCTTTAATAAAATCATCAAAAAATTCTGGTATGCACCAGTCACCTATAATCCCACACATGGCATCCCACAAGTTTTGCTTAACAACCTGATAACATAGGTAAGAGGTAGGCAAGTAAACATCAGGATTATTAACTTTCGGATTATAATACCTCACACCCTTAACATCCACAGGATTATGATGGTCAACCCATACTATCGGAACATGAACACCTTCAATAAAGTCCTCGCTAATCATAGGCTTGTCA
>JAUYCY010000049.1 GCA_030692055.1 Candidatus Omnitrophota bacterium | reverse complement strand
ATGGCGCTGTCGCATAATAGCACCAGCGCCTGATTCCATAGATTAAGAAAAGATTACAGCGATTAAAACACTAATATTTTCAATCATTGTAATCACGAATTAATCGTTGTAATCAGGGACTGACGTGTTTCGCGACAGTCCCTTCATTGCCTTGGAATGAGGTCAACTACGTTTACGATTTCGGCTTCATCCCCGTGGCAAGCCACGGGGTATTCGCCGAGAGAGAATAAAAGCCCGAGAATAAATTTTACTTATCAGATAAATGAGGACAGATTTATGCAGATAGAAGAACAAGAGCTAAAATATATAACTGAACTTCTTAGCATTACTACAAGGATGTTAAGCGCTTTTAACTTACGTAGGTTGCTAAAGCAAATATTGGATACCTCGCTCGAATTACTAAGAGCAGACACGGGTTCATTGATGCTACTTGAGGAGCAAAGCAGAACTTTAAAAATAAAAGTATCCCGGGGTTTAAGCGAAGAAATTGCCGAAAAGATAGAAGTTAAACTTGGAGAGCATATTTCAGGATGGGTAGCCAAAGAAGGCAAGCCTCTACTTTTAATCGGCGGTTTAAAAAATGACTCGCGCTTTTGCCATTTAGATGAAAAAAAAGAGGTAAAATCATCCATCTCTGTGCCGTTAAAGGTAGAAAATAGAGTCATAGGGGTTCTTAATTTAAATAATGTATCTTCAGGGAATTTGTTTTGTGAGTCTGATTTGAAGGTGCTTTCGCTCTTAGCTAATCAAGCTGCGATATCTATATGGAGCGTAAGGCTATACGAAGAGACAAGGCAGGCTCATGAGGAATCTAGGCTTATGCAGCAGCAATTGATAGAAAGAGAGAAAATGGCTGCGTTAGGGCAATTTTCTGCAGGCATAGCGCATGAAATAAATAATCCCTTGGCAACAATAGTCGGCAATGTGCAATACCTCACGGAACATATGCAGAAAGGTAGTTTTGGTTGGGAAGAAATTAAAGACATAAAAGAAGCAGCTGAACTTTCCTCTCGAATAATCGCACGCCTCTTTAAATATTGCTGCCCTTCAGAACAAAAGGAGGAGATTGTTAATGTTAACGATATTGTGCAGCAAATAATTGAGCTGACTAGAACACAGCTTGACAAGCAAGGTGTTAAGATTATTTTGAGTCTAAAGCCTAATTTACCAAATGTAGTCGTTGGCTTAGATGAGCTCAGGGAAGTTTTTTTAAATATAATATTCAACGCTAAGTCTGCCATGCCCCATGGCGGGACACTGACCATAGAAACGAATAATATAGACTCAGAGGGTTTGGTAGAAGTAATATTTGCAGATACAGGAAAAGGCATCGCGGAACATATCATCGACAAGATATTTACCCCATTTTTTAGTACCCGCCGGCCCCAAGGTTTAGGCCTAGGCCTAGCTATCTGTAAGCGCATTATTAATTCACATAATGGAACGATACAAGCAAGATCATCCTTAGGAAAAGGGGCTACATTTATTATTAGATTGCCAGTTATTAAGGCCTCAAAATAGTTTTTAGGAAGAGAGGATATTGATGGTAAAAATAACGATACTTATCATTGATGATGAAATTGCTATCGCAAGGCTTCTTTCAAAAGTATTTACTGCCGAAGGTTACAACACCTTAACTGCTGCTAGTGCAGAAGAAGCTTTAGAAGTAGTTAATAAAGAAGTAGTAGATTTGGTTTTTATGGATTTACGCCTGCCGGGGATCGGGGGGATAGAAGCAATAAGGCAGATGAAGAAAAGTAAAGCAGAAATAAATTTTGTCGTAATGACTGCTTTTGGCGACATGGTTTCAGTTAAAGAGGCAACAGAATTAGGGGTTTTTGACTACATCACCAAGCCTTTTGATTTGGATTATGTCAGGCATTTAGTCAGGCATATTGAAAACAGCCGTTTGAAAATTTTGCCTTACTCTGAATATATGAATCAGCTTTTTAGCGGGGAATTAACTTTGGAAGAGGTAAAGCAAAAAAAAGCTACTTCCTTTAAAGAAGAAATAGGCGAAAGGCTAAAAGATCTTAAAGATATAAAAGAATGTGTAGATAAAGAAGTGTGCAGATACTATCAGTCTCCGCCTTTTCCTGAAGCGGTAAAGGATATGTTGAAAAAAATGGTTCATAATTTTTATTTTATTATTATTGCTTCGGGTGTTGTGATAGGTATTTTATTCGGCTATATCTACGCTAAAATCGCCAGTAAAAATTTATATAATGAATATTCCCGAGAAAGAAAAGTCACCATATTTGATTTTTATAAATCTTTGAATGAGTTAAGGTACTGGATGCAAAAGCATACAGAGCAGGGCATAGTGTTGGATAAAGATATGAAATTTAGGCAGGACAAACAAGATTAAGGCGCTGTTGCATAATGCCCCAGCGCTTGATTGCAATGATTATTAAAAGATTACAACGATTGAAAACATTAACAATTTCAATCGCTGCAATCAAGTATTAATCGCTGAAATCAGGGACTGTTGTATTTCGCAACAGTCCCATTAAAGCGGTAACGCGAGGTGGTTAACATGGGTAGATATAAAGGTAAGGTGAAAAAAGTAGCAATTTTCACCTATCTCATTATAATTATTATATGTTTTCTTGCGGGGACAGCGTTTAGCTATGTATATAGAAAATTACCCGTAATGCAGATACGTTACGAAGCTGCAACGGGACAGGCAGAAGAAGGGACGGTTTCCGGTGAGGAGCAATCTAAGAAGGATGGGGTTAATCGTGACGTTATGGAGGATTTTGTTTTTGAAAAAGTTTATAAACCTGTGCGTGGTATGGTAAATGGATGGAAGACGCATGTTAGGGGTAGCTTGCAAGCAGAACATAGGCGAGTAATTGATGAAAGAATGCGGTAGATAATGAGAAAAGATAACTTGATAGCAAGATAGGAGAGAAAAGTGATTGAAGAAGAAATCCTAGAACTGGTTGATAAAGGCGTTGGCCAAAATTTGGAATTAATAAAAGAACCGCCTACGACTGAAAATAGCAGAAAAGAGTTAGCCAAAATAATGGTAGCATTTGCAAATTCGGGCGATGGCGTAATTCTTATAGGAATAGATAAAAATAAACACGCGGCAGCCGATGTAAGCCGCGACTTTGATATTTTTAAAGAAATAATGAAAATTGACAAGGATTATTGTAACTCGTCAGTCAATCCCCAGGTTTCTATGGAAACAATCGGAGGAAAACAATTAGGCGTTATAAGGATAAGGCGAGGCAGCGAGAGGCCTTATTACGCAGAAGGCGATTGCTACGTTAGAGTAGACAAACAAGTTTACGTAGCAAGCCATAGCGAAATTCAAAATATGTACAAAAAGCAAAGCAGCTTTCGAAAGCAAGAGAGTGATTCTTGGGCGGTAGAAACAGCTAGCTATGAAGATTTAGATGCGACAAAAATAGATGAATATTTAAAAAGCATAGGGCCTAAGGTAGAAGATATGGCAGATAGAAATAGAGAAAAAGTCTTAAAAGATAAAGGTATTCTTATTGAGAGCGGAAATAGATTAGTGCCCACTGCCGCGGGTTTACTTATGTTCGGCAATGACCCGCAGTACTTTATTATTTCTAGCGGAGTGCGCCTAGTTAGGTTTCAGGGGAAAAACATAGGTAGTGTTATTGTGGATCAGAAAGAAGTAAAAGGCACTATCCCTTGCATGATAGATGAAGCATGGAATTTTATTTTTAAGCATATGAATACAGGAGCTAAAATAGAGGGGCTAAAAAGAGATGATTTTACTGAATATCCCGCAGTGGCAGTCAGGGAAGCTATAACTAATGCGGTTGTACATAGGGATTATAGTATTGAGAATTCGCAGGTGCGCATTTTTATGTTTGACGACCGTATTGAAATATACACGCCGGGGGGCCTTGCGCACGGAGTAACTGTGGCCAATATGGAATATACACAGTATTCAAGGAATAAGTTTATCACAGAGATACTTATGCGTATAGGTAAATACATTGAAAAGTTAGGCACCGGTATCAGGAGAATAAAACTTACCATTAGGCAGAGTGAATTAAGAGATCCAATTTTTCTTGATAGCGGCGTAGATTTTATTTTGACTCTATTCGGGCCAATTGAACGTTCACGGCAGCCGAAAAAAGAAGAGATAAATGATAGGATTCAAAGAATAATAGGCCCGGCCATAACCCCGCAAGAAATGGCGTCGTTATCAAAAGAAAGTAGAGATTATACGAATAAAGGAGAAAGATACGCTATTGGTTCCGTTATTCAGACACTCATTAATAATGCGAAAAAATCAAAGAAAATACTTATCCGGTTCGTTGCTATTGGTACCGGTTTGTTGTTGATAATCATCGTTATAACATTATTTCGAACAAGCGCTAGCGATCCCGTTGCCCAATACTATAGGGCTTCCCTAGCGCATAATCGCGGAGAATACCGCGAGGCGATAGACGCTTATTCGAGATTTCTTATAGAGTTTCCCAATAGCGAAAAAGCAGATAGTGCGCAATATTACATGGCTGGTTGTATGGATATTCTTGGAGAAGATGTTGGCGCTCTTAATGCTTATGCCGATTTATTAAAAAAATATCCTAAAAGTCGTTGGGCAGCGTATGCATATTATTGGAGAGGAGCACTTTATCTAGACATAGGAGAACTAGACAATGCGATTACTGAATATCAAAGAGTACTCAAGGAGTATCCCGATCACCCCATCGCATTATCTGCTATGCATGGTATCGCCTCTTGTTTTTATAAACAAGGAAAATTTCAGGAAGCCATTGATATGTATGAGAAAGCATTAGATCTCGCGGAAGCTTCAAGCGAGGGCTATGAATATTATCAAATAGGGCTTTGCTATTTAGAATTAGGCCAGAAAGATAAAGCAAAGCAAATGTTTACAAGAATTATTTCTAGCGAAAAAGCTAATCCTGAATTACTAAAAGAGGTTAATGAAAAGATAAGCGCATTAGGGATGTAATATAAAAACAATGGAATATAGCGAGAGAGAGGTAAGTTTAAAAGATTATGTTGAAATTCTAATAAAGAGGAAATTTGTAATTATTTTATCAGTGGTTGTTGTCCTTTTCTCGAGCATCCTTTTTGTTCCCGCCAAACCTGTAGTTTATAAAGCAAGTGCTTTTATCATCGTAGAGGGTTCTCCTTATAATGTAGATTTGATGGAGGGTATCAAGCGCTTCATAAAAACTCATACATTAGCTGAAGAGGTAACTCGTTATATAGAATTTGAGAAGACGAAAGCCTTAAAGATGGGTGGCGAATTGGCAGAAAGGGCGTTGGCTGATATAACGCCGGCTTTTATACTTAATTCAATATTAGTTGAACAAGAAGAGGGTTCTGACGTTTTAGCGATTAGTGCGTTATCCGAAAATCCTAAAAAAGCTATGGATATAGCAAATGTAACTGCGCGTGTTATAGTTGAGCAGAGCTTTAAAGGTATAACAGGCGGCACTCAAGCTTCTATAAAGTACATAGAGAGGCAAATGGAGGCAGTGAAACGAAAAATAGAAGAAGGCAAGCATACCCTGTCTGGCTATGTTCCTAAAACTGAAGGAGGGGAAATATCGCCGGCGGAGACGCGCGAATTTGAAAAACTACAGCAGGACTATGTAAGCGCTAAGTTAAACAGACAGATGGCTGAAGCTAAATTAAAAGTGCTTGAGGAAAAAATCGCTTCGAAAAAGTCCGATAAAGATATTTTATCGGTAATACCTCAGTCAAAAGAATTTATTAAGCTCAAAGATAAATTAGCAGTCCTCGAGCAGAAACTTTCTTCTCTTTTGATACAATTCACAGAAGAACATCCTAAGGTTATAGAGACGAATATGGAGATAGAGAACATTAAAGAGGAGATTAACAAAGAAGCTATAAAACCGTTGGAAGATTTGAAAACACAGATTTCAGAATATACAAATGCAGAAGATACTGCCAAGAAAGTCTTAGAGGCGCGTTTTCCGGTTGCTTCCGCAGATAAGACTGACGAAATGAGTCCTGATTTTAAGGTGCGTCAACTGGCTCGGGAACTTAGCCTGGATGAAAAAACCTATGACAAATTAATGGAAGAGAAAGAAAAACTTCGTCTCGACTCTGTATTGAATGCCACTAGAGTAAGAATTCTTCGTCTCGCCATCGAACCTAAGAAACCAGAAAAACCGCAAGGGATGCCGGGAGCTATAATCGCGATATCCCTGGGGCTTGTCTTAGGAATCACCGCGGCATTTCTACAGGAAAATATCGACACATCTTTAAAAACTCTCGAAGATGTCGAGTATTATTTGCATAAGCCTATTATTGGTGTTATTCCTATTATTCGTACCGACGTAAGTAAACATCGCCACAGAAAACATTAATGATTAGCGTATAGAGGCGCTGTCGCGAAATAGCGCCAGCGCCTGATTTCAATGATTAAAAGATGATTACGGTGATTGGGAATGCCAATGTTTTTAATCGTTGTAATCGCAGATGAATCGCTGTAATCAGGGACTGTTGCGTTTTGCGACAGTCCCATAGAATAGCCGTTTAAAAATATGGATAATAAAAAAGAAATTTATAGCTCTTTCGATAAGCGGGTAATTGTTCAAATTGACCCTCGTTCTCCGGAGGCAGAGTCTTATCGTTCACTGCGCACAAACATCTTGAGTAGCAATCTGACTACCCCTCCGAAAGTGCTTATACTTACCAGCGCACACCCTGAAGAGGGTAAAAGCTTAACCAGCACTAATTTAGCTATTGTTATGGCTGAAATCGGTAAAAAGACTTTGCTCGTTGATTGCGATTTAAGGCGCCCGAACATACACACGATATTAGGCACGGAGAAGTCGCGGGGTCTTAGCGAAATACTTTACGGGAGAGAGCAGTGGGATAAGGTATTAAAGGATGTGGGGATAGGTAATTTACATCTTATTACAAGCGGAGCTATACCGCATAACCCTGCGGAAATAATAGGCTCAGATAAAATGAAGTTGTTTTTAGAAGAGGTAAAGCATGCGTTTGATATCATTATACTTGATGCGCCTTGTATATTGGCGGTTACGGATGCGCTCATATTGAGCTTACTGGCTGATTGCGTGTTTATGGTGGTGCTGGCGGAAAAAACACCCCGCGAAGCAATTTTACGCGCGATGAGTATGCTTAGAGATGTTAAAAGCAATGTCACCGGAGTAATTTTTAATAAGGTTAATATGCGTAGGAGCCATTACTATTATTATTACTATTATGGTTCACGAAAAAGAAAATAAACCTAAAAATCTAATAGAGATAATTGCGGAAATTTTTACGTATAGAGAATTGTTATTCAGTCTAGCCACTAGAGGCATCAAAGTCCAGTATAAGCAGACATTTTTAGGCGCTGCTTGGGCAGTTTTTATTCCTTTTACTACGATGCTTATTTTTACTTTTATATATAAAGCAAAAATAATTGCTATTGATACGGGAAACATTCCCTACCCTGTCTTTGCCTATTGCGGTCTCTTGCCTTGGACTTTTTTCGCTGGCGCCTTAAATGCCGCAACGCAGAGCCTTGTAAGCAATTCATCCCTTATAGATAAAATATATTTTCCGCGAGAGATAATTCCTATATCTTCGATTCTATCTAAAGTGATTGACTTACTCATTGCGTCTATTGTTTTATTTGGCTTAATGCTATTTTATAAGGTAAAAATACATATTACTATTTTAGCTGTGCCGCTGGTATTATTGCTTCAGATTATTTTAGTTTCAGGCTTTACCTTTATTCTTTCTATGGGCAACCTTTTTTACCGCGACATAGGTTACGTTGTGACAGGCACGGCCCCGCTTTTAATGTTTATAACACCGGTAATTTATCCCATAAAAGTCGTCTCTAAACAGCTGCAAGGCGTTTTAATTACCGTTAACCCCATGATACCGATAATTGATACGTATAGAGATTTAATTTTAATTGGCCGGTGGCCGGATTTAGCGAAATTAGCAATCCCTATTGTTTTATGTTTTTGTATTTTTTTCATCGGTTTATTATGGTTTCATAAGAACGAACATCTTTTCGCGGAAAATATTTAAATAGTTTTTATAATGGAATCTGCTATTGAGTTTAACAATGTGCATAAGAGTTTTCGGCGTGGCGAAAGGCCGACCCTTCTTAGGGATGCCTTTCCTTTTTTTCTTTCTAAATTCAGTAAGAAACCTTCCTTAGAACACAAAACCTTTTGGGCGCTCAAAGACGTTTCCTTTAAGGTAGAAAAAGGCGAAACCTTAGGTATTATCGGTTATAACGGCTCCGGCAAAACCACAGTCCTTAAGCTTTTAGCCGGTCTTATGGAGCCCAATAAAGGCACGGTCATAACCCGTGGCCGTGTATCTTGCCTGATTGTTGCCGGAGCGGGTTTTCACCCGCTTTTTACGGGAAGAGAAAATATCTATTTAAACGGCTCGATAATCGGTATGAGCAAAAAGGAAATAGATAAGAAGTTTAATTCGATTGTGGAGTTTGCGGGATACGGCTTTCACGACTATAAAAAGTTCATCGATACTCCGGTAAAAAGGTATTCCTCAGGAATGTTTATTCGTTTAGGGTTTGCCATAGCGGTGCATGTTGCGCCGGATATTTTATTAGTAGATGAAGTTTTGGCAGTGGGTGATTTCATATTTCAGCAGAAATGTTTTGAGTATATGAATAGTCTCAAGAAAACAGATACCACGATAGTTATGGTTTCACATAGCATACCCTATATTGTTAACTACTGCGATAGGGCTATTTTGCTTAAGGAAGGTAGAATCGCCGCCGAAGGCAGTCCCCGTAAAGTAGTAGCGGTTTATGAGGACGATATAGCTAAAGAGATGAGCTGGGCTAGCGCAGGCGCGGTCGGCACTTCTAAACCGCGCGGCGGAGCACTTTTAGGCAATGTAAAATTTGAGCATGCCGAGTCAATAGAGAAGAGGTTATATTTTGATTACGCAAAGCCTATAGAGATTAGCTTTGATTATAATTGTTTGCAATATCCGCTTGACGATATAACTTTTGCCTTTACGGCTTATCGAAAAATTGACGGATGTAAGTGTTTTACCATTTTATCGCATATGTATAACTGCCATCCGCAAAGAGTGCAAAGCTGCGCAGCGATTCTTATAAAAGGCCATAACTTATTACCCGGAGAATATGTTTTTGATGTAGAGGTAAGAAGCTTAAAGGCAGATGTGCCGTTAGCTGTGCATAGAGAGCGCAATGTTGTAATACGGCGGCTTGAGGATAAGTATATGGATTTTGAAACATGCGGAATATATCAGCCAGCGCATATCTCCTGGAGCGCGCATTAGTAGGGACTGTCGCAAAACGCAACAGTCCCTGATTACAGCGATTCATCTGCGATTACAACGATTGAAAACATTGGCATTTCCAATCACCGTAATCATTTTTTAATCATTGAAATCAGGTGCTGGCGCTATTTCGCGACAGCGCCTAGTAGTATCGCGCGGTTACACTATTCCGCTATTTTTAAGGATGAAAAAGCGCAAAAAATTTTTAGTCTTTGGACAGCCTAAAATCGGACAGGCAGAGATAAGCGAAGTTGTGAGGACTCTGCGTTCCGGCTGGATAGGAACAGGTCCTAAAGTCGCAAAGTTTGAGGAAGATTTTCGAAGATACAAACAGGCTGGGTATGCTACAGCCGTATCTTCCGGCACGGCCGCTTTACATTTAAGCGCTATGGCCAGCGGCATAGGCAACGGCGATGAAGTAATCACTACCGCTTTAACTTTTTGCGCAACTGTAAATGCCATTATCCATGCGCAAGCAACCCCTGTCTTGGCCGATGTTGAGCCCGTCACCATGAACATAGACCCCGGGCAAATAAGAAAAAAGATTACCTCAAAGACAAAAGCGATACTACCGGTACATTTAGCCGGCAGGCCCTGCCGGATGGATGAGATTTTAGCCATCGCCAAGGAATATAATTTAAAAATCATCGAAGACTGCGCTCACGCCATTGAAGCAAATTACAAGGGAAAATCAACCGGTACATTCGGTAATTTCGGTTGTTTTAGTTTTTACGTCACTAAAAACCTTGTTACCGCAGAGGGTGGGATGATTTTGACCGACAAAGAAGACACAGCTAACCGCATCAAAATATTGGCCTTACACGGAATGACTAAAGACGCCTGGGGGCGGTTTAGCGATAAAGGTTATAAGCATTATGATGTCGTAGAGAGGGGCTTTAAATACAATATGACCGACATACAAGCTTCTTTAGGTATTCACCAATTAAAACGTCTAGAATCAAACTGGCGGCGTCGGGCTAAGATATGGCAGAAGTATAATGACGCATTTTTTGATTTAGCTGTTACGGTTCCTGCGCCGGTAAGCCCCGCGATGAAGCATGGTTACCATCTTTACACTCTTTTATTAGAGAAGGAAAAGTGCGGCATCTGCCGTGATGAGTTTATGCAAGAGATGTATGAGCGAAACATCGGCACAGGCGTGCATTATCGTAGTATCCCTGAGTATACGTATTACCAAAGAGCCTTTGGTTTTAAGCCCGAAGATTATCCCGTAGCAACGCGCATAGGCCGTCAAACAGTGAGCCTGCCCTTATCCGCCGGCTTAAGTGACCGCGATGTAGAGTATGTGATTTGGGCGGTGAGGGATATTTTGAAATGAGATCAAGGATTTTATTTTTAAATAACCAAACACCCTGCCGGCAGGCAAGAGGCAATCCTTCGACAAGCTCAGGATGGTTCGAAGGATTGTGAGCGAAGTCGAACCATAACCAAACAATGACCAATAACCAAATTCCAATAATCAAACCTCCCTGTTTGGTTATTGGGTATTGAATATTGGAATTTGGTTGGTGTTTGTATCTTGGTTATTGGTGATTTCATTGCTATTGTTTCGACCCCTTCGGTAGGCTCAGGGTCGTCCTGAGCGAAGTCGAAGGACGAATTTTGGATTTCCTGCCTGCCGGCAGGCAGGTGCGGTCTAAATCTTGTGCTAATCTATGTAAATAAAGTGAATTAGTTATGTTGATAGGCGAGAAAAAACATATAAGTTTTAATTCCTGACTGAACAGAAACTTATAAGCAAGGGGGAGGCAATGAAAGCTGTAATTTTATGCGGTGGTAGAGGCACGAGAATTAAGGATGTTTCAGAAATCTTACCCAAACCGATGTTGCCCATAGGCGACAAACCTATTCTGTGGCATATAATGAAAACCTACGCTCATTACGGGATTAAGGATTTTGTTCTTTGTTTGGGGTATAAAGGATGGCTAATCAAGGAATTTTTTTTAAATTATCACGCAAAGGTTTCGGATGTTACTCTTAAATTAGGTAGGCTCAATTCATTGAAATTTTCCACATCTACAGCGGAAGATGATTGGACGGTTGTGTTGGCGGAAACAGGTGAGAATTCTCAAACAGGTGCACGTATCTGGAATGTAAAAAAATATCTTGAGGGAGAAAAATATTTTTGTGTAACATATGGCGACGGAGTTGCTGATGTAAATTTGGCCACCTTGTTAAAAGTTCATAAAAAGTCGGGTTTGGTTGGTACCGTAACAGGGGTTCGACCGGAGGGTCGTTTCGGCGAATTGATAATCAATGACGGACGCGTCTTGAAATTTGGTGAAAAAACTAATGTGGGAAGTGGTTATATAAATGGCGGGTTTATGATGTTTGACGGTACCAAAATATGGAAATATTTTAGGCCCGGCGAAGATTTAGTATTAGAAGGACATGTATTTCCTTCAATAGTAAAAGATAAGCAGTTGGGTGTATTTAAACATGACGGATTTTGGTATTGCTGCGACACGCCGCGCGAATATATGAAACTTAATGAATTATGGGAAAAGAATATGGCGTCATGGAAGGTTTGGTAAGTATATGATTGATAATTTTTGGAAAAATAAATGGGTGTTGGTTACCGGATATGAAGGGTTTTTGGGGTCTCATCTTACAGAGACTTTACTAAATCGAGGGGCTAAGATAATAGGTTTGGATAAAACCTATAACCGCCCAAATCCCATATTGAGTAATATAAGAAAGGATATTAATTACAAAAAAGGAAATGTTATTAATTTAAAATTGGTAAAAGATATTATTGATAAATATAAACCCCAGATTATTTTTCATCTGGCTGCAGAAACTATTGTTAGTGCCGCCTTAAGAAACCCCCTAAATACCTTTAAGTCAAATATCCAGGGTACTTGGAATCTCTTGGATTCGTGCAGGGGAAAGAATTTCGTCGAAGCTATCGTTGTGGCATCTAGCGACAAGGCTTACGGTAAACACAATACGCTTCCTTATAAGGAAAACTACGCACTTATGGGAGAATATCCATACGATGTTTCTAAAAGCTGTACCGATTTGCTTAGTCGCTCTTATTTTCGGACGTATGGCTTGCCGGTATGTACTACACGTTGTGGAAATATTTACGGGCCAGGAGATTTTCATTTTTCAAGAATCATACCGGATGTCCTAAGGTCTATTATAAAAGAGAAACCGCTTTTGATTCGAAGCGATGGCAAGTTCATTCGGGATTATATATATGTGAAAGATATAGTTGGTGGGTATTTATTATTAGCTGAAAAAATGCCACAGGCGAAATTGTATGGTGAGGCATTCAATTTTAGCGGCGAAAACCCGATTTCGGTTTTAGAGTTGGTGAAAAAAATCTACCAACTTGCGGGTACAAAACCAAATTATAAAATTCTTAATAAAGTAAAATATGAAATAAAATATCAATATCTTTCTTCTAAAAAAGCAAGAAAAATTCTTGGCTGGAAAGCAAAATATACGCTAGAAGAAGGTTTAAGAAAAACTATAAATTGGTACAAAACACATTTGCTGTTACAGATGATATGCAGGCCGAAATTAAATGATGAGAAATACCATGGGTAAAAAATGGCCTTTGGAGAATTTATTTATTTTTGAATTAGCAAATAACCATCAGGGAGATGTTGAGTACGGCTTAAGGATTATCAGGGAAATATATGAAGTCTGCAGGGATTTTAATTTTAATTTTGGATTTAAGCTGCAATATCGAGATTTAGATACCTTCATTCATCCGGATTATAGAGAAAGGAAAGATATAAAATATGTGAAGCGTTTCTTAGAGACGCGTTTAAGTGAATCAGAGCTTAAGCTGCTAAAAGATGAAATTAAAAAATTAGGATTTATCTCAATTTGTACCCCCTTCGATGAAAATTCGGTTGTTCTCCTTGAGAAACACGGTTTTGATATAATAAAAATCGGCAGTTGTTCATTGACTGACTGGCCGTTATTAGAAAGGATTGCTCAGACAGATAAACCAATCATTGCCTCTACGGCAGGAGCAACTTTCGAGGATATTGATAAAGTAGCAATGTTTTTTGAACATCGAGAAAAACAATTTGCGCTTATGCATTGCGTAGGTGAATACCCTACGTTTTGCGATAACCTGCAATTGAATCAGATTGACTTGCTAAAAGATAGATATCCCAAGGCCCCCACAGGTTATTCTACCCACGAGGATCCGGCAAATTTCAATGCCATAAAGATAGTTATTGCTAAAGGGGCAACGATATTTGAGAAACACGTAGGCCTTAAAACCGATAAATATCCTCTCAATGCTTATTCGGCTACGCCCGAGCAAATACGCAAGTGGTTAGAAGCAGCAAAGGAAGCGTTTTTAATGTGTGGGGTTAGAGGCCGAAGATCAAGATTTTCTGAGAAGGAAAAAACAGATTTAAGGGGCCTACGAAGAGGAGTCTTTGCTAAAAGGGCAATCAAAAAGGGTGAAAAGATAGATCTCTCTAATGCATTTTTTGCCATACCTAATATTGACAATCAGATAACCGCCAATGAGATGTCTAAATACATAGAGTTTATCGCCGGTAAAGACATTCGGATAAATCAACCAATTTTATCCAGCGATGTAAGCGTAAGAAACCTGCGGGAAAGGGTCTTAGAAATTATGAATAAAATTAAGCCGCTGCTTATCGAAAGCAAAACCTGCCTGCCGAATAAATTAGAGTTTGAACTTTCCCATCATTATGGAATTGAAAATTTTGAGCAATGCGGCGCAGCCCTTATTAATTGTATAAACAGAGAATACTGCAAGAAATTAATTATATTACTTGCCGGGCAGAAGCACCCTATGCATTATCACGTAAAGAAAGAGGAGACATTCAATATCTTATTCGGCGAGGTTACGATAAATATTAATGGTGCAGAGAAAGAATATGGACCTGGCGGTATGGTTACCGTGGAGAGGGGGATAAAACATGGGTTTAGCTCCAAAAATGGAGCAATTTTTGAAGAGATATCCACCACTTCCTTAGCGGAAGATTCTTTTTATGAAGATACACAAATAGAAAAAAACCCGGAGAGAAAAACCTACATGACATTTTGGGTGGACTGGCTTTACAAGCCAATCCGCTGATGAACCTTTCCTTACTCCTCGGGCGTAAGCCTTGAGGTTTCAGGTAAGGTCATACTGAGCGCCGCACCAAATATATCCGCGCCATAAATGGCGCGGTTTTGGCGGCGCGAATGTATAAAAGGAGTGCAGTCTGATTACCATTGCTTGGGATATTGATGATGTCTTAAATGAACTGATGCGCTTTTGGTTTGAGGAAAAATGGCTCATTGAGCATCCGCAGTGCCTTTTAAGATATGACCAGATATCGGAAAACCCGCCTCACAGGCTCCTCGCAGTAACTAAGGAAGAGTATTTAAACTCCTTAGATGAATTTAGGTTATCTCACCGGTATAGAAAAATACCGCCTACCCTTGAAATTAAGAAATGGTTTTTGCGCTATGGTAAATTTTTTCGCCATATCGCACTTACCGCGGTGCCGGTAAAAGCAGCTTATGTAAGCGCAGAGTGGGTATTCGTGCATTTTGGTATTTGGATAAGGACATTTCACTTTGTCCCTTCGCTTCGCAAAGGACAAAAGATACCCCAATATGACAAAAACAAGAAAGATTTTCTAAAATGGATGGGTAAGGCAGGCATTTTTATCGATGACAACGAGGCAAATTTAAGGGCATGTGAAGAGCTGGACATAAAGGGGGTTTTATTTCCCAGGCCTTGGAATAAAAGCAAATTAAATATTGAAGAGACATTAATTAGTATTTTAAAAACTAAGGATAACTTAGATACACACTGATTTTGGATAATATAATGGATTATGGATACACGCAGATAAAAAAGCAAGGAGAATACAAATATGAGGAATTGACAGGTAAAATTATAGCTTGTGCCTTTGAAGTACAAAACAATTTAGGTTGTGGATTCTTAGAAAAAGTATATCATAAAGCCCTATTATACGAGCTTAAGAAAAATGGACTAAAGGTAGAAACACAAAAGGCAATAAAGATAGTTTATAAGGGGGAGGAAATTGGCATATATATAGCTGACTTTGTTATTGAAGACAAAGTGATAGTTGAACTTAAGACAGTAGAATTTTTAAGTAAGATACATAAAGCACAAACCCTCAATTATCTTAAAGCATCTGGCTGTGAGGTAGGTTTGATTCTAAATTTTGCCAGACCAAAATTAGAATATAAACGGGTAGTTATTTAATCTGTGTGTATCTATAAAGAAACCCATGGTCTAATAAGAAATCTGTGTGAATCTGTGTCAAGAATAAAAAGAAAATGATTAAATTATCAGATTATGTATTTCAGTTTATTTCCGGACTTGGTGTAAAACATATCTTTCTTTTGCCTGGTGGTGGCTGCATGCATTTAGTGGATTCTTTAGGCAGGCGTTCGGAGCTTGAATACATTTGCTGCCTTCATGAACAGGCTTGTGCTATAGCCGCGGACGCGTATGGTCAATATACAAATAATTTAGGGGTAGCTCTGGTAACCACAGGCCCTGGAAGCACTAATACCATTACCGGTGTTGCCGGAGCCTGGATTGATTCTACTCCTATGTTGGTTATCTCAGGGCAGGTGAAACGTGCAGATATGATTGGTGAAACTCGCGTCAGGCAGATGGGGGTGCAAGAAGTGGATATTGTTTCCATACTTAAGCCAATTACAAAATATGCGGTTACCGTCTTAGAGCCTATGAGCATAAAGTACCATTTAGAAAAGGCAGTCTTTCTTGCTAAAACTGGCCGTCCCGGCCCGGTTTGGATAGATATTCCCTTAGATGTGCAAGCAGCAAAGATTTCCGAAACTAAGCTTAAAGGATTTAAGCCCCCTAAACCGCCTTTAGCTGAAAATAAAAAACTTAACTACCGCATAGACAAAATCATTCAATTACTCAATAAGTCCCAAAGGCCTGTCCTGCTTGCGGGTAACGGCATAAGGCTGGCTAAAGCCTTAGAAGATTTTATGGAATTAATCAAGGTGCTTAAAATTCCCGTATTAACCACCTGGAAGGCGATAGATTTCCTGCCCCAAGGTCACGAACTATTTTTTGGCAGGCCGGGCTCGATTGGCCAGCGCGGGGCAAATTTTATTCAGCAGAATTCTGATTTTATAATGACTATCGGTGCGAGGCTAGACCTTGCTCAGGTCGGCTTTAATTATCAAAATTTTGCACCGAAGGCTAAAAAAATAGTTATTGATATTGACCCCGCTGAAATTAAGAAATTAAAAACACGCATAGATATTCCTATTTGTTCAGATGCGAAACTATTCATAAAGGAGTTTCTTAAAAAGAAAGCTCAACTTATCGTTAAAGGCCGTTCTCAGTGGTTCTCGCGCTGTAAAGAGTACAAGAGCAAATACCTGGTGGTCCTGGCGCAATACTGGGAGCAAAAAGAATATGTGAATACCTATGTATTGCTCGATGTTTTGTCTGAATTGATGCAAGAATCAGACATTTTAGTGCCGGGCAGTTCCGGAAGTTGTAGTGAAATTGCTATGCAGGCTTTTAAGGTAAAAAAAGGCCAGCGTATCTTTAATACCCCGGGTTTAGGAGCAATGGGGTTTGGCCTTCCCGCAAGTATTGGCGCCTGTCTTGCCAGCGCTAGAAAACGCACAGTGAGTATCATAGGCGATGGCGGGTTACAGCATAACATTCAAGAGCTGGAGACCTTGGCGAGGCTAAAATTACCCCTAAAGCTCTTCATTTTAAATAACAACGGCTATGCCTCCATTAGAAATACGCAAAAAAACTATTTTAAAGGCCGTTTAGTGGCCTGCGATCCTTCCAGCGGCTTAACCCTTCCGGATACCTGTAAAGTTGCTTGCGCTTACGGCCTGAAAAATAACAGGATATTAAATCACACAAACATTAAGGAACGCGTAAGAGAGGTTCTGGAATCAGCAGGCCCGTATATCTGCGAGGTAATGGCAGACCCGCAGTTACAGACTGCCCCTCGGCTTTCTTCAGAGGTTAAGCCCGACGGCTCTATCGCATCTAAGCCCTTAGAGGATTTGTGGCCATTTTTAGATAGGAAAGAGTTTTATTCAAATATGCTCATACCGCCTATTGAGGATTAAAAGATGAAAATCTTTATAACCGGCGGAACAGGATTTATCGGCCGCAATCTAAAAGAGCAACTTAGTAATAGATATTCGATTTCTGCTCCTACCCATGAAGAATTAGAATTACTGGACGAGGAGGCAGTTTTTCAATTCCTCAAAGAAAAAAAATTTGATGTAGTTATTCACACTGCTAACTGGAATGCCACTAGGAATTCTAAAAAAGAACCCTCCAAAGTTTTGTCCAATAATCTCAGGATGTTTTTTAATGTCGTTCGGTGTCGCGAATATTTTGGAAAGATGATACTTTTTGGTTCAGGTGAAGAATATGATAGAAAATATTGGATACCGAAGATGCAAGAGGAATATTTCGATATCTACGTTCCCGGGGATGATTCCGGATTTTCCAAATATATTATGTCCAAATATACGCAGGGTGAAGATAATATTTTGGAACTGCGCCTCTTCGGCGTTTTTGGTAAATACGAAGATTGGGAAATAAGATTTATCTCCAATGCCTGCTGCAAAACCATATGGAATCTCCCCATAACCATTAAACAGAATGTATTCTTTGACTACTTATACATCGATGACCTTGTGAAGATTACAGAGTGGTTTCTGCGCCATGAGGCGCATGAAAAAGTCTATAATGTCTGTACCGGCAGAACATATGATCTCTTGACCTTAGCCAGGAAGATTTTAGAGATTGCAAATAAAGATTTGGAGATAAAGATATTTAATCCTGGTTTAGGGAGGGAATACAGCGGAGATAATTCTAGATTAATCAAAGAGATAGGTAGATTCCCCTTCAAGGATATAGACAGCTGTATATCCGAATTGTATAGTTGGTATTTTCGCCATAAGAACCTCATTGATCCGCAGCTTTTGATAATTGATAAATGAAGCTCCACGGCTGTAAGGCCGTGGTATCTTATATTTCTTCGGCACAGCGGAATCCGCCGAAGCAGAAACAACGCATTCATTCACGGGCTTACACCCGTGGCATCTCGCGTAGGCGGATAAACCTTATAAAAGGAGTTTTATGCCAATAAACAAGTGTAGAGTGTGTGGCCATAGTTTTTTTGAAGAACCATTACTACGATACGAGAATATGCCTAGGGCCGCTCAATATTTCCCAGACAAAGACACACTCCAACACGATAAAGGAGTTAATCTGGAAGTCTGTCAGTGTTCAGGTTGTGGATTAGTGCAGCTAAGCAATGACCCCGTTCCTTATTATAAGGAGGTTATACGTGCTGTTAGTTTTTCAGAGGAAATGAAAGATTTTCGAATAAGACAATTCTCCAGCTTCATAGAAAAATATTCCCTCAAAGGAAAGAAAGTTATTGAGATTGGTTGCGCCCGGGGGGAGTACCTCTCCCTTATGCAGCAATGTGGCGTAGATGCTTATGGATTGGAGTATTCAGAAGTGTCGGTTGCGCAGTGCGTCAAAAATGGCCTTGAGGTTTCACAAGGATTTGTTGAAAGTAGTGATTGCAGATTGAAAAATGCTCCATTTGGTGCATTTTATATATTGAATTTTCTTGAACATCTACCTGATCCCAACTCAATTCTTAGAGGAATATATAACAATTTGGCAGATAATGCTATAGGCCTCATCGAGGTACCAAATTTTGACATTTTGTGCAAGAGACTTTTTTCTGAATTTATAGGCGATCACCTGTTTTATTTTACCAAGGAAACTTTAACTGCAACCTTAAGGCTAAATGGTTTTGGAATCATTGACTGTAATGAAACATGGCACGATTACATAATTTCTGCTGTTGTCTGCCCCGTTAGAAGTAAATTGCCAAAGGCAAAACGGACTTCTAACGGGGTAAAGAAAAGGAGAAGACTTGATATATCACATTTTTATAAATATCAGGCGCAACTTAAAAAAGAGATAGAGGAATATATCAGCCGTTTTAAGAATAAAAAGGTAGCAATATGGGGTGCTGGGCATCAGGCACTTGCAATTATTTCTTTAATGAATTTATCCAATAAAATCAGATATGTCGTTGACTCTGCTTCATTTAAACAGGCTAAATTTACACCAGCTACACATATCCCGATAGTTTCTCCTGACACACTGACCGAAGACCCACCAGATGCTATTATTGTTATGGCGGGTAGTTACTGCGATGAGGTGGCACGGATCATACGACAGAAATTTGATAGAAAAATAAATGTTTCTATATTGAGAGATTTTGGATTGGAAAAGCAATAGTTAAACCAATTTGAAGCATTAAATGCCAAAACGGTATTAAAAGGATGAGCAATTACAAAGAAATAATTTCGAAATTATTCAAGCAAACGTCTTTCCCTCATAATCCGGCAAACTCTGTGTATGATTTACTTGGCAATAAAAAGATAATACTTTACGGCGTGGGAGCCGGTTTTATCACTTTTTCAGTTTTTGTTTTAAGGAAATATGGACTCAAAGCGTATATCGTGCTTGACCGCAAGTTTAAAGCCGGCGATACCCATTTTGGCATTCCTGGGTTCTCTCCTCTTGAATATAAGCCAACAAACGAAGAGAAAGAAAATGCGGTAGTGGTAGTTGCTGTCGGCAAAAGCCAATTTCATGAAGAAATTTTCAATTGCTTGCGCAAAGTAGGGTTTAAGAATGTAATATTATCAACTGATATATATGAGTATCATCTTCTTAATCCATCAACGGAACTGGAAAAGAAAGGATTTAATTACTATTTAGATAACAGAAAGCAGATTATGGAGTGTCTTGAGCTTTTTTTGGATGATTTAAGTCGTGAAATATTCACCCGCTTTATTCAAACGCATATGCTAAAGAAACCAATTCAGATTCCCCACCATGCATTGGAAGAACAGTATTTTCCAAGAGATATCAATTTGAGCAAAGGATATTCACGCTTTATAAACTGTGGAGCATATAACGGTGATACTATAATGCAGCTAAATGCCTTGTTTGGTAAGGTTGACGCAATAGCCTGCTTTGAACCGGATCTGGAAAATTTTGTATTCTTAACGCAATACTTGTGTGCCAAACATAACGAAATAGCAAAAAGCATTATTGCCTTTCCGTGCGGTGTCTTTAGCCATGAAACGCAACTTCGTTTTGCAGGTGGCAACGAGTTTAACAGTATGCTCTCAGCTAAAGGCGAATCTATCATTCAGTGTGTTGCGTTGGATCATGTAATGCCTGGCTTTAAGCCAACTTTTATTAGTATGGACGTAGAAGGTGCGGAATTAGAAGCTCTAAAGGGTGCCGAAATGCTAATTAAGGGAAATAAACCCGATCTTGCTATAAGCGTGTATCACGCACCTAATCATATTTGGGATATTCCGCTTTACCTTGAGATTTTGCACCTCGGCTATAAATTTTATCTGAGAAACTATGCTTCGTTTAGTGAAACCGTGCTTTATGCGACAATATGAAAGAAGTTGCAAATACTAATAATTTAGTTACAGATTTGGTAAGCGTTATAGTTCCTGTATATAACAGCGAAAAATATCTCCGCTTGTGTCTTGATAGTATTATTAATCAGAGTTATAAGAATATAGAGATATTGCTTATAGATGATGGCTCAACTGATAATAGCGGCAAGATATGTAATGAATATGCACTTAGTGACAATAGAATTAAAGTAATACACACAAAAAATAATGGACCAGCCGCCGCAAGAAATATAGGCATCGAGAAGTCAAAAGGGAGTTTCATATTTTTTGTTGATGCCGATGACTTTATCGAGAATAACGCAATAAATTTGTTAATTGAAAATTATAACCGGTACAAAGCAGATATAATAGTAGGGGATTTTAAAAAAATTAAAAATAGAAGTGATATTTCTGATTCTGGACATAATAATTTTTTTTTAAGTAGCAAACTTTTAACAAAACAAGATATTATAAATTATACTAGATGTTATTTAAAAAAAGTAAACAGATTCCCATTATTTACGCAATCTTGGGGAAGGTTATTTAAGACGTCAATCATCAAAGATAATAATATTTTCTTTGATACTAATTTGCGTACATTTGAGGATGTAGCTTTTAATTTCGGCTATTTAAAACATACAAATAAATTATTTTTTTTAAAAGCAGCTTTATATAATCACCTGGTTTACGATAATTATTCATCAGCAACCATGAAGATGTACAATAATAATCCCGACATTTTATTTGGATATACGCAAGCCCTTGCCAGTATACACAATTTTCTTAAAAATTGTTGTTCAGATTTTGATATAAAAAAAGAAATCGGACATGCATATATTTGTTACACAATAATTCAGTTAGTTCGTATGTGCGGCCAGATTAATAATAGTAATAAAAAAAAGATTTATGACTTTATTTGCGAAATCATTAAGGATTCAGACTTAAGAGATAATTTACAATTTTACTCTCCTTCAAAAGGTGACAGCAGAATTTTACCTATTCTGATGAGATTAAAGCTCGTTTGGCCGATTATGATGGTTTGTAGGTATAAAGCTCATAAAAGATACGGAGAAAAAGAAGTAATCGATGAATCTTATTCAACGCTCATTAAATCAAAAAGTCATTGAGAATATTAAGAAAGAAGGAATTCCGGTAATAATATTTGGTGCTGGAATTGTAGGGGAAGCATTATTTTATGCTTGTTGCAATGCAGGAATTAAAATTGAATGTTTTTGCGATAATAATATCAATAAAACAAAAACATCAATGTGCAATATTAAAGTAATTCATACGCCAAATTTAAAAAAGAAATATATGGATGCTAATTTTTTAATATCTGCTGCTGATATAAAAGATGTTGTAGATCAATTACATGAATTAGGTTATTCCAAGTGGTATCCTGCCAGTTTATTGTTAAAAGATTTTGATGTATCCCGATACCGGTTCAGCGCCCCAGTTGACTTTGTTGAATATGCAGTTGGCACATGCCTTTTATGCCACGATAGCTATTTAATACCGGACAAACTTTTTTTAAGAAGTGTAGATATTATTATTACTGAACGTTGTTCTTTAAAATGCAGGGATTGCTCTAACCTTATGCAGTATTACAAAAAACCAGTAGATTGCAATATTGAGGAGTTGATGCAATCCATTGATATGCTTTGTTATCTTATAGATGAAGTTAATGAATTTCGAGTTATTGGCGGAGAGCCATTTATGAATAAAGAAATTCACTTAATCATAAAGAGATTAATCGATGAACCTAAAATTCACAAAATAGTAATCTACACAAATGGAACAATCATTCCTAAAGAAGACCAAATTGAATACTTAAAAAACAACAAGCTGCTGTTCATCATTACAGATTATGGTATGCTTTCGAAAAAACTAAATATTCTAACTCAACTATTACAACAAAATAAGATAGCTTTTTACATACTAAGAGTTCGGGGATGGGCTGATTGTGCTAAAATAATGAGGCATTATCGTAATATTGAACGGCAAAAAGAAATATTTAAAAGTTGTTGCGCCAAAAATACTGCTACTTTATCAAAAGGCAAACTGTATAGATGTCCTTTTGTTGCAAACGCTGCCAGACTTCTGGCGGTTCCGGACTTTGAGAGTGATTATATAAATATCTTTCAAGAGCCACAAGAGGCCGTGGATATTTATGAGATGAAAAATAAAATTAGAGCATTCCTCTTAGAAAAAGATTTCCTTGAAACATGTGATTACTGCAACGGAAGGCCATTTGAAGCTCCTGAAATACCAGTTGCTATTCAAACAGACAAACCTTTAGAATATAACCAGTATTTATTATAAAGGTTGTTTATTATAAGCTCTTAATGTATATTCTTAAATCAATTTGTTAAGGAAACAAATATTATGTCAACTCAACAGGGGCAATTAAAACCAAGTGAAATTGGAAAAAGGAACTTGCTAAAAAAAGAAAAACCACAAGTCTTTGAAAAAATAATGAAATTTGATGAAAAAGTAAAAAAAGGAGAAAGCATCGCTATACTTCAATTTCAATACGATTATAGATGTAATTTCCGTTGCCAGCATTGTGACGTCACCAAAATGCAAAAGAAAAAAAGATTTTTTACACCTAACGATGTAAAGGAACTTTCACGACAAGCTGATGAAATGGGGCTTGCGCATATTGTCATTACCGGAGGAGAACCATTGGTATTTCCTGATTTTGATGATATAGTTAAGGCCATCGACCCCCAGAAATTTTACATAACTTCGGATACTAATGGTTGGTTTTTGGATAAAGATCGAGCAAAGCATTTAAAAAGTATTGGTGTGGATAAGATTCAGTTGAGCCTCGACAGCCTTAATGCTAAAGAACACGATGAATTCAGGCGCAAACCGGGTTCGTATGAAAGAGCCATAAGAGCCATTGATGCGGCTTTGGGTGTGGGATTAAATATTATTATACAAACTGTTGTTACCAAGCAGAGAATTAGGTCACAAGAGTTCATTGATTTCCTTAAATTTTTGAATGGAAAAGGAGTTGGGGTATTTGTAACATATGCCAAGCCTGTGGGAGAATGGGAAGGTAACTTTGATGTTCTTATCACCAAAGACGATATGGATTATGTAAGGAAACTTGAGAAAAAGTATAATGTGTTTACGCATTTAACCCCAGCGTATGGCCTTAATTTAGGCTGCATCGCAGTGAAAAGAATGGTGTCTATCACAAAGTATGGTGATGTGATGCCATGCCCATATATTCATATTTCACTGGGGAACTTTTTTGAGCAGCCTCTAAAAGACATTATTGAAAGAGGTTTAAAGATTAAATTTTTTGGAAATTATTGCGATACTTGTCTTATTGCAGAGGACAGAAAATTTATTAGTGACTATGTGATAAAAAAAATCTATGGTAAACTACTTCCAGTACCTTATTCTGAAGTTTTTACAAGCAAGGATTTTATTGATTAGGGCATACGATGAAAACAGAAAAAAAGATTAGGTTGGCAATTTTTAAAAAAGTTGTTGAACTTTTTAGTTTAAGAGAAAAGAAAAGAAAATTTATTCCTGGTAAAACTTTAATTAATTATGCTGGTCGGGTCTATAACGAAAAAGAATTGATAAATTTAGTTGATTCATCACTTGATTTTTGGCTGACCGCAGGAAGATATGCTCATGAATTTGAGGAAAAATTAGCTGATTTTTTAAAAGTTCGATATTGCCTATTGGCTAATTCAGGTTCATCAGCAAATCTTTTAGCAATATCAGCGTTGACCTCAGCGAAATTCGGCAATAAAAGACTAAAGCCCGGCGATGAAGTAATTACTACTGCCTGCGGATTTCCCACCACGCTCAACCCGATTATTCAGAATAATTTAGTGCCGGTTTTTATAGATATTGACCTAGGCACATATAATATTCAAGTAGACAAAATTGAGCAGGCGATAACAAAGAAAACAAAAGCTATTTTTACCGCACATACACTCGGTAATCCGATTGAAATCGATAAAATTTTGAAAATTGTGAGAAAGCATGGCCTTTGGTTTATTGAAGACAATGCAGATGCTTTGGGCTCAAAATATAAGGGAAAATATACAGGGACATTTGGACATATTTCAACTTGTAGCTTTTATCCGGCCCATCATTTGACTATGGGCGAGGGCGGAGCTGTATTAACCCCTAGTCCATTATTAAAAAAAATAATATTATCATTTCGCGACTGGGGAAGATCTTGTTTTGTGGCAGGAATACCAATAACATTGAGAAATAAAATTAAAAAAATAGAAGATGTAATCGTAGGTGATATAGTTTTAACTCATGATGGAAATTTTCTTCCGGTTACAGATACTTTCAAAAAAATATATACGGGAGAAATATACGAGTTTAAGGTACCCCTAAATCCACCATTTGAGGCAACTATTGATCACAGGTTCTTTATATTAAGAGACGAAAAAACAAAATGGATTAAAGCCGAAAACATAAAAAAGGGCGATCTATTTTTGGAGGCGATTTCAAAATATACAAGCAAACCGAGGATATTTAATTGGGAGTATGAAACAGCGTACAAAAAAGTAAAATGTTTTCTTAACTCCGATAAGGATTTGATGAGATTAATTGGTTATTGGTTGGCTGAGGGTAGCATAGCGAAAGCCTCAAAAGGTCCAAGCGGATACAAAGTTGGTCAAAAATATTATTCCTATCGAGTCGATTTCTGGTTCAATAGTAAGGAAACCAAATATATGAATGATGTCAAAAAGCTTATGTTAAAATATTTCAGAGTTAAAGCACAAACAAGAGATAAAGGAAATGGCACCGGGTTGAGTTTTAAAACGAGAAAGGGATACGAATTTTTTAAAAAATTTTTCAAAACAGGTGCGCCTAATAAAACCTTGTGGAAAGATATGGAGTATTGGAATTTAGGTTTAGTCAACTCATTGCTTAAGGGCTTCTGGAGGGGTGATGGCTCAAGAAGTTTTCAGAGTTTCTTAGTCTCTTCTACAAGTTTAGATTTAATTGAAAAAATCCGTATTATTCTTATAAGAAATTATATTTTACCATATTATGAAATAAGAACAGTAGATAAACATAAATCATCAGTCATCAATGGGAAAATAGTAAAGGCCAAACATAACTTATATAATCTTGTGTGTTATGGAATAAATGGAGAAAAGTTTGCCAACATAATAGATGAAAAATATATTTCAAGAAGTAAAAGACAGTTAGTCCATTTTAAAACTATAAATAATGTAGAATATATATGTTATCCAATAGATAAAATATCTCAAAAAAGTGTCAAGGATGTAGCGGTATATAATTTGGAAGTAAAAGGTTCACACAGTTATCACGCTGGTAGAGTAGCAGCACATAATTGTTGGTGCGAGCCCGGTCATGATAATACTTGCGGCAGGAGATTTAAGTGGCAATTAGGTAAACTTCCTTTTGGCTACGACCATAAATATATTTATTCACACATCGGCTACAATTTAAAAATTACTGATATGCAAGCAGCGATTGGTGTCGCACAGTTAGAGAAGCTCAATAAATTTATTGAAGCGCGAAAAAGGAATTTTACTTATCTTTATAATCATCTGAAAAAATACGAGCAATATTTCATCTTGCCTCGGGCTAGCCAATATTCTGACCCAAGTTGGTTTGGCTTTCCGCTTTTAGTTAAAGAAGCCGCGCCGTTTAGCCGCAATGAAATTGTAGAATATTTAGAAAAGAACAAAATTGCTACCCGAATGCTTTTCGGTGGAAACCTGATGCGGCAGCCTGCTTATACAAATATAAAATGTAGAATTCCTTTGGGGCTAAAAAATACAGATTTGGTAATGAATAATTTATTTTGGCTTGGGGTTTATCCTGGAATAACTAAGCAAATGCTTGCCTATATAGTAGCTAAAATAAAAGCCTTTTTAAAAGCAAGAATATGAGGGGAAAGTTTATGATTACAGTGATTAGGTATTGATCCCAGTGATTAATAATCGCTGTAATCATTCTATAATCGTTGAAATCAACTAATTTCTCTTTCTCTAAACTTTAAGAACTTATGAAACTTCTTGCGCTTTCGTGGAATTACAGGAAGTATTTTTTTGAGACAATACTGCATGAACAAGAAGCCGTAGCCAAAATTATACCCGACACTGTTTTTTATGGTCCGGGTTTTATTTATAATAATAATCGGGTTACGGATATCATAAAGGAGGTATACGTAAATACAAGGCCGGATGCTATTGTCTGTTATATTTCAGACGACCTCCTGCTTCATAAGCCGCTGCCTAAAAAAATTATCGAGCGCTACAACGTACCTAAGAGATTGCAGACATTTCCCTTAGATCTGGATAAGGTGCACGTACCCAAGATATTGATAGTGACCGATTCTTGGAACTGTACGCATACCGAATGGCGCCGTATTATATTAAAAAACGATTTTAGCGCTATATTTGGCCTATGCCCGCCTTTCTGCTCCGCGGAGTTCTTTAACAAATATTTTGATTCTGATATTCAAAAATATCTTTGTATACAGCCGCTGTTATCAGCTATAGACCCCAATGTTTTTAAAGATTATGGACTCCCAAAACAGTATGACGTAATGCTTTTCGGAAGATTAGCGGAATTTATGTATCCTTTGAGGGTACATTTTGATAGAATTCTGCGCACGCAAACCGACATCAGATATTACAGCAGAGGAAACCCAGCTTACCTTTTTTATGAGAACGATGAGACCGAATATGATATTCCCATAAGGGGGGCTTATGCTAAAGCAATGAACCGGTCGCATATCTTTCTTACTTGCTGCACAAAATATAAAATACCCGTAATGAAACTATTTGAGGCGCTTGCCTGCAAAACTTTGTTAATGTGCGATAAGCCTTATGGAGCAGAGGGGTTAGGGTTAATTGACCAAGAGACTTTCGTTGAGGTAGAAGAAAATAATTTCTTAGAAAAAATAAGGTATTACCTTAAAAGGCCGGATGAAATGAAGCGTATTTCTGAGAACGGATACCGCCTTGTGCACCAGAGGCATACGGTTGAAAAAAGGGCGCTTGAATTCAAAGAACTTTTAGAAAAATTTATATTAGAATCCGGTAAGGCAAAAACCATAAGAAAACCATCATACGGTTTTATAAACTATTGCGGGGATTTAAGAACCAAATGCTTAAAGGTTATCTTTATAGTTATAAGAATGCCGTTAAGAATAGCTGCGTATTGCCTTAAGATGCTCAGGAGAAAGATATGAACTCCGCGTTATGGGCAAAGGTAATGCAGGAAATCAAATCGCATATGAGCATGGCGTTATATCATGTTTATCTTGCCTGGCAGAAGTCTCTGGATACAATAAGGGATTTTCGCTATGACAGTAGGCTGGGTATAGAGACAACAGGTTACTATATACCGCGTAACCCTCAAACGTTTTTCGGCGATGAATTCCGTTATGGTACTATGGAATATTCAATATTTGAAAAAATCATCCCTTTTTTGCAGTTGAACGAAAACGATATTTTTGTCGATATCGGATGCGGAAAGGGGAGGGCAGTCCTGTATGCAGCTACCAGAAAGATAAAGAAGGTTATCGGCATAGAATATGAAAAAAGCCTGGTGGATATTGCCCGAAAAAATATCAGTTCTTTCAAAGCGCTAAAAACAGAAATAGAAATTATTCAGGCAGATGCCGGGACATACGAGACTACTGAGGGGACGGTTTTTTTCCTCAACAATCCTTTTGGCTATAAGACGTTAATAAAAGTTCTTGATAACATCAGAAATAGCACACTGGCTTATCCGCGAAAGGTGCGGATAGCGTATTACGGAAAACTGTATAAGGTTTTATTGGATACCGCCGGCTGGCTTGAGCCTGAAGGCGAAATCAACGGCACAGGATTTTTTGTATGGCACAATGTTTTGAACTGAAAAATAAAAATTGTTTTATTTAGGAGGATTAAGAAATATGGCTATTAACAATTACGGTATTTTTTACGTGACGGTGGGGGAGGGGACAGAAAAAAGTTGCCTTCATTCCATAGCTTCGTTAAGGCGTTATTGCAGTTACCCGATTAAGATTTTATCCGACCGCAATTTTAGCATTAATATGGAAAACATAACCATCGAGATAATTAAGCCAAGAGATTACGAAATTCGCTGGGGGATAAGAAATGGCGACTACTTTAGGTTAGTCGCATTGCGCGACAGCCCTTATGACGCATCGCTTTATTTAGATAACGACCACCTGATTGTCAGCCCGCGAATTTTGGATGGCTTTGAGATTGCGAAAAACTTTGGGATGGCGATTCCCATGAATTCGCGCGTATTTCTTGATCTAGAGCTAAAAATAGGTAAAGATATAAGCAATGATGACAGGGATGAGCTTTCCTCTGCGCCTAAATCTTTAACTGATCTTGATTGCGGAGTTACTTTTTATAGCCACCGTTCCCGCACATTGCTTCTTGCTTGGCTTGAGGAAATGGAAAGGCGCCCCTGCACCGGGCCGATTGCTTTGGCGCGGGCAATCTGGCGTACAAAACAGTATCCTTATATACTGCCTTATAATTGGCGCGTGGAAACTCCTCAGACAGGTATTAAGAACCCTATCATTGTGCATCTTGGCCATCCGCACGTAAAAGATTTTTACGAGGGTAATTTGCCCTTATGGTTGTGGAGAATCATCTGGGCCGTACAAGACATTCACGAAAAAAATTATAAGAAATACCTGAAGGCAAAAGCTATTTTTTTAGGTTTTGTAAAGAAACAGTTAGAGTGGATATTTCCTGCTTTTAAAAAAACATAATTTATATGAATATTTGTTTTATAACGCCGGAATTCGTTACCGAACCATATTATGCAGGAGGGATTTCGCAGCTTTTTTACCGCATTGCAAGGTGGCTTGCAGCGCAGGGCCATTGCGTGCATGTTATTGTGTGCGCAAAAGCTAATGAAGATTTTCAATACCAAGGCATACATATGCATAGGTTGGCCATTAAGCATGTCGGTTTAGTTAAGGCCTTAAATTATTTTTCTTTTGGCAGGTTAAGAGGAGCGCTTTACTGGCTTGTTTATAGCTTTGACGTATACAGGTATTTACGAAAACTAAACTTCTTGGAGCATTTTGATATTATTGAATCAGTAAATTACCACATACCCGGTTTATTCGCGCTTATTTTTTTAAAAGTCCCCCATATTTCTTTTGCCGGGTCGTATCAGGCTGTCTGGACTTCCGTGATGCGCGCAAAATTAACCATGGATTTAAAAATGCAGAACTTACTGGAAGCGCTCTATCTTCGCTTAAGTAAGCACCTTTATATTTCAAGCGAGTGCGCAAAGAATATGATCGTTAAAGACTTAAAAATAAACAATATAAAAGTTATTCGGCCGGTATTTTACCAAGAGGTTACCTCATTGGACGATTCTATTTATAAGGAGCGTCTTGAAGGTAAGCCTTATCTTCTTTTTGTGGGGCAGATGCGGCTGCACAAAGGGGTGCATATTTTGGCGCAAAGCCTGCCGCAGGTGTTTGAAAAATTCCCCGAAGCCCACGCTGTTTTTGTCGGTTCTGACACTAAAACCCCCCTGGGGCCTTCGATAAGGGAATATATCCGTTCGCAGAATTCAGCCTATCGCGACCGGCTCGTTTTCATAGACGCCTGCCCCAAAGAAAAATTATACCCTCTTTATCAACATGCCCGCTTGGTAGTGCTTCCTTCGTTAGTGGATGATCTGCCTATTACTTTGATAGAGGTTATGGGGTTTGCCCGGCCAATAATTGGAACAATAGACGCCAGCTTTGACGAGGTGTTAGAAGAGGGTAAAGACGGCTTTCTTGTTCCTTTAGGTAACCCCAAAGCTTTGGCAGAAAAGATTTGTGAGGTTTGGCCGCGTCAAGATTTAGAAAAAATAGGAGAAGCAGCCAAGCACAAAAGCGAAGAATTTGCTCCGGAAAAAACAGTGCAAACCCTTTTGGATTATTACGAAGAAGTAATTAAAGGAATGAACAGAAAAAATGAAGCTCCACGGGCTAAAGCCCGTGGTTTCTCGCAGACGCTGCGCACGGAGCAGCTTGTCCCGACTATTTCGTCGGGAAAATCCCTGCCTCGACCAAACGTTGGGGCCGACCACGCTTCCATCCACCCCGACGTTACGTCGGGGTTGGTTTTATCGCGTCGGGATAAAAGAATTTTGTTTCTGCCGATATCTTCGATACAAACAGCCGGCACGAGGTTTAAGGTTTATTTTATAGTAAGTAAACCTTGGGGGTCGGCGAGTATGAGCGGGGATCAAATCAGCGACCAATTATCAAAATATAACATCCAGTCCACAGTTGTCAATATTCAAGAAGGATACGAAAGGATAAAAGGAATCAGGGAAAGCATAATAATATTTATTAAATTTATAGATAACATCGCGTTAGATATTTTCAGAAGGAACAACAATGTGATTATATGGCACATCGTAGATGAGTTGTGTTTTAATGCGAATATGGAAAATGCTAATATTGTAGATGGTGTTATAGTTCCCAATAAACACACAGAGCTGGAATATAAAGAAAAATTTAAAACCACGCAATTTGTAGCTATATATGAACATAGAGATCCGCGATGGCAATTTAATAATGCCGACAGATATAGCTTAGTTTACATCGGTTCCGATTATTCAGAGAATATAGCAAGGGAATATCTTTCTATCAGAGAACTAAAAATTAAGTTTATTGATGCCAAGACCGACGGGGCCAAATATGACTTATTCAAAATACCCCTAAAATACAGTTGCCATTTTTCTGTCAGAAAAGAAAATTCTGTGGTATTTAAATATAAACCTTGCACGAAAATAGCCGCTGCAGCTGCGACTAATTCAAATATAGTTTTGAGTAAAGACTATTCGAATATCGAACTTCTGGATTCGTCTTATCCATACTATACTGCCAGTGATTTAAAGTCCGTTAAAGAAATCGTAAACTACTCTAAAGAAACTTATGCAAGCACTGTGTGGAATAAAGGATTGGCGATGATGGCAGAGGTTAGGGAAAAAACTTCTGTAGAAACGACAACAAAAAGTTATATAGAATTTTTTAAAAGATTTTAGCGATGAATATGGAGCCCCACGTGCATGCACGTGGTACCTGAAACCTTTCTACGGGATTCTTTCCCACGTTGGCACGTGGGGCGGAATCCCGATGCCAGAAATCCCATTCATCCACGGGCATGCCCGTGGTCTTCTGGCTATTCGGGATAAACAAAGGTGATAAATGGTCAAGGTAGAACAGATTACTAAAGTGAGTGTTATTATCCCCACATTTAACCGAAAAGAATATTTAAAAAAGGCTTTAGACGCGCTTTTGAGGCAAACGTATCCGCATGATAAATATGAGATTATAGTGGTAGATGATTATTCGACAGACGGGACTAAAGAATTAGTTGAAGAAATTTCTAAAAAATCAAATGTAAAAATCTCGTATTACATTAACGATAAAGCCAAGGGGCAACTCTTGGCGCGCAATATCGGTTTTCAAAGAGCTGATACAGAATTTGTCGCTTCTACTGACGATGATATGGAGGTAGAGGACAATTGGCTCGAAAGAGGTTTATCTTATTTTAGCTCTGACAAGATAGCTGCAGTGGAAGGCCGTGTAATTACAAAAGATTTTAAAGAAGGGCCTTTCTATCACAATATGTCTATGCAAGGCTCAACCTACGGCACCGGCAATATTTTTTATAGAAAAACTGCGCTAGGAGCCGCAGGTTGGCTGGATGAAAATTTAAACAAATGGCATAATTACGGCAGCCACTATGTGTTGGGACTAAGAATAATCGAAAATGGCGGAAAAATTATTTACGCCAGCGACGTTATCGCTTATCACCCTTCTTGCAAGCTGAAGAGCATAAATATAATAAAAAGCGCGGTAAAATCAGGCGCTATTGCCTATATTTATAAAACTTACGGCAGAAAAGCAATTCCTTATCTGGGTTTTCGCTTATATCGTATCATTGTAAGTTTTTTATTCCTTTCTTTCACAGCCGCGATTATTTTTTTGAATTACTTGGCGGTATGCACCTCGCTTATCGCTTTAATAGCCACTATGGCAATGGTTGTCCCGGGATTTAACAAGGCAGGTATCGGCGCGCAGGTTAAAACATTAGCAGTTTATAGCGTCTCCGCATTATTTGCTACTTTTTATTTTTTATACGGCTGTATCTATTACCGGGTCTTTCCTAGTATAAAGATGTTAAAGGTATAAAGGCGTGAGGTTTATTTGAACGCGAAAATAACTTTTTCGTATGCAGGTAATATCGGAGGCTTAGGCCAGGGTTATATTACCGCTAAAGCAATCGCAGCCGCCTCAAAGATGCATTATCTCTATCAGCTTTTTTCCCGCGGTATCCAAACTAACTTAAAAGTAGAAGCAGAAGAGTGACCAAGACGTTTTATATAGCTGTTTGAAACCCAAAGAGTTACAAAAGAAATATTTCCTCGCAGGAGAATTAGATTTGTTTTATAATGTTTTGGGGATCATTAAGTTGCGTAAAGCGTCTTATTAGTTGTCTTATTAGTTATAGCAGGGGCGATTGCTGTCGCGATGGGAACGGGCAATTTTATAAAACCTCATTTAGTTGGCGAAGCAGTAAATACCATAAAAAGATATTTATTCTCTCTCGGCGAATACCCCGTGGCTTGCCACGGGGATGAAGCCGAAATCGTAAACGTAGTTGACCTCATTCCAAGGCAATGAATGAACCAGTGATAATATTAGTATAGAACATACTCCGCGGCTTGCCGCGGAGA
>JAUYCY010000099.1 GCA_030692055.1 Candidatus Omnitrophota bacterium | reverse complement strand
AATCAACCAGTCTCCGCGGCAAGCCGCGGAGTATGTTCTATGCTAATATTATCACTGGTTCATTCATTGCCTTGGAATGAGGTCAACTACGTTTACGATTTCGGCTTCATCCCCGTGGCGAGCCACGGGGTATTCGCCGAGAGAGAATAAATGAATATTGTATAATTTAAGGTAAGTAGCAAAAGAGGGGATTGGAAAAAAATACTAGAAAGTATACGCCACACTCAGCTTATACCATCTTTTTGAGCCGTCGATATCCTTCATCTCTTCGTAGCTTTCGTTGAAGATATTTGTCCCTTCCAGAGCAAGAGTGAAATTACGGATTTGTTTCTCTGCTTTTACATCAAAAGTAACATATTTTTCTCTATCTACGGGTTTAGAAAAATTGCTGATGAGATTTGTTCTAAAACCTTTATAGTTAAACCCGAAATTAGTAACTACCTTGTGGCGGTCATAGTCAAAAACATATTTGGAATAGCTGTAAGGACTTTCTTTCTCTAAGTTTAAATAGGTGTAGCCTAGAGAAATATTATCAAGTACACAATTTTTAAACTGGTATTTTGAAAAAAAATCCAAACCGTAGGCATTTACACTGCCGACATTCTTTGCCTTCCATCTATCTGCGGAATTATTTTTTACCCAATCAATAGTATTAGACTGATTTCTAAAAAAGAAACTAGGGGAAAAACTTAAAGTTTTACTAGGCAAAAAATCGAAACCTGTTTCAAAATTATTTGATTTTTGTATGCCAAGATTGGGATTGCCTGCGTTGGCGGGATCAGAATAATAAAGTTCTGTAAAAGAGGGGGCACGCCAAATATGGTCAAAAGAAAATCGTAGTTTTAAATTATCATTTAAAAAATAACCTGCGCCTAAATGCCCGTTTTCTAAATATTCCCATTTATCATAATAATCAGTACCCGCGGATAAGCCAAAAATAAATTTGCCAAATTCTTTCTCTTTTAACCCCAAGGATAAGCCTTTTCTTAAACGGTAGTGCTTACTTAAATTAGTGCTGTCTATTTTTTCCTGCTCTATATTTAAAGCTGCAAATAAGTCATTATAAAAGTCGAATTCCTGTTTTAAGCCGTAAACGTAAGTGGTATGGTAATTTGTATAAAACGAGGGGTTGGCGCGGTTTAGAATATATTTATCTCTATGCCTACGTAAATATACCGTGTTATTTAGCTTAAAAAAATCGGCGTTTAAGCCTAAACGCCCCAGGAAAAATTTTTGCTCTGTGTGCTCTTCTTCTTGGGTAAAACGGGAAGAGTAGAAACTATCTGCGCCAAAGTCCCTTTTGGTTAAACCGAATAAAAACTCCGTGTCACTAGCCTCAGTCTCCCATAAATAATGGTAAGAAAAATTATAAATTTCAAAATCTGTATCCCGGCGAGAACCTTTCGATATCTTATGCTCTATGGATAATCTGTTCTTTGCCTCTAGAAGCGGAAAATTAATAGACATAAGGTTTTCCCAGAGCGCGTATTGGCCAAAAGAATTTTTAAGAAGAAAACCTTTCGCATCTGGTTTCTTGGGAGTAAAGTTTATGCGCTGGGTGTTTTGACGAATTTCGATACCATCTAAGTCTGCGCTGGTTAAGGGTATTTCTAAACTAAAATGTCCGGTTTGCGGATCATTAATCTTTACGCCTGCGAGGCTAATATTAGCATCCTCAAAAATAGAGCCGCGTATAGAAACATCCTGCTGTATGCCGAAGTTTGAACGCTTTTTTAGGTTGACGCTGGAAGAATAATCAACTATTTCTTCGCAGGAGGAAAAAGGAAAGGATTGAATTTCCTCTTTAGTAAAATAATCGGCGTTTTGTATAACGCTAGAGGCGTTATTTTTTTCAACGACTATCTTCTCTAGCTTGACTTCTTGCGCGAAAATAAAGGAAAGAGCGAACGGCGAAGTTAAAATAAGGGTTATCGCAGCAAAGAAAAATTTCTTTACCGCTGTGATACCCATTGTAATGAGCGCCAATTGAACTCTTGGCAATTACTATATATTTGTAAACCCATCTGAAAGTGAATTTCTCCTCTTAGAACTTTACTTCTAATGCCTTATAAGGGCAAATGTTAATACATAATTCACAGCCGATACATTTTTCTTTATTAAATATAACTTCTCTGGTTTTATTGTCAACTTCAAAAGCAGAAACAGGGCAAACCGGCACACATATATCACAATGGATACATCTTTCGTTACGCACTACATCTTTAGACAGAGCCTCTGTTTTTACTCCTTCTTCCTTCAAATATTTTAAGGCATTGTCATAGTCTTTCTTTTCGCCTTTTAATTCCAAAATCAGCAAACCTTCTTCATCCGGCGTAACCAATGCCTTTAGAATATTAAATTCCAAATTATAATCTTTGGTTAACCTGTAAATGATGGGCTTATCTACCAGCTGAGGCGGAAAATGTAGCACCATTTTGCGAGAAAACATCTTACTCACCCCCCTTAATCTCTCTTATTTCCAGAGATTTAAATGCGTAACCTGAATCCGCACCTGGCAATGAGGCCACAGGTTCAGTTAGTAAAAATTTACCTTTTTTTATCCACTCTTTCAAAACTTCGGTAATCTCCCGCGCCTTAAAGTAGCTTGATAAATTTCCCGTAGGCACTTCTTTGTCGGAAACCTTTATCTTTCCTGATTTAAGCTCAGCATAGTTGACGCGGCCGATTATGTCCGGCATTCTTTCGGGGTATGCCTTACTGTAGTCTACAATTTGGGTAATGATTTGCTCATCCCTTACAGAAGTGTAGCGAGCTATTTCTTCATCTAATATCGGTATGGGTATACCGATACCCACAGTTAAAGTCACGCCGTAACCAAACATACTCGCGCCTTTTAGCCAATCCGCACTCATTTGCTTTAGGTCTCCGATTACTGCAATGGTTCCTGCCGGAGCCATGGGAACGCCGTTTTCAGCTCTCTTTACGCCCGGATTATGCTGTGTTCCCCACCAGGAGACAAAACCAACTCCTCCTCCCAAGAATATCTTAGTTCCTATGCCAATAGTTTTATAGTAAGGGTCATTCAACAAAGGCGATAGTTGGCCGGCGCTGCAATAGTTTGCATTGCCTAAATTCGGCCTAAGCATTCCAAGGTAAGTGTAGAGGATTTTATCCGAAGGGTTAACTGCTACGTTATAATTTTGGTAGCAGTTTCTGGGGTTAAAAAGAACCGCTTCATTAACATTTTTTATATTAATAAGTGTTTCTATACTTTTACGAGGATAGCAATCGGTTCCATAAGCAGTTGCGCGCAGCCTTACGTCTTTTCCCTTTACTAAATCCTCAATCACATGGCCGCCGCCGTATTTAAACTCTCCGGGATAAACTTTGTTACGCGGGTCATCTTCAGACAAAGCGGTTGCTCCGACATAAACATCAACCGCAGCGAAACCAGTATAAACTTCTACGTCGTTTAAATAAGCTCTGCCACCACCGATTTTTATCCTTGGTTTTGAATGGCCTAAATTTAAATACGCTCCCGAAGAACACATCGGCCCAAAGGTAGCAGTGGTAACTACATCTACCTCTTGTGCCGCCTTTTTTTCTCCTTTCTGGCGCACAATCTCCTTCATTTCTTCGGCGGTTACCACTACTACATCGCCTTTTTTTATTTTTTCATTAATTTCTTTTATCGTTTTAGCCATTGCCTCCACCCCCTTTTTAATCGGCAAATCCCATAGAAAGATATCTCTCTCCAGTATCTGGTAAAACCACCACGATTAACTTGTTTATATTTTCTTTACGCTTGGCTACTTCTATGGCTGCGCATACAGCTGCGCCGCTTGAAATCCCCGCCAATATTCCCTCTTCCTTAGCTAACCTTTTTGCCATAGCTATCGCTTCTTCATCGCTGACAGCAATTACTTCATCGACTAAATCTCTTCTTAAAACATCCGGAACAAAACCTGCGCCTATGCCTTGAATTTTATGTAAGCCGGGCTTACCGCCACTAAGCACAGGGGAATTTTTCGGTTCCACCGCTACTACCTTAAAATCGGGTTTTTTCTTTTTTATAACCTCGGCTACTCCGGTAATAGTACCGCCAGTACCCACGCCTGCGACTAAAATATCAATTTTACCGTCGGTATCCTGCCAAAGTTCCTGGGCAGTAGTTTTTCGATGAATCTCCGGATTTGCCGGATTTTTAAACTGCTGCGGCATAAAAGAATTTGGCGTCTCTTTGACTAACTCTTCTGCTTTTTTCACTGCTCCGGTCATCCCTTCTTCGCGCGGGGTCAAAACAAGTTCTGCCCCCAACAAAGACAAAAGTTTTCTGCGCTCAAGAGACATGCTCTCGGGCATAGTAAGAATTAAACGGTAACCTCTCTGCGCACATACGAAAGCTAAGGATATACCGGTGTTACCACTGGTAGGCTCGATAATTACCGTACTCTTTTTCACTAAACCCTTCTGCTCAGCGTCCTCAATCATTGCTAACCCAATCCTATCCTTTACGCTAGAACAGGGGTTAAAAAACTCTAACTTACCAATAAGTTGCGCCTCTAAACCAACGCCTATTTTACTTAGACGCACTAAAGGAGTGTTGCCGATTAACTGAGTAATATTATCAGCTATTTTCATACACCTCCTCCTTAACTTGAATCATTAATTCCCGAAGCCTATTTACATTAATTCCACCTACAGAAAGAATCTCTTCTTGTTGGGGAAAAACCTTTAACACAATTTCTACTTCTTTGGCTGCGCTAGAAGTATAATGCGCGATTATTTGGCTTGCCGCCAGTTTAGCCGCTTGATCAAATATTCCTCTGCCAAGACCAGTAGGCCCGGGCAATACTTTTGGCTCAAAAATAATATCGTCTGGTTTCGCTAAACCTAAAAGTAGCGCGTTCTGTTTTTCATCTTTACCCACTACTAACTTAGAAAGGGACGACAAGCGAAAATGCCTTCCTAAAAGCAGCAAGGCTACATTATCACAAGTCAATTCATTATACATAAGCAAGTCTTCTACCCTTACGCAAAAAGAAGAAATAGTCAAAAGGCAGCCCCCTGCCGGATTAGCGTATTCTTTTATTCCTAAGCTTTCAGCTAATTTCATCTGCGGCAAGCGGCTTCTGCCGTTAAAACCAAACAATTGGTCTCTTTTGACCCACCCGTTAGTTTCAGCAATTGTAGCAAATAATAATTTCGCCGAGAGTGGGCGTAAAAGTAACCCCTCTAGCCCCGCTTGTTTTTCTATTACCCGTAAGGTATCTTTGTGTTGTGATTTTGGCCGCTGGCCCATTACTTCTCCGGTAATTATAAAAGATGCGCCCAGCTCTTGCATTAACTTCTTTGTGTGGCGCAGCATTAAAATTTTACAATCTATACAAGGGTTTAAATTCTTGCCGTATCCAAATTTAGGATTTTTTATAATTTCTAAAAATTCGCTGCCTAAATAAATTGCTTTAAGCTCTACCCCTAATGCTTCCTTCACCTTCTTAGTCAAACGCTCTATGTCTTCTTTTTTAGCCTTTGAAAATGGGGTGAGAAAGTGCACGGCAATTACCTCTATGCCTTGCTGGGCAATTATTTTTATTGCTAAGGTGCTATCCAACCCTCCTGAATATAAAGCTAAGGCTTTCATCTGAGATTTTATATTAGGCTGTTATAGTAATTGATAACATTTTATAAGATAACAAGTTATCATACATTCACAAGGTAGAAAAAGCTACAAAGCTTTCTACGAAATCAACCAGTCTCCGCGGCAAGCCGCGGAGTATGTTCTCTACTAATATTATCACTGGTTCATTCATTGCCTTGGAATGAGGTCAACTACGTTTACGATTTCGGCTTCATCCCCGTGGCAAGCCACGGGGTATTCGCCGAGAGAGAATAAAATGTTTTCTCTATTGCGAAATGCTTATATCCACAATCAAATCCAATGATGGACCCAATGAATGCGCCTGCGGCGCTCTTTGCTCGCGCAGAGCGCAGGCAAAGATTGGGTTCATATGTTGTATACCGGTACTCTTTCTTCTTGGTCTTGGCACATTTTGACTAAATCTTGTAATGTTATGCCACTAAGTGTGCCAGCTATTTTCTCTTCGAGCAAAGACCAGACGTTGCGCGTAACGCAAAAACTTATTCTTTTACATGCCGACGGGTCACTTAGGCATTCCACAATATTTAAATTTCCTTCTAAAGACTCTACGATTTCCTTAACGGTTATTTTAGCCGGGCCACGGGCTAACATATAGCCGCCGTGGGCTCCTCTTGTAGAACTCACTAGGCCCTTTACCTTAAGAGGCATAACAATTTGGCTAAGATATTTTTCTGAAATGTTCTCCTTGTCGGCAACAGTACTTAAAAATAGTGTTCCTTTACCATAATTTAATGCTAAATTCAGCATTAATCTTAAGCCATACCTTGAGCGCGTAGAAATTTTCATATAAATTACCAGTTTTTAATTACTACTAATTCTATTAAATTAGTAGTAATTATACAAAATAGCAAAACTTTGTCAAGAAAAAAATAATTGCCTTTGGGCAGGTTCGTTATTTTTCTTTAGCAAGTGCAATAAGTTCTTCGAGCTGCCGGGATATCTTTCTTAACTCTATCTGTTCTTTTTGAAAACACTCCTGTTTTGCCTGAATTTCTTTTGCTTCTTGCGCTAATTTCGCCATATCCCCTAATTTACTGAAGTCAAACATAGATACCCCTCCCTTAAAAGTTATTAATTGACAATGCCATTAAGTTTATCTGAAAGTGAAGCTCCGCGGGCGCAAGTCTCCGGTTTCCTGTATCCGCTACGCGCGGAGCAGCTTGTCCCGACTATCTCGTCGGGAAAATCCCTGCCTGCCGGCAGGCAGGCCGACAACGCTTCCATTCTCCCCGACGTTACGTCGGGGAGGATTTATCGTGTCGGGATAAAAGTAGGCTAAAAATCATAAAGTTTGCTATTGCCAGCATCAGACAGCTATTAGGTATGCCGATAACCGGAATTAAAAAAGTGCTTACCAAAAATGCTCCCAGGCATGCGCCACATAAATCCACGCCATACACAAGGCCCCCTATGCTGCCGGGTTTTTGATTATCCTTTAGGCATATTTTATTCGCCAAAGAAAATTGCCAGCCGCCGATAAAACCGCTTATCATAGAAAATAAAGGGAAAAATATTTCTGCCCCTAACTTGTAAGCCATACCGACTGTCTGGTCTTTTTGCCACCAAAAGAATAAAGGCAAAACAGCTGAGTATATGACAGCGGCTAACTGCGCATAGATGAAATTATTTGTATCTCTTTCTAGTTTAGGGATACGCTTACTAAGCCACAATGCTCCTAGCGCTAACCCAAGCATAAAAAAAGTTAAAATAAGCCCTAACTTATAAAACATATAACCGTAAATTATCTGGAATGAAAGCAAAATTATAATCTGAAATGCCATTTGGCTAAATCCGGTTACCCCTATCGCCAATATAAAAATATTTGGAAAATTTTTTCTGTTCTTCAATAATAAAAAATAAATTAAAATTGCTGCAATAAAGACGCTAAAAACAATCCAAACTTTCTTAACAGTTACAGCCCTAAATATTTTGGCAAAGAGCGAGTCTTTAAAAAGGCTTAAATGAAAAATCGTTTCATAAAAATAGCTTATCGGGCGAAAGTCGTAATTGATAGCTGCTCTATTTTCTCTTGAAAGCACGCCTTCAAGATACTGCACCCTTTGCGCGGATAATTTTGAAGAAAGATAATATTCACGCACATACTTTAGGTCCAGTTTTCTTTCGCTTACTCTTTTAGCTAGAATATTATAATCATAAGTAAGCAAATCCACCCTATTTGAAGCTAAAAAGCAAGCAGTGTCGCCCGGTATAACCTTCACGTCAGCAAAGACTTTCTTTAGTGTCCCGTAAAATGACTGTAAGGCTTTCTTTAGGTCGGCATTTAGGTAATTTTCCGAAGAACTGACCGTAAAGGAAAATATTCCGCCGTCTTTCAAAATATTTTTTATTTCTTTAAAAAATTCAAAAGTATAATATCTATTTAGCTGCGCTATCAAAGGATCGCCTAAATACATAATTACGCAATCATATTTTTTCTGCGTATTTTTAACAAATAACCTGCCGTCTATATTTTTTATTGTTACCCTTGTATCATTTAAATAAGTGTTCGTTTCTTGCGGTAAATATTTATCAGCCATCTTTATGATCAAAGGGTCAAGCTCTACGTAGTCCACTTTTGCCGAAGGATATTTTAAAAGTTCTTCGGCTAATCCGGCTACGCCTGCACCCACTAAAAGCACATCTTTTGGATCTTGATGCTCAAGCAGAGCAAAATGTACGGCCTCTTCGGCTGTTTGCCTATCAGGAATAGTATAAAGTAACAGCCCGTTATTAAAAAAACTAATCTCCTCGTCTTTACTAGCTAAAGTAATATTTCCGTAAATGGAGTTTTCGCAAGCTATGACATTAAAACCCTTCCATTGTATTTTCAGCGAGTAGTCATTAAACTTGTCCCATCCTTTTAAAAAGTAAGCTGAAATTAAAACCACTATTAATAATGCCGTCAAAATAGTTAATAACTTCTTGATATATTTTTCTTTAGAAAAAAATACTAATAAAAGCGCGGCAAAAACATTCATTAAAGCTAACACTCCAACAATATGGACGGTATTTAAAAAATTTATCAATATAGCGCTGGTAATTGCGCCACCGGCGATTGAACCTATTGTTTCTAATATATAGACACTGCTAATACCCTTTGCGGCATCGCCTAACTTTTGTGTATTTATGCGGCAGGCAAGCGCAAACATAAAACCAAGCAATGCACAAAATGGAGCAGTAACGATGATGCTGGAAATGAAAATAACTTCCAGCGGTATAATTTCGCCGGTGGCTACTTGAAAAATACTCTTGATAGCGCGGATTTCTAAAGGAATAAAAAGTAAAAGAATGCCGACGACAATCTGGCAAAAAGCAAAAATATTTAACTTATTTTTAATCCTGTCGCTGAAGGAGCCTAAAAAAGCGCTGCCTGCGGCTGTAAAAAAGAGCCAAGCTGAAAAAATTAAGCCCAGAGATAACTCATTGCCATAGAAAGCAATCAACAGTTCGCGCACAAATATAATTTGCGCGCTCATGGCAATAAATCCTATAAGGAAAAAAGAGAATGTTATTATTTTTTTCATTTTACTAAGAGAGAGGTTTTCATCATAATATTTATGCCAAAAATAATAAGCAGGCTTGAACAGATTATCTTAAAAATAATTTCGCTTGTTTTTGATTTTACTATTTTTTTAGGAATCCATATAAATATACCCCCTAAACTTGCTAAAACCAGAAAACTTGAAAGAAATATTCCGCAGCCAAAAGAAAAAGCATACCAAACGCCGCCTAAGGCAGTCTTTGCTATCAAAGCTATTTCGGTTAAAAGTGTTACTAACGGTAAACAAGGGCTTACCCCTATGATAAAACCTAATATAAATAAACCGGTACGACTCGTAGTTTTTGTTTGACTAAGTTTACACCAAAAGCTGTTTTGCTCTTTAAGAAAGAAAAGAGATATCCCTAAAAGTATCGTGATAACACCGCCAGAGAAACGTAAAAATTGCGTAAACCTCGAGTCAATGAACTGCTTCAATAAACCTGCGGACAATCCGGTTAAAAAACCTAAAACCAAATATGCCATAAACCTGCCCAATAAAAAAATACAAATATCCGTAAAGGTAGCGAACCATTTTTTCTTTGTGGCACAAAGATAAGTTATAATAATCGGCGTGCAGCTAAAAAGACAGGGGCCGGCAATGCCAAAACTAAAACCGATAGAAAAAAGCTGTAGGGATGTAATGAGGTTGGCTGACATATTAAACTAAACGCAAAGCGCTAAACGTTGAATCAAAAATCATCAATTATAGTATAGTTATTGCATTTCCTCAAATCTCTAATCTTGCTTTATTCTCTCTCGGCGAATACCCCGTGGCTTGCCACGGGGATGAAGCCGAACTCGTAAACGTAGTTGACCTCATTCTAAGGCAATGAATGAACCAGTGATAATATTAGTATAGAACATACTCCGCTCACTTGCCGCGGAGACTGGTTGATTCATCTCTTATAGACTTAAACGCTATGCGCTGTGCGCTTACTTCCATATTCCGGCGATTTTATAGCCGCAGAACTTACATTTACCTTCTTTGAGGTTATTTTCGAGGATATCGTAGCCGATTCTATCGATTAGTAACTTTTTACAGCTGGGGCAATAAGTATCTTCCTGGGGATGGCCAGGAACATTACCTATATATACATACTTTAGCCCTACATCTTTAGCAATTTTATATGCTTCATCCAACTTACTGATTGGCGTAGGCGGCAAATTCGCCAATTTAAATTGCGGCACAAACCGGCTAAAATGTAAGGGTACCTCAGCGCCAAGATTTTCCTTAATCCAAACGCACATTTTTTTAAGTTCTTGGGGGCTGTCATTCTCGTTAGGAATTATGAGAGTAGTCAGCTCAAGCCATACGCCTTGTTGTTTTATGGTTTTTATGGTTGTTAAAACAGGCTCCAATTCTGCCAGTGCTCCCATTCTGCGGTAAAATTCCGGATTAAAACTTTTTAAATCCACATTAACCGCATCCATATATTTTAATAATTCCTTAAGCGGCTCCGGATTAATGTAGCCACAGGTATGCATTCCGTTTCTTAGACCCTTTTCTTTGGCTAATTTTGAAATATCCAGCATATATTCGTAAAAAACTGTGGGTTCGGTATAAGTATAAACTATAAATGGGCTATTATACTTTAATGTTTCGCTCACAATATCCTGCGGTGACATTTGATAATTATCTGTCTCATCCGGTTTAGCCTGTGATATTTGCCAATTTTGGCAGAATAGACAGCGCATATTGCAACCTGCCACAGCAATTGAAAAGGCAGTTTCTCCGGGCAGTACATGAAAGAATGGCTTTTTCTCTATGGGATCAATATGCATTGCCACGGGATTGCCATAGCCAAGAGAAAAAAGCTCGCCGTCTTTATTGATACGCACAGTGCATACGCCGCGCTGGCCTACACTAAGGACGCATTTACGCGGGCATAAAAGGCATTGCACAATTTTATCTTTTATCTTCTGCCAATACCGCGCCGGATGAGGCGTAACTTTATCACCGCAAAAGGCATTAAGACAAAAACTACAGAAAATAACAGCCAGGGCTGTCGCTAAAAATACGATAAATATATTCTTTTTCATATAAAAATTTTTAGCCACTAAACTTAATTTATATTTTTTAACCCAAATTTTGCCTGCCTTAATATAGATATTAAGGCTGGCCGCCCCAATTTTATAAATAAGGGGTTACTGCTTAACCATAGATTTAGTCAATAAAATCAATGGTTTCATTCAATGCCACACCACTCAATAAAATTGGGGCGGGGTTAACCCAGCCCTTTCTTTTGAAAGGGCTTCCCTCCGGGCAAATTTTTCATTAGAAAAATTTGGGTTTAATATCAGGCTTTTTAGTAATGCGACTTCGTTTCTTGTAAGGTACGTTCTCAAGAACATTCTTTCCAGTGAACGCATGGTAGGTGCTAATTTTTTCTTATCAATGCGTAAAGATAAGTATTTTTCTAAATAATCAAAAGAAGTATTTTTTAAACCATAAGAAATCAAACCGACATTATCGGAAATTTTTGGCGAGGTTAAAATAATAACAATGATAGCGAGAATCTTTTCTCTAATAGAGGGTAATTTCAACACCTTTTTCCTTAAGAAACTCAAACATTCGCTTTAATTCTTTTTCTTTTCCCTCAAACTCGACAATTGCCCAACCCATTTCTGTAGAAAAAGATGCCTCTAGAATGCGCGGGATGACATCAAAATTCTTAATAATGTGATAAAAAAGAGGTTCTCCTTTAAACGTTCCGGGAATATTGAGTTCGACTTTTTGCGTAACCATATTTTTCTCCTTCTTATAACGCAGATTAACGCGCAGAAACGCGGATTCACGCAGATAGATTCATTTGCGAATATCTGCGTTGTATTTTGCGTGTATCTGCGTTAAATTATTCTATCACATTTTTAAAGCTTTTAAACTGTTCTTTTGGCAGGTTAAAATAGCCCATTTTTAAATATGGAAATTGCTTTTTTATGGTTTTTAAAAGCAGCAGGATTCCTTGCGGCTTTAACTTTTTATAAGGCAGAATCCTAAGATAATAATCCGGATCAATATTTAAGTTACGCCACTGAATCATGTCAATTCCGGTATTTTTTATGAATTTAATTAATGCGCCTATTTCCTCTTGTGAATCAGAAAAGCCCGGAAATACAAAAAGGTTTATGGAAACAAACTTATTATGTTTTTTAGCAATTGCTATAGATTTTAATACGTCGGCAAACCTATAACCGCGCGGCTTAAAATAAAGATTATAAAACTTCTCTTGCGGGCTATTCAGGCTAACCCGAAAAGAATCAATACCAGCCTTGCATAAGAGTTCTATTCTTTGTGGAATGCTTGCATTGGTATTCATATTTATGGTTCCCCTCGCGGTCTTTTCTCTTACCTTAGATATCGCCTCCGTAATAACACCTTCTTCTAAAAGAGGTTCGCCTTCACAGCCCTGGCCAAAACTTGTAATTGCCTCTTTAGCGTTTTGAAAATGATGCAGTATAACTTGGACAATCTCCTCTGGCGTAGGCCTAAAATTAATACGCTGATGAGAAGAAAGGCAATCCGATTCCTGATGCGAAAGACAGCCGATACAGCGCGCATTACAAAAACGCGAAGTGGGTAGCGGCGCTTCCCATCTTTCTAAAAAAAGATTTTTTGCTGCCAAGCAGTTATAATTAAGCGCGCAGTTTGCCAAATGCGCATAAAGCCTGTTTTGAGGATAAAGCCTAGAAAATTCTTTTACTTTATGCCTAACCAAACTATTGTCGTAGAAACGCGGGCTCTGGCGTACTCTAGAATCAACCCTTAGGCCAGCAACGTAGAAATTTCCTCTATAAAATCCGCAAGCGCTATATGCCCAAAGCGGCAGGGTGGTTTTCTGCTTTATTGAATATGCGGGATTATATAGCCTCAAATAAGCGGGAATCAAAAATGCTCCTACGCTAAAGACCTTTTTCCCTTTGAATTCAAAAAGAGGTTCAAAACTTTTGGTATCAGGGTTAAAACCAATGGGAATTCTGTGTGGCAGATAAAAAAGGCTACTGCCTCTAGGAAGTTTAAGCAATTCGTTTTCTTTGGGTATGCTAAAATTATTTAGGCTTGTACCAGCCATCATTAAAAATGGATGGCTATAGATTTTTCCGCTTTTGTCAGAAAAAATTAAAAAAGGAAGTCGCATATTAATGTAAAAATTAAAATGCAAAAATCAAAAATTTTAATTTTGATATTTGATGTTAAAAAGACGCCTATCGAACGAACGCTTTTATTCTTAAGGTGATGAGGTTATCGTTTTTATCCAAAAGCATGATATCTTGGGTGACTTGCCCCTCGTAATCCTTAGGGTCAAACTCTATATTTACAATATATAAAGGTTCTGCCTTGGGCGCTTCTTTTTTATACACATTTACCTTCATGCATTCACATAAACTTATGGCGCTTTTAATTTCTTCTTTAAACTCGTATTTCTGGATTGCTACCTTCTTAACGGAAATTTCTCCTAAATTATACTCGAGCAATCTATTATTATCATCGGCGTAAGCCCAAAGAGAAGCTAAAAGAAAAAAAATCAAAACTAACTTAGCCATATTATTACCAGCCCTAATAAAAGAAAAAGCAAAAACATTAAAAATTTTATCCTAGCCATATTTTCTTTTAAAAAGTTATTAAACTTTTGGGAGCTAAAACCTAACAAAGAAAGAATAAAAATAATAATCAAAGGAAGAACAAACATTAAATTATAAAGCAAAAGGTAGCTTATTGCCTTTAACCTTAAATTTGTATTCTTGAGTATAAAAACTATTGTAGGTATATAAACCTGCCCAGTGCAGGCTGCCTCAAGTAACGATACAAGAAAACCAACCACAAAGGAACTAATAACCAAGTTTATAATAGCTTCGTCTTTTTTTTCTCTTAAACGTGAGCCTATAACAATATTTATCCTCTTTTTTAAAAATTTCGGTAATTGCAAAACTAGCTCTTCTGTCCCGCCGGTCTTTTTAAACTTAAAATAGTCGTATAGGGCTAAACCTGAAAGACAAAAACAAAAAGCCGCGATAAAGTAATAGAAAACTTTTATAAGAAGGTAGAAATTAGATAAGGAGTAAAGAAACTTAAAAAAACCTAACCCAAGAAGTAAATAAGTAATAAATACCGCCAGGCAATACGAAGAACCAACCCAAATAATTTCTCTTTTTCTATAGCCGTAAACCGCTAAAAAAGAAACGAAAAATATGATGACGGCAAAAGCGCATGGATTAATTCCATCAATTAACCCTGCTCCTATTACAGTGAATACAGAAATTTTTTTAAACACGCTGAGTAAGTCTATTTTGGAAAAATCAAAAAGCGAAGATTTCTTTCTCAAAACATCTTCTATGGCTTTACCTATTCCTTTTTCTATCTCTTCTACCCCCACAAGTAGGCTATCGCCGGCCCAAACAGCCGGAACAAAAGCGGTTTTATTTCTTAACTTTGCGCTAAGAGACAGCAGCAAAATTAAATTCTTTTGATTATTGTCTATATTTAGATCTTTCCATTCTACTTTATCCTTATATTTTTCTTTTACGGCAGGCAGAAACTCTTCTTTTAATTTAAGGCATTTCTTACAACGATCTGAATGAAATAAGGTTATGGCAGGTTTATCTACACAATAGGTTGAAAGCGGCGCAGCCAGTAGCAAAAAAAAGAAAATGGCTTTTTTCATCACCCTTAAATTATAACAGCTGTTTAAAAAAATTCAATGAGCAGACGACTTATGTCGCTATCGCCCCATAAGTCGTAGCCCGTAAGGGCGTCTGCGAATTTACCCCACACCCAGTTTTGTAAATGGTGTGGAATAAAAGATGTAGGCGTGAAGTGAAAATTCATCCTTTATCTTTATCACAAAGTGTTGTTTCAAAACTGGGTGTGGGGTCAAATTCAGCCAACAGACTTACGTTCGCGATTACGCTGCCGTAAGTCTGGGCTTCTTTTGAAAAAATAATAGCCAAATGAGGATTTTATTGTAGAATATATTCCTATGAAAATACATATGGCTCAGCACTGCGGATTCTGTTTCGGGGTGAAAAGGGCAATACAGATAGCCAAAGAAACAGTAAATAGCTATGAAAATGTTTATATAAAAGGCAACCTTGTCCACAATGAAACGGTTTGTAAAGAAATGGCGGGAAAAGGCATAAAAAGAATAAATTCTATCACCGATATACCGATAAATACTACCCTCATCATCAAAGCACACGGAGAGCCTTCAAAAACATACAAGCAGGCAGAGTTTAAAAAACTAAAAATAGTAGACAGCACTTGCCCCATGGTAAAAGATATACACAAAAAAGCAAAAGAAATTGAAGATAAAGGATACCAAGTAATTATCGTTGGCGATAGAAGCCATGAAGAAACTGTCGGAATATTAGGTAATGTAAAGGAAGGTTTAGTTTTAGAAAATAAAAAAGATATTCGAAGATTAAGAGGCAAAATAGGAAAAAAAGTGGGCATAGTGTGCCAATCTACACAAAATATCAATAATGTTTCTGAAGTTATTGCGGAATTGGTAAAATTTGCAGAAGAGATGTTATTCATAAACACAATATGTCAGCCAACGCGGCTACGCCAAAAAGAAATAGAAAAATTGGCACATACTTGCGGTGCCGTTATAATTGTAGGCTCTAAAAATAGCGCCAATACGAAAAGGCTGTATCAAGTTGCTAAAAATATAAATAAACATACGTTTTGGATAGCTTCGGATAAAATAAATAAAAGGAAATTATCTAAATACTCATCTATAGGAATCATCGGCGGCGCCTCTACTCCGCCGCAAGCTTTAGAAAATATCTCTAATAAACTCAAATGATTTATATTATAGTGATTACACAGATTGAACATACCTGCCTGCCGGCAAGGCAGGGATTACACCGATTAAATAATCTGCGTAATCATTACTAAAATCCCTGCCCTGTCTACCGATAGGCAGGCTACACGGCAGTCCAGCAGGACGCCCTGTTGGGCAGGCAGGCGTGTAATCTGTATTTATTTATTAATATGGAAAATAAAATGATTTACAAGTTTATCGACGACAAAGGCACGTTCACTGTAGAAAATTCCCAGAAGTATAGCCTTTATTTTCCTCTTACAAATAAAGATGGCTCTCTTTTAAGCTCTATCAGCCCAAATTTAGCTGGTGACATAAAAAAAGACAGCGACCACTTCCTTACTGTTCCCGCAAGCATTGAAGACATAAGAAGCAATCTTCTTTGCCGCCGAGACTTTTTTATTAAAGTAGATAAGGAAACTACAAGACTTTCTTATCCTTATAACGACAGCCTAGAGTGCGGTTTTCTCTACCAAAAAGTAATAAAAAACGCCGGTTTACTAGATATCGAAATAATAAACTTTATTCCCTACAACCTTTCGGTTGAAATAATGTGGATAAAAGTTAAAAATAAAAGCAATAAGGAAATAAAAATCACTCCTACCTCCTTGATGCCTTTATACGCAAGAGCAGAAAAGAACTTAAGAGATCACCGCCACGTCAGCTCATTACTCAATCATATTGATTTAAACAAATATGGAATACTTCTTAAGCCGACAATGGTTTTTGACGAACAAGGCCATAAAGAAAACAAAATGATATATTTTGTGCTGGGTTATGAAAACAAAACAAAACCTCCGGTAGGGCAATTTCCCACGCTCGATTATTTTTGTGGCGAAGGCGATTTAATATCACCGGATGCAATTATGAAAAATAAAAAACCCGCCACCAAGAAAGTGCCTGAATTTGACGGAAAAGAATCCTGTGCAGCATTTAGGTTTGCTGACAAGAAATTAAAACCTTTTGAAGAAACACATTATTTACTCATTTTAGGCATCGACGATAACAAACAAAAAATAAAAAATACCTTTTATAAATTAAATTCTCTAAAAAAAGTCAAAAAAAGCTTTGAGGAAACTAAAAAATATTGGTTGGATTATCTTTCAGGCTTAGATTTTGATTTTAAAAATAGAGATTTTAATAACTGGCTTCTTTGGGTGAGGCTTCAACCAACGCTACGTAAACTCTTTGGTTGTTCATTCCTACCTCATTTTGACTACGGAAAAGGCGGGCGGGGCTGGAGAGACCTATGGCAGGATGCGCTTACCCTGCTGACTACAGAACCGAACAAAGCAAAAGAATTGATTTTAAAAAGCTTTGCAGGTGTAAGGATGGACGGCTCTAACGCCACGATAATCGCCAAAGATGGTAATTTTATAGCCGACAGAAATAAAATAAGCCGCGTCTGGATGGACCATGGAGTATGGCCATATCTGGCGCTACGGGCATATATACATAAAAGCGCAGATTTGGAAATACTTTTAAAAGAAATTGTATACTTTAAAGATCATCAAGTTAAACGCGCAAAAGAAACCGATAAAGAATTTTTCCAAAGTGATTATTTTTTACATACAAAAAATAATAATATCTACAAAGGCAGCATCCTTGAACATGTCCTCATACAAAATCTTATTCAGTTCTTTAATGTAGGGAACCACAATATAATCAAACTTGAAAATGCCGACTGGAATGACGGCCTAGATATGGCCTCGGATAAAGGAGAAAGCGTAACTTTCAGTTTTATGTACGCGTATAACCTGAAAGATCTATGCTTTTTCTTAGAAGCACTTAAAAAGCGCAATAAAAATATATTTCTTCTAAAAGAATTAACTATTCTTTTAGATAAGTTAAACGAGCCTCTTAATTATGACAACTTTAGAGAAAAACAAAAAAGATTGCAGGAATACTTTGAAAAAACGAAAAACATAGGTGGTGAAAAAGTAAAGGTTGAAATTGATGATTTAATCTTTGATCTAAAAGAAAAATCTACGCATCTATCCGCATGGCTAAGCAAAAAAGAGTGGCTTAAGCAGGGTTTCTTCAATGGTTATTACGATAATATGACTAGGCGCGTTGAGGGAAAAACAGAAGGAAGAATAAAGATGCTTCTTCCCTCACAAGTATTTGCCATAATGAGCGATGTAGCAACGGATACGCAAATTAAAAAAATATGGCTATCTATAAGTAAATATTTAAAAGATAAACGGTTTGGCGGGTTTCGTCTAAATACAGATTTTGGCTCTATATATTTAGAATTAGGAAGGGCTTTTGGATTCTCTTATGGCGATAAAGAAAACGGCGCTTTTTTTAACCATATGGTAGTAATGCTTGCTTATTCTTTATATAAAAGAGGTTTTATAAAAGAGGGTTTTGAGGCGATGAATTCTATATACAAGATGGCAACTGATTCGTGCGCAAAAATATACCCTGGAATACCTGAATATTTTAATAACGAAGGCCGAGGTCTTTATCTTTACCTTACTGGCTCAGCGAGTTGGTACACTTATACCTTGTTAGAACAAATCTTGGGAATAAAATTCATCTTAGGAAATCTTTATATTGAACCTAAACTACTGGCGCATAACTTTTTTAAACAAACCATAGAGATAAAATTCAATTACCAAAACAAGTTGATAAAGCTTTATTTTGTAAAAGAAACCAATAAAAGCACTCCTTACCAGATAAAAAAGCTCCATATAGAAAGTAAAGAAATTACTAAACAAAATAATGCTTATCTTGTAAAAAAAGAAATTATCAAAAGAATAAATAAAAAAGAAATTACCATAACGATAGCTTTGCATTAAACCCATCTTTTGCGTTAGCAAAAGCTACTCTCTACCATAAAAAGCTTTGTAACTTTTTCTTACGCAGGTAATGTGTGATAACTCATTGCATAACGATAGCTTCACGATTACAAGGGCAACCTAATGTATAATCTCGGTTAAATAGGTTTATACATTCACGGCGCTTCCCGATGATGTCGGGATTTCGCTTATTATCGTATTAAGGTGCTCAAAAATCCGTGGCATTCATGCCGCGGATTATATAGTGCGCCGCTTGGTATTAGCCATGCTGAAACCTCAGGCTCGTGTCCTGAGCGAAGTCGAAGGGTTAGCCCGAGGAGCTATGGAAGGCTTCATTAATTTCTCGCTACTTACTACTTTTCCGCCGGAGGCGGGCCCGCCTGGTAAAAATATTAATGTGACGGGCTACTCACTACTTTAATTATGTATAAAATAATCAATAAGCTCATCATAGCCTTGATAATAATTATCCTGTTATATTTTGCCGCAAATTACCTGCTAAACTTTTTCCTTCCGCAGAAAATAAAGGCAGCGGCTGAAAAATTTGCCGATGAGAACCTTAATAATAAAATTGAAATTAACCAAATTAAAATAAACATACTGCGTGGGATATCATTTAATGGTGTGTCAATTTACCATAAAGATGAAAAAATACCTTATGCAAAAATAAGCAAAATTCGGGCAGTTCCGTTTTATACGGCTTTGCTTACGCAGAAGAAATTAATCTTTTCCTTAAAAATAGACGGTGGCACTCTAAATCTTGAAAGAAAAGAAAACGGAGAAATTAAACTCCCCCAAATTAAAACAGCAGCACCGAAAGAACCGTCTGCTTTAGCTCAAAAAGAAGAAATAGCCAACCCCGCACCTGTAACCGCCAAGAAGTCTGCCCATAAAGAACCTTTATTTTTTATTAAAGATATTACCGTAAGACAATTAAATTTTGATTTCGAAGATAAATTATTTAACTTTAGAAAAAAGTTTACTAATATTTTTGCCTACGCCGATCTTAAAACTTTTCCGGAAATAAAATTTATGCTCAGTTGGGAAGACAAAGCCTCCTTAAAGGGAAGTTACTTTATAGACGTAAACCAACTAAAAGCATCCTGTTTGTTGCAAAAAATAACTTTGGCTGACTTTAATCCCTATTTTAAGGATTTTAGCTTTGAAAACGGTTCAATTAAAAAAGCGCAACTAGTAGTGGACGGAAAAGATGTTTATCTTATAAAAGGAAACGCAAAAATACAGGATGCTATAGTTTCATATACTATTGGTAATTTAAAAAGTAAGTGTGATGGCGATGCAGTAAAACTCAGAGGTAATCTTAACTTGGATACCGAATTAAAAATTGAAGGCAACAATTTTACCTGTCATATCGGCGGAAGTTTATTGCAGGGAGAAATTAATGATATTCCAACCATTAATACACTCAATAATATTAATGCTAATTTTAGCTTGGATAATAGTAAGTTTGAATGCAGCTATATAGCGGCGGATTTTCCAATTGCTACGACTACCGGAGCAATTCATCTACAAGCGAAAGGAGAACTAGATTTAAATAGTTTACAATTCTATTGCGAAGTGATGACTGGTTCTCTAATCTCCCAGTTTATCGCTGCCGGAAAAACCATAAAGCAATTTTCCTTTGATTACAATGAGAAGGGAGATATAACGTTAAACGCCATCCTAAAAGGTAATCTAAGACAGAATACCTTTGACTATTACCTAGACTACCAGATAAAAAATGCACAATTTAAAGAATTATCGAATATTTATGCGGATGGCTTTTTAAAAAAAGATAAGTTGGTTCTGACAAAATGCTCTCTTGTTTATAAGAATATCCCCGTGAAGCTAAAAGGCGATTTAGAAAACTTTTCCTTGCCCGCTATAACGCTGAATGCTGAAAGTGACTTATTAAGCGTAGATTTGAAGTCAAAATATAATAAAGATACTATTGATATAGAGAATTTAATTCTAAAAATTGCGGATTCAAAAGTTGCTTCGCAAGGGACTATTACTATTAAGGAAAAGCCCTTGGCAACGCTGCAAGGTATTGGCTATATAGACCTTAAAGATATCAAAACAGTGTTGAAACTATTCAACCTAAAATACCCGCTATTAGAAAAGATAGGGCCTGAAGGCGTCTTGACTGGTAAATTTACCATAAACGGCGGGCAAAATTTAGCTGAGTGGGAAATTAAATTCGCTGGCTTAAGCGACAAGATAAAGGTTTGTGGCATTACAGCTAAAGAAATTAAAATTGAGCTGTATAGAGACAAAAATGAGTTAATAGTGAGCCCTTTGCTTGCCAGTATTGCAGATGGCAAAGCTGAACTTCGCATAAAAATGGATTATTTAAATGATAAAGCTATCTTAAATATCCTTATCAACGACCTTGATCTTGCTGAGCTTAAAAAAGATTTGAAACTAAAAGATACTAATTTGGCTGGCATACTGTCTTTAGAGACTAGCTTAGAAAACGACAGCTTATCGCAGTGGAATAAATTAAATGGGGGAGGAAAAATCTCAATTAAAGAAGGCAATATCTGGGAGATAAATTTCCTTAAAGGGCTGGGGCAATTCCTTTTTATTCCTGAGTTTAACACAATAGTTTTTGAAGAAGGCTATAGTGACCTGATTTTTAAAGGAGAAAATGTTGTTTTTGAAAATATCGAACTAAAATCTTATAAAATGGCTTTGCGCGGAAAAGGAAGAATCTCTTTAAAAGGTGATATGAACTTCATACTTATTTCGGAATTTAATCCTAATTTGGTCTCTTCATCCGAAAGCCTGAAGAAAACCATAACTAATATTTTGGGGAAAAATAGTTTGGCAATTGAGTTGGACGGAACATTGCAGAAACCAAATTATAAAATTAAACCGGTATTTTTCTCTAATCTAGAAGGGGTTAAAAACTTACTCGAAGAGATATTGAAATAATTTTGTTAAATTAATACAATAGATAATGGGTGTAATTACCAATCACAAACTTCAAAAGACTATATTAGACATATTCATTCACTCTCTAACCACCACTGCCATAGCCCTAACAATCTATTTAAAATCAAATAATTTAGCTTTTGCTGCTATTTTTATTGTGGGTGGTATCTTCATAGATTTGGACCATTTTATTGACTATTTCTTATTTTTCAAAAAATTCGATATGAAAAAATTTTTAGATAGTGCCTATCTCTACTCAGAAAAGGTTTATTTACCTCTACATTCTTGGGAATTAACTCTGGTGATTTTGTTTTTAGGCTATATATTGCAATCTAAAGCGCTATTAATGCTGGCATTTAGTCTAAGTATTCATCTTCTAATAGATACCATGCAAAGAGAGAAATTATTATTTTATTTTATTACTTACCGATTTATTAAAAAATTTAATGTAAAGACGCTCCTGCCAGAGTTTTCTAATACCACAATTTAAAATTTCTTTTTTTGAATCTATCAACTAAATAGCGCAAAAATTATTCTCTACTAATGCCAAACACTAGTCTATATAGAAACTATTTTTAAAATATTATTTTATATTTTTTAGCCTTTTTAAAATCTGTTTATAAATATAAGCACATTTACCTCTAATTTGAAAAATGGCTTTTTGAAAATACTCTTTAGCTTTCATGCTCTCGCCTAAATAAGTGTAAGTATCGGCAAGGCTAAAAAGCGATTCCACCCTATCCGGCTCTATTTCTAGAGCTTTTTTAAAATAAAGCAAAGCTTGAGTGAATTTTTCTAAAGAATGCAACAACCAGCCTTTATTGTGGTATAACGAGGCGCAATCTCTATCTCTTCTTATCCCTTCGTCAAAACAAACTAAAGCTTCTTTATGTTTACCTAATTCAGCTAAACAAAGTGCTTTATCATTGTAGGCACAACCATCTTTTCCCCTTATCCTTAAGCAATAATCAAGGTATTTTATGGCACTGTGAAAATCTTCTCTTAGGATATAACGTTGCGCTAAGAAATAAAAGAAAAAGAAGTTATCTCCTGTTTTTATTGCTAAATCAAGGCATCTAGAGGCGCGTTGTTTGGCTCTTTTAAAATGAAAAAAAGTTATTTCCCTATCAAGCCTTTTTCTTTCCTTCTCTAAATCTATTTTCGGCACAGAACTCCCCCTTTTTTGAGAGAAAAGCTAACGACCTTAAAGCCTGTTTTCTGGAGTTTTTCCTTGATTTTTGAGGGAAAATCAAATCCATGGCTAACTTTATATAAAGGCGTATAATGAAATAACTTACCTCTCTCTTTAAGTACACGGTAAAGCTCACCGTAAAAACTAAGGGCGTAAAGCTCTGGGGAAAGCGTAAAGGTTGGTGGATCATGAATTATGCAGTCAAAATATGCATCTTTGAATTGTTTAATTCCCAAGGAAACATCTACCTGCCGTATTTCAATGGTTTTCGCTAAAAATAAACCTTGAGATAAAGGATTAATTTTAGCTAAAAAACTAACATTCTCATCTCTTTCGAAAGTAATTACTTTATTAGCTGTTTTGGCGGCTAAAATTGCCGTGTAGCCCAAACCCATACAGGTATCAAGAACCACCCCGTAAGGCTTGAGTAGCTCTATTTTATTCTGCGTATCTTGACAAGGAGAACTCAATTGATGCATAGGAACTGAACTAATAGATATGGTAGGCCAATCAAAAGTAGAGGTTAATTTGTAGAATCTATTGGTATTTTCTGAAAAAAAAGCAATTGGCTTAAGCCCTTCTTTATCCAAAAAATAGCAGAAATTGTCTCTTAGCTTTTCTTTTAAGCTTAGAATACAACCGTTTTCAAAAAAAGCCTCGTCATTATTGACATTTACTCTAATTTCTCTTAAGCCAAAGTCTACTCTTAAAGCAAAATCACTCTCTTTTTTGTGTGCCAATATGTAATTAAACTCTTTTTTGGTAATAATCATAGTTAATATTATAGCCTTTTAAAATCTCTTGACAATAAAATCTTAGGCTATAAAATATTGAAAGTGGTTGAGAATATTAACATTTTCAGACAAAGGAGGTGTGATAGATGAATAAGGCAGATTTGATCGAGGCAGTCGCAAAGAACACTTGCACCAAGAAAGAGGCCCAGGATGCCGTGGAAGGAATTTTCGATGCAATCAAAGCTTCTCTCAAAAAACAAGATCCCGTAGCTATCTCCGGCTTTGGTACATTTAAGGTAAAACAAACAAAAGCAAGGCAAGGAAGAAATCCAAAGACCGGCGAGACGATTCAGATTCCAGCAAAAAGAAAAGTGGCTTTCAAGGCCTCCAAAGAGTTAAAATCGATACTTTAATTTAACTGAGCTTGTATATAAAAAGGGCACATTAATAATGTGCCCTTTTTATTTTTATACTGGCTTTGGAAAATAACCCTTTTACGGTAAGCGCATGAATCAATCTCCTTAAAGATTTTTCTCCTATAAAACCTTCTTCTTGAAAAAAGTAATGGAATCCGCTATCTTTCTTTTGTTCCTGGACTCTAAAAATCTTATTTTCCTTGAATAGCCTGTTTAAGAGAATGATTCCCAAAGACAACCTGTCTATTTTTTTAGTAGAAACTAAAATGTTATCGATAATATTGAACTTTTCTTCTCGTTCTTTCAAGAATGAATGAAAATTACTGTTTTTTAGAGAAAACATATCAATGAGTTCTTTTATAAAGTTTATAACGCGGGATAGATAAAAAACAAAGAATATCTTATCGCGGCTCATAAACTTATCAAAATAAGCGCAGCTACTTCTAAAAAACGCATAATCGTCCACTTTTACGGAGAACTTTTCTTTTAATTCCCTAAAAAATCCGCTTTCTATTACCGGATAAAATATACTTTGGCCCAAAAATAAACTTTTTTTCGCCAAAAGCTTTAAATCGCTAAGGCAGTCAGTAAAACTTTGATAAGGAAGCGCTACGATAAAATGTACGGTGGTGGCTATATTGTATTTTGTCAAATACTTGGCAAGAGAAAATATTTTTTTGGTTTCTTCTTGCCTTTTCGTCTGCCTTACTAAGGCTAGTTTTGTGCTCACCAATGACAAATCAATATGGGTAAGGCCTGCCTTAACAAGCTTCGCGCAAAGGCGCCTACTCAACCCCAGTGCCAGAAGCCCATTCATAAAGGAAACCTTTATTTTCCCTGCGAAATTGGCGATAAGTAAATCTAAAATTCTTTCAAACTCCGGATTTAGGTTTATGTTATCATCTTCGAAATTAAAGTGCCTTATGCCAAGAGTAAAGCAATGTTCTATCTCTTGAAAAATATTTTTGGCGCTGCGGCTACGAAATTTTTCGCCTATAGCGCAAAATTTACAGCCAAAACTACAACCTCGTGAGCTAATAAGCGAGGTGCTGATTAAACCTTTAAACCTGTAATTACTGGAATTAATTAATTCCCTTTTAGGAAAAGGAAGCGAATCTAGATTTTCCACCAAAGAAATTTTTGAAGATATATGCCGTTTATTCTTTGTTTTCCAACACAATCCGTCTATTCTATGGATTTTGGCTTTTGAAATATTGTCGCATAACCTTAATAAGCTTAGCTCTGCTTCTCCTCTAATGATAAAATCAATAGGCTTGTGGTTTAAGACAAATTCCGGAAGAACAGTCGGGAATCTTCCACCTAAGACAACGATAATCCTTTTATCTATGTTTTTTGCAACTTGCGCAACTTTATACGCACAATCAAAATAGGCAGAAAAATTTGAGGAAATTCCTACAACCTGCGGCTTAAAAGATTTTATCTCTGTTTCTATCTCAGGATAAGTTAAGCCGAAATGATAATAATTAGAAAATAAGCAAAATGGAGATTTATTGGGCTGATAATACTTTTTTAAATAGCTGAATTCTTGCGGTATTTTTAAGGTTGTTTTTTTGTTTCCCTCTAAAGCATTTAAAACCTTTACCTCAAAGCCTTCCAGATCTAAAACCGCTGCTAAATAAAGCGTTCCTAGGGAGTATGCTCTTTGGGGAGTAAAAAAGAAGTCTTGGATGGGAGGATTTATTAAGAGTATGCGCATATCTGCGACAAGCTACAGGCTTTAGGCTGCAGCCTGCCTGCCGGCAGGCAGGGATTTTAATCTTGTAGCTTATAACATAAGTTATACGGAGATTTTTTTCAATTTTGCGATAAAGAATCCTTCCATGAATTCGTTAGGGATGATTCTGCGCGTTAGCCGGCAAGCAGAAGAAAAATGTTTATCCTGCCAACTGGCTAAACCCTGGAAAACATTCGGCAATGGTATATTTATGGGCGCAATCTCTACTTTATCTTTAAACTTGTTAATAAACCAATCAATTACTCCCTCGTTTTCTTCCGGAGAGAAGGTACAAGTAGAATATACTAACGTTCCTCCCTCTTTTAAAGCAAAAAAAGCGGAATGCAGAAGTTTTCTTTGTTTATGCTCCACTTCTTTTACCTTCCTTTCCTTCCAGTATTTGAAACTTTTATGGTTATGAATTAAGAAACGGCCTTCCGCAGAGCATGGAGCATCCACCAAGATTTTATCAAAATATTCGGGAAATTTTTTCCTCACCCAGATACCGTCTATAAGAAGAACCTGCGCATTTTGTACCCCCTGAATCTTTAAATTTGCAAGTAGCTTATAGTAGCGGGTGCGTATTTTCTCTATTGCTACCAACTCCGCGCTTTTAGCTAATGAAGCAATCTGAGTTGTTTTTGCACCGGGAGCAGCGCACAAATCAAGAATCTTTTCCTGATTCTGCGGCTCTAGCATAATTACCGGAAGCATGCTCGAAACATTCTGAACATAAATTAAACCGTTTTTATAAATTTCTGTAGTCTGTAGCTCCCTAAGAGGGGTTTTTGAAATAAATGCACCCTGGGGAAAATTAAGTTCTTGAAAGCGTACCCCTTGCCTCAATAACTCTTTTTTTAAATTCACCAAGTCTATCTTTAAATAATTGATGCGGAAAGTTGTAGGTTTTTTATTAAGAAAAGTATTGAGGATCTGTTGATAGTGCGATGGATATATCGCTTGTAACTTATTTAAAAAAGCCTGCGGCAGCCTGTATAAAATTTCGTTCACCTCGTTAGACCTCCTCTCAGGCGATTCCTAAGATATCGTTTACCCATTCCCGTTTTTAAATACCTTTCTCTACGAAAAGCGTCATCTTTATCTAAGCAGGCTTCGAAATAAACCAGTTGTAAAGGGCGTTTAAATTTTGTCGAGTATACTAACCCATTATTGTGTTCTATCATTCTCTTTTTGAGATTAGCGGTAGCGCCTGTATAAAATTCACCCGTTTTTTTGCTTAGCAACACACAGGTATAATACCAAGGTTTAACGGGGTTCATTTTTTAACCTCAGAATGGCTTGAAGATTTAAAGAAAAAATTTGCTCCAAGGTGAAGTATTAAACCCACTTTACTTGTGTCCCAAAAATCATTAATAAAATACGAATCTTCGGCTTCGGCGTAGACGGCTTCGCCGATAAAAAGAAAATGGTCTCCTACTTCTTTGGTCTCCAACAAAGAACATTCTATAGACCCAATACATTCTTTAACTTTTACAGCCTGCTTTAAAACATTAGCTTTTTGAGAAATTAATTTTGCTTCTTTAAATTTGTCGCTACTACGCCCGGAAACAGAACCGCAAAACATTACCTTATTTAATAAAGCCCAGTCAGGGATATTTATTACAAACTCTTTAGATTTACCGATTAGCTCTGAAGAAAAATGGGTCTTTGCTAAAGCAATACCTAAAAGCGGCGGCTTTCTTGATAAAGGCATATGCCAAGCGCAGGTGACAATATTTGTCTTAGTTTGATAAGCACAGCTGACTAGAATAACTTGCCCACAATTAATTAATCTGCTCGCTTTATCATTATTAACCTTAATTTTCATAAATTAGTGTTGGTATTATACACTACTTTATACAAAATAACAAAAGTTCTTTCCCCAAGTTTATGGCAAAGGGAAAGAACTTGACCCATTCGACAAGCTCAGGGTCAATCCTGAGTGGAATCGAAGGATTGATTACAACGATTTTAGGAAGATTAGACCCTTCCTTTAAAGGTATAGGAAGGTCTATCCTTTAGGATTACATAGATTTTTGTAATAGTTTACAGTATCTTTTAATCGGTGTAATCCCTGCCTGCCGGCAGGCAGGTGTATTTAATCTGTGTAATCAGAAGCTTTCTTAATACAAAGACTTTAAAAAGATGGATATAAGAGATAACTCCTTGATTTATAATTAGCTATGAAAAATTTCTGTTATAAAGCTGAGAAAGCTTCATAACAAATAGCTTCTTTACTGCAAAGTACTACTAAATATTCTTTTTACAAACATAGTTGCGTAACTTGCGCGCGGGAGGCTAAATTTAAGAACTAGCTTTTTACTATTTTTATAAATTTCATCATTCAAGAAATCAAATGAAATATTTAAAGGTACAACGATAGCTTTTCGCTCGCTGGATTTAAAAAAAGCTTGGCGGACTTGACGTATATTAAACATAGAAGTTTTTATGCCATTTTCCATTAAAATTTCTTCACAAATACCCCGTGATAAGCTATCGGCTACTTTCATTTTTGAGCTTAGCGTAGGAATATTTAAAGTCTTTAAATATTGGGTATTCTCGCTATCTAAATCGGTATAAAAAATATAGCTACCAATCATACCTTCATAGAATTTTAATAAGCTCTTGGGCTGCTTTAAAATAATTCTTCTTAGTAATTCGTTCCACAAATAAGACTGGTAACAAGAAAAGAACAAAGACATCTCTTCTTTAGGTATCTTCTGAAGCATTGGCAAAAACCCCTTAGAGTTTTTCATAAGAAAACTGAAAGTATTTTTTTCAAATTCTGTTTCTGCTTTTTCACAACAAGTTTTCCAATCCTTCCAGTTTTCAGAAAAGAACTGTTTTTTTTGTTTATCTTTTTGTCTGTCTCTTGAGCTAATGTGAGTTAAATATACCTTAAGTGCGCCGTTATATTGTTTTTTTATAATTTTTTCTGCGATAAACCCCTGTTCTTTGTCAAAACTGCCAAATCTTTGGTCGTCAAAATAATTACAATAACCGCTTGTTTTAACAATTTCTATCTCTGCTATCGCGCTATTTATTTCTTCCTCACAAAGCTCTCTCACCACCACTTCAAATTTGTTACCCATTATAAGATCAGGGCCCATGGGCCTATCCATAAAGCCCATAAAACTTAAAGAATACCTTTTATCTTCCACCTTTATTTGCTTTTGGTGTTTAATGGTAATATATTGCGTAGTGAGTGCGTGCTTATCTTTTCTGCCACCGTAAGAAAAGAAACTGAAGGGAATTTTAAATTCTTGGGATAATTTACGTAACAACTCAAGGGTTGACCAACTTTTCTTTCGTAGAAAATAAACCGCAAACTTTCCTCTCTGCCTTAACGGAAGTTCTGCTATTTCCTCCACTACAAAATCATCCGGTTGTACTTTAATTTTTAATGGCTTCATGTTTTTTGAACTCCAGACTAAAAATGAAGCTCCGCGGGTTTATGGTTCGACTTCGCTCACCATCTTTCGAACCATCCTGAGCCTGTCGAAGGACACCCGCGTTATCTTCAAATTCTTCGGCGAAATCCGCCGAAGCATACCCGCCTTCGCCAAGGCTACGGCGGGTATGCTTCGCCATCCACCCCGACGTTACGTCGGGGTCGTCTCCTGCGTAGGCGGATAAAAATCTTGCGGTATGCGGTGTACTCATCCAAATCCTCTATGCAAACCTATTTCTTTGGCATAGTTTACGACTTCTGAATACTCTTTTTGAGTTATCCTTCTCAATAATTCATTGAATTTATATGCCATATGGCAAGGCCGGTACTGGTCCATAATATTGACATACGTTTGCAACGATAAATCTTTAATAAAATCTAACACCTTAAATGAGCCGGCTAAACGATTAGGCAATATCAAGTGCCTAACAAGAAGGCCTTTTTTGGCTACATTTTTTTCTATCAGCAAATCTCCCACTTGCCTATGCATTTCCTTGACCGCTGCCTGCGCTACTTGCCAATAATCAGAAACACCGGAATATTTTAGCGCCACGGTATTATCAGAATATTTAATATCAGGCATGTAAATATTAAATACCCCGGAAGCGAGATTAATGACATTTAAATTTTCGTACCCACCACAGTTATACACCAAAGGTAGATGCAATCCTTTTTCTATGGCAATAATTAAAGCTTCTAAAATTTGAACTATTACGTGGGTAGGTGTTACAAAATTTATGTTTTCTGCACCTTGGCTTTGTAAAGACAGCATCATTTCTGCAAGCTCTTGGGCGCTGACCTCACTCCCCTCTCCTAAATGCGAAAGGTTATAATTCTGGCAATAAATGCATCCTAAATTACAGTGGGAAAAAAATATTGTTCCTGAACCACCGTTGCCGACAAGCTCAGGTTCTTCCCCGAAATGTAAAAATGCACTATCGACCTTAGCCAGCCTATTTATCTTACAAAAACCAACCTCTCCGTTTAACCTATTGACTCCACAGTTTCTAGGACAAAGATTACATCTCTTAAGGCTGTCGAAGAGAATGTCTCTTGCCTTTTTTATTGTATCTTGAATATGCAGGTTAAGATATGAAGGAATCACTTGAATTTCTTCTTCAGGGCAAATGCTAAAATAATAGATATGACAAAATATAGAAAAATAAAAAGAGTGACGTGAGGATTTTCTTGATAATATTTCAAAATTTTTTCAGGATAGAATCCTCCCGCCGAAGCCAAAACTGCCTGGATCCAGAATATTCTTGGCAAAGATGCAAAAATAACGACCATGATATACTTTCTAAAAGAAACTTTACTTAATCCAAAACTAATATCCAAAACTCTATAAGGAATTATCGGCATAAGGCGCAACAAAAATATCCATCCAAAATTTATATTTTCTAATTTTTCATAAAAGTTCTTAAATTTTCCCTTCAAAGATTTTTCGACAAATTTCTTGCCTAAAATATTACTAACATTAAAAAATATATATGCATTGATTATTTCCGCGATGTAGATAAGAAAAGTGCTAATATATGCTCCAAAAACTACCGCGGCAATGGGTTTGAGTAAATCTTTTACGTCAGCAAAAATAAAAAAGTTAGATAGCACATAAAGAAGGATAAATGTTAAAGATGAATATAGAGTGGGTATTTTCTTTAAAAAATTTCCTATTTTTTCTATATCCTTAGAAAAGAAATTGCCGATGGCCACAACTGCTAAAATAAAAACTATGAATATAAAAATTTTAAAATACTTATTCGAATAAAAAGCCTTCATATTCTTCTCCTTTCTAAGAATGATTACGCTGATTTCCGCTCAAGAGCGGATTCGCTTTCTCCGCCAGAGGCGGATCTGCCTCTGGCACGAGGCGGAAGATGCGGATTGCACCGATCTTTACAATAATCTGTAATCTTTTCTAATCCTTGCCCGCCGAAGCTTTAGCGTAGTCCAACAGGACACCCTGCTGGGTAGGCGGGTGTGTAATCAATGAATTATATTGGCGCTGTCGCGAAATAGCGCCAGCGTCTGATTTCAATGATTAAAAGATGATTACTGTGATTGGAAATGCCAATGTTTTCAATCGTTGTAATCGCAGATGAATCACTGTAATCCTAAAGGATAGACCTTCCTACACCTTTTAAGGAAGGGTCTAATCAGGGACTGTTGCGTTTTGCAACAGTCCCATATTTTAATCCCATAGTGCGCGCAACTGCCCGCAAGCGGCATTAATATCTTCGCCTCTTGCTTTTCTTAAAGTAAAAAATATGCCTTTTTCTTTTAATATTTGGCTAAAATCCTGTATTTCTTCCGGCGAAGGAGCTTTAAATTTCAAACAGGAGTGATTATAAGGTATTAAATTGACCTTGCAGTGTATATGTTTTAATAAATATGCAAGTTCTACTGCGTCTTTTTTACTTGTATTAAGCGCGGAAAGCAAAGCATATTCAAAGGTAACCGGATACCTTTCATACCTTGCGAATTCTTTAACTGCTTTCATGAGCTCAACTAACGGGTATCGCTTGTTTATGGGCATAAGCTTTGTGCGTGTGTCGTCATTTGCAGAATGTAAAGACACGGAAAGTTTTATTCCCAACTTTAATTGGGCTAATCTTTTTATCTCTGGAATTAATCCGCACGTAGAAATGCATATTCTTAGCCTACCAAGGGATAGACCTCGAGTGTCCATGAATATCTTTACGGCGTTTATGGTATTAGTAAAATTATCAAGTGGTTCACCTATGCCCATAAAAACAATGTTTGTGATTTTTTTGGGTAAAACTACATCGCTGATAAATAAATACTGATTTATAATTTCGCAAGTGTCTAAGTTTCTTTTAAATCCTTTTTGGCCGCTGAGGCAGAAATTGCACTTGAATTTACAACCTACCTGCGTGGACAAACAAAGGGTAAGACGGCTGCTTTCGGGAATCAAAACTGACTCGATTTTATAATCGTCGCTTAAACTGAATAAAAACTTTTCTGTGCCATCACAGGAAACTTCTTTTTTCAACAAATTTAAATTTGAGAAATAAAACTTACTTTTTAATAACTCTCTTGCGTCTTTTGAAATATTCGTCATTTTATCGAAATCTTCGATTCTTTTTTCGTAAAGCCAGCTGAAGACTTGACAAGCATAAAATTTTGGCAAGTTTTCGCCCATAAAACGCTTATTTAAATCTTGCAGGGTATAATTTTTTATATCTTGTTTCATCCGAGATTTTGCATTAGGCTGTTATAGTGGGACTGTTGCGAAACGCAACAGTCCCTGATTCCAGCGATTAAAACTTGATTACAGTGATTAAAATTGTTAATGTTTTCAATCGTTGGAATCTTTTAGTAATCATTGTAATCAGGGACTGGTGCATTTTGCAACAGTCCCATTTATGCTAAATAGAATAGATAATCTAAAGCGAGAGGGTAAGTTTAGTATTGTCTTTGAGATTGAGGAGTTCGACTGTTTTAGCAGTAATATCAATGACTTCAAAATCATCGATTTTGTCTGCCTTCTTTAGCATTTTACCATTGATTATTGCAAAAGGAGCTGCCTCGTCATAGACTATTCCTTCTAGCGTATACAAAGGATAAGTAGCTACTACCTGCGGCGATGGCTGCGTTGACGTAGATTGGCTTTTTAATTTGGGTGGTTCTACGATAGGTGTTGTTAGTGGAATAATTGGCTTTGTTAACGTATCATTGAAAATAATACTGTTTATATGTTTAGGCCTATTTATATTCGCTAAATACATTGCGGCAAGAAAAGAAATACAAATGAAAAAAACTATCAATAATACGTATATTATGACTTTATTGCTGCGCTTACGGCTCTTGCTAATAGGCTTTTCAAGGCTTTGCTTAGAGGCGCTAGTATTAATACAGTTTCTATCGTTATTATCCTCTAATTTTTTTAAAGCTTCGTAAATTATACTCATCGCTCTCGCGTAACAGATGCACACGGATTATGGCGCCTGCCTCGCCGGCAAGGCGGGGATGCAAACAGATGAATTATCCGTATGCATCCGCTCTCATCTGTTTGAATCTATTTTATCCGTCTGCATCTGCTTTTACTATTTTAGTTCTTCGATACAGGCTTTCAAAATTTCCTCGTCAAAAACCTTTCTATCTTTTACAAAACCGCACAGCATTGCCCTGTCACAAAGTACATTGATAAGACGAGGGATACCTTTGGAAAATTCATAGATAACCTTATAGGCAGAAGGCTCGATGGCTAAACTAATATCGCCTGCTTTTTTAAGCCGGAAATCTATGTAATCTTTGACTTCTTCTTCGCGTAGCGGAACAAGTTTATATTTTATACATATTCTCTGACGGATTTGGCGCAGGCCAAATGCTTTAAGTTTTTCATCAAGCTCGGGTTGGCCCACAAGAATTATCTGCAGCAATTTTTCATCCGATGTCTCTAGATTAGAAAGAAGCCTTACTTGCTCTAACTGACGGTTAGTTAAATTCTGTGCTTCGTCAACGATCAAAACTGCATTACCTCCCTGTAAACGGATATCTAATAAAAAAGAATTTAAAGCATTGACTATATCTAGGCGGCTCTTTTTTACTGCAATAATTCCAAAATCCTGAATAACTGCTTGAAGCAGCTGCACTTCGCTAAAATAAGGGTTAAGGATGAGAGAGGTTTTTATGTTTGACGGTAGCCCTGTAAGCAGGGTCTTACAAAGTGTAGTTTTCCCTGTTCCGACTTCTCCGGTCATTAAAATTATGCCTCTTTTTTCCTGAATACCGTATAAAAGGCAAGCCAAAGCTTCCTTATGAGAATCGCTGGCAAAGAAAAATTCAGGATTACTGGTAATACTAAAAGGAAAGGTTTTAAGGCCGTAAAAATCAATATACATTTTATTGGGGCATTATTTTAACTGTGTTTATGTGAAGACATAAGGGATGCATACGGATTTTGACGGATTCAAACGGATAATTCTGATATTTTTCATCCGCGACATCCGTAACCATCTGTTTGCATCCATGATAAAACTTTTTTATGAAAATTTGCCTTCTATTTTATTTTGTCTTGAATTTTGAAAGCACAGGCTTAGTTTCTACCGCACCCGCAGGCAAAGCTTTCCCCGGTTTCACTATGTTAGCAGTAATAAAAATTAATAAATCTACTTTTTCAGTATAGAAAATGTCTCTCTGAAATAGCCACCCAAGAACAGGAAGTTTACCTAAAACAGGGACACCGGTTCTTTCTTTTTTCTTTACATCTTTCAATAACCCCCCCATCACAATGGTTTCGCCGTCACGAAGTATAATTTGCGTTTCTGCCTCGCGGGCATCAATTATAGGGTAGGAAACTATTGCAGTATCTGAAGTACTAGCTTTGACAGATAAATCTCCTGTCTTAGAACTGACAATAGGGTGGATAATCATATTCACATATTCATCAGCGTCTCCACAAATTTGCGGAACCACATTAAGCTGTATACCGATATCCTGATATCTATCCAAAGAACCGCCGGTAACTTGTCCGGTTTGAGTGCTTATCTCTGTTTTAATAATCGGGTATTTTGTGCCGACTAGAATTGAAGCCTCTTGATTATTCAAAGTTAATATAACTGGCGCGGAAAGTACATTGGTTTTCATATCATCTTCTAGCGCATGCATAATAACTTCAAATTGAGAACCAGTTAAGAGCTTAAAATCAAACTTTAGCCCCGTGTTTGAAGTAGTGATAGAGGTGCCTGAAGGATAAATAGTAGGTGTGGTATTTTCAAGCACATGAGCACCGACAGTCTGATTACCCCTAGCATTAAATTTGATATCGGTAAGGGTAGTGCTAGAAGCGCCGCCAGAACCGGTTCCGAAATCAAAACCAATATCACGCAACAGGGTTCTATCTACCTCCATAATTCTTGCTTTTATCAAAATTTGCTTAGGCTCTTTATCTATTTCTTTAAGTAACTTTTCTACTTCTTCCAGGCTCTTTGAGGTATCGGAAACAACTAAAGTCTTAGTGCGCGAAACTTGGCCTTCCTTTGACCTTTTTCGCTTGGTAAGGTCTTCTCCGAATTCCCAACCGGCCTGGCCCGTAGACTCCAGTACCGTAGCCTTTCCTAAGGGCGAAAGCAAAGATTGTATTGCAATCTTAGCGTCGTTAGCGTCTATAAAGATCAGCTTAAATACCTTAATCCGCGGCACCTCAATTTCTTGCCTCTCTTTATCCTGTATGTCTTTTTCTTTTATCTCCTCAACCGTAGCCACTAAAATGATGTTATCGCCAACCCATTTATAGCTATAACCGTAAGCGCTAAGCACCCCTTTAAGCGCGGTCTGCCAATCAACCGCCTCTAAATCTACATTCACTAAGCCCTCCACCTTGGGGCTTACCACAATATTAACTTTCTTTCCGTCTTTTATAGCTTTTTGAGCTATGGACTGTAAAACTATCTTTATGTCTGCGTCCTTAAATTTGACAACAGGAATTACATCATCTTGTGCGTAAATAACAGCTAAGGGGCAGAAGACAAAAGACAGAAGACAGAGCACAGAAAACATAATAATCTGACATCTGACATCCCTGCCTTGCCGGCAGGCAGGTGTCATCTGACATCTAAGGTATGATTTTTGATATTTTTCCATTATTCCTCCAATTTTAAAATAATTAACTCTTTACCTTTTTTTAAAATAACTTTTTTAGCTCCTATCCTAACAATTGTATAACCATTAATCACATCATTCTTTTTATATATTTCATCGCTAATGATAGCTAAGCTACCGTCATTAGAATATATTATACCATTTAATTTTAAACTTTTTATCCCTGTATTTTGTTGCAGCAAAATTTGTCCTTGTTTTGTTATAAGCGGTAAAAATGGGTCCCTGTCAGAACTGCTAAAAGGATAATCGCGATTGGCGCAAACCGCAGCACACAAAGGGACCAAAAATAATATTAAGAAAATATTTATACTTCGACGGCGCCATATTCGCACCGTTAAGAGTGCAAATATATGCAGTGCGCCGCTCAGTATTCCTTCGACATTGCTCAGGATGCTTCGGACACATTCGACTATGCTCAGTGTTCGTCCTGAGTTTGTCAAAGGATGAAGGATGCTGAGCTTGTCGAAGCAAACCCTGAGCGAATCCATTCGACTTTGCTCGAGGATGTCCTTGAGCCTGTCAAGGGATGAAGTCAAATGGTTTATTCTTTTACTAAACCGCATATAATTATATCTACTAAATTATTAGGGTAATTTGCTTTAATCGTAATTTCCTTTACCTCAAAGAAAAGTTTTCCGCTTTGAAGATAGTCTAAAAACCTTGCTAGATCGTGAAATTGACTTTGCGCTTTTATGTTAATAGGCAGATATTTAAACTTTCCAAATTTTGTGGAAACATAATCTTCAATTTCTGATGGCTTTAAAACTTTTATTTCTACGCCGAAACCCTTACTTTCTGAAGAAATAAAAGAAAATATACCTGATTCCTGCTGAGGGACAATAAACTTTTCAGATAACCTTTGAATCTCTGCCTTTGCCGCCTGACTACTTGCTAAATAGATGTCCTTATTAGGCCAGTCTTTCTCAACACTGTCTATATCCTGCCTGAATTTTGCTGCGGCTTTATTCATTTCGCCTATTTTTTTAATTTCTAAAGGCAATATTAATAATAACTCTAATAACAAAATAAATGCCGCGACAGAAAATATAACTATGTGTTTATCTAAATCTAATTTACGCATTCTATATTAAATTCTAAAACCTCAACTCCATAAAAATTTTCCTTTTTGGAGTCTTTTATATTTATTTTTTTAAACTTTGAAGAAAAATACTCTCTTTTTTTCATAGCGTTTATAAACTTTTCTAGAGAAATCAAATAATCCTCGTCGAGTTTTAAGACATAGCCTTTTAGGCTAAGGGAGTCTTTTTTAATACTTAAGGTATCAAGCCATATATTGTGCGGCAAAGATATAAATAAATCTTCAAAAATACTGGCTACCTGATTATAGGGAATAACTATTTTCTGAAATTCCTTTTTCTCGGCTTCTAATTCTGCTAATTGGGCTTTTATTTTATTTAACGAAGTAGCCCTTTCCTCCCAGCTTTTCCATTTTGTTTTATAGCTATTTAAGCTTGACAAACGGATAGTAACAAATAAACCCAAGAATAAAATTATAATTAAGACCGAGATAACACCTAGGACTGCGTAATAAGATAGCTTCTTAAATGTTGCGGTATCAAACTTCTCTATATTTGGATTTAAATTGATATATATTTTATCCATAGTTTAGATGCAAACGGATTACTATTGATTCATACGGATTATGATGCCTGCCTGCCCTGTCTGCCGACAGGCAGGCGGCAGGCAGGGATTCAGACGGATACGTTTAGAGCGCGCGATCCTAATATATTCTAACTTAGAAGAACCAAAGTTTACTAAAAGACCTACCTCGTAAGGAGAGGCTTTAAGCTGTGAAATCAATTGCTCTCTAAATACTTTAGGCAAGCGCTCTACCGCCTTGAGTTCAATAATGGCCTTTCCGTCAATAACCATATCCAGCCTAAAACTACCTATCACTTCTTTATCATAAAGCACTTTAAAGGCTTTTTCTGTCTCATAAGTTATACCTTCTTTATTAAGCTCTATCTCCAATGCTTTCTGATACACTTTTTCAGGAAAACCGCAACCCAGACTGGTATGAATTCTATAACAGACACCAATAATTTTATAAGTTAGTTCCCTAAATAATAACTTATCCGTTTGCATCGTTATTAAGTATTTACAATACTAGCCCCAATGCCACGGAGAAACTGTTTTTGACTCTGTTAAAATCTTCTTTAGAAAAAGAAATCTTTAAATTCTGCGCATTATCTAAAAATCCTGTCTCTACATCTAAATAATCCTTAAAAACGTTATCAATATTTTTAATATAGGTAAGCCCGCCGGTAAGGTAAAGTTTCTCTACGCGCTCGCCTTTATTTACCTCGAAATAATCGAATGAACTTTTAATTTCTTTACATAACCCGGATATGCTGTCTTGTGATAATTCTAAAACCTCATTATGGTTTTCTACACAAGCAAACCAATTCTCTATTTCTTCTAAAGGCATATTTTTTGTGTGAGATATTATATTAAAAATATCTTTGATGCCGAAGCCGATATCTCTGGTTAGATGCGGCGTTTCTTTCTTTAAAATAGTTAAGGTTGAGAAGCTATTTCCTATATCAAGGATACAACTGTTTATCTTTGTTTCTGCCTGGTTTTTGAGAAAAAGATTGATTAGGCATATACTGTCAAGGGTAATACTTGAAACCTTCATCTTTTCCTTTTCAAAAATCTGCAAAATATTGTTAATAAATTCTTTTTTTGCTACGGCAAGAAGAACAAAAATCTCTGAAGGGTTTAGTTCTTCTAAAATAGAGAAATCAAAATAGACTTCCTCGGGAGGAAAAGGGATGTGTTTGTTAAGCTCATAAAAAAGGGTCTGCTTTATCTTTTTCTTCTCTAATTTAGGAAAAGGGAAATATCTAACGATAGTAGCCGCATCTTTGAGTGAAATCTTTACTGTGTCGGTAGTTATCTTTTTTTCCTGCCATATTTCCCTTAAAGTGGTAGGAATATCTTTCTTTTCTTTTAAAAAAAAATCTATAATCTCATCCCCTTTAACCACTAAACCCTTAATGTACTGATTACCTAAATTTATAGCAACAAAACTCTCAGTATCTGTCTTTAAAAAATTATTTAACAGGGGGATCATTTGCACCTGCTTCTTGTTCTAAATTATATCTTATGACACCGGTCTCATCTAAATAAAAATACCTCACACCGGTTTTTCCGACAGATTTAGGGTTAGCTTTGACATAAAAATTGTCATCATCCACGTACGTATAGGCAAATAAATACCCTGACAAAGAACCGCTTGCCAGCTCCTGACTAATATAAGGTGGGTTTGATGTAGGAAGAGTAAGGTCAGTTAAGTTTTGGGGATATTTATAGCCATTTTGCATACAATACTGTTGCGCAGCTTTACCTAAAGTATTTAAATTGCTGACAGCAGCTATTTCGTTAGAATTTATGCGCAAACGCAGGATATTAGGAATAACTAAGGTTACTAATATCAAAATTATGGCTAATACCACCATTATTTCAATAAGGGTGAATGCCTTAGCAGTGCTATTTAAACGGTTTTGTCTGATTCTTGAAAATAGGTTAAAAAACATATCTTTAAGTTTATTAGAATAAGTCTTTACTTAAAGATATATTATTATGTTTAAACGGCTTTGTCAATTTATCTCTTCTAAAAAAACAATGCAGACGGATGGAAGACGGATACAGACGGATAAATAAGGATGCAAACGGATGGGAAATGGATGCAGACGGATAAAATAGATTCAAACGGATGAGGACGGATTCATACGCCTGCCTGCCGGCAGGCAGGGATAATTCATCTGTTTGCATCCCTGCCTGCCGAAGCCATCGGCGTAGGCTGGCGCCACAATCCGTTTGAATCTGTATCAATCCGTTTGCATCTCTTCCAAAAAAAGAAAGGGGTGACAATTTCTTGTCACCCCTAATTTGCTCTAGAAGTTACAATATCGCTTATTGAGTAGCGGGTAAAAGCATACAAGCAGCACGGTTACCAGGAGCAGCACCCGTAGCCTGAACTCTCACCACACCATCGTCCGTTACGCAAAACGAACGAGCTCCGGTTTGGTTTAAGGTAACAGGCACAGCGCTGATAGAAAAAATATTAGCTGTGGGAACAGCTTCTCCGTCAGTAAACACATAGCCTTGTTTTCCCGCACCGGCGGCTACTGTGGCATCAATATAAGCGGGATTAGCAGCAATTAGCTGAGCGAGTGTTCCGTATAGCGCGTTAGCAGTGCGATAACTTATCTCAGCCGAGGATACGGTTTGCAAAGTGTGCTGCGCAGCTGCTTCGTTAGTGTTTAGCCTTTGACGCATTAAGTTCGGAATAGTAAGCGCGGCTAGCAAAGCAATGATAGCCACGACAATCATAATTTCTACAAGAGTAAAACCCTTTCTCATCTTTACCTCCTTTTTTATGGTGTAGGAAAGCATAAAGCCCTTTCCTAACCACTGAAAATCGCTTAAAAGTTATCGCAAAGCGATTTTCTTGACGACCTGGCTCCTTTTTGTAGCTTTTTCACCTCCTTTTGCAGAGCCATTTAATATATAATTATAAAGAAATATAGCCTTCTTTTTAAATATAACATATACCCTCTAGCTTGTCAATAGCTACCTAGCCTAAAATGCCTAATAAATACTGGACTTTTAGGCTTTTTGTTAAAATCAAGGCAATAACTTGGCTGGGCGCTTAAAACTGTGAAAACGCTTACCTAACTTTTTGATTCATACGGATTGTGGCGCCTGCCTACGCCGATGGCTTCGGCAGGCAGGGATGCAAACAGATGGATTATCCGTCTACATCCGCTCTCATCCGTTTGAATCCTTTTTTTATCCGTCTGAATCACGTTTCCCATCCGTCTGCATCTATAATAATCCCTGCCTGCCGGCAGGCAGGCGTTTGAATCGTATTATTCTATTTACCTATATACTGCGTGATCTGCGTGATGGGCAAAAATAAAGAAATAACAATTCCTCCCACAATCACGCCTAAAAAAACAATTACTAAAGGCTCGATTAAACTAGCTAATCCGGCTATCATAGCGTCGGTCTGAGCTTCATAAAATTCTGAAATTTTCGAAAGCATTGCTTCTAGTTTTCCGCTACGCTCTCCAACAGCAATCATCTTAACCACCATAGGCGGGAAAATTCCGCTTTCTTGTAGCGGAGTAGAAATAGTCTGGCCTTCCTGAATAAATTTCTTAGCTTTTATAACTGCGTCTTCTACAATTTTGTTGCCGGAAGTCCTACCCACGATATCTAAACACCTCATTATAGGCACACCGCTTTTTATTAAAGTAGAGAATGTCATAGCAAATCTCGCAATAGCTATCTTTCTTATTAAATCACCTACTACTGGAAGTCTAAGAAGAAATCTATGATAGTTTCTTTTACCTTTATCGGTTTTTATATATTTTGACAATAAGAATACCACAATTACCACGACGATAACCACGGGAAACATAATTTCTTTTCTACCTAAGAAATCGGATATTTTAAGTAAAATCCGCGTAGGTAAAGGAAGAGTTCCTCCTAATGAATCAAAAATACCCTTGAAAGTAGGAACAACTTTAATTACTAAAAAAGCAGTTATGGCAATTGCCATTATCACGATGGTTATCGGATAGAATAAAGAAGAAATTACTTTTTTCCGAAGTGTATTGCTTTTCTCTAGATATATTGAAACTCTTTCTAGGATTGCCGGCAATTTTCCGCTGGCTTCCCCGGCTTCCACCATACTTATGTAAATCTCGGGAAACACTTTTGAATGTTTAGAAAAAGCGCCTGAAAGGGAACTTCCTTCCCTAACGTCTCTCAATACCATATTCAAAATTTCCTTAAAAAAATTCTTTTCAATCTGGTCTTTAAGTATTTCCAATGACTCAACTACGGGGATTCCGCTTTCAATAAGAGTGGTGAATTGGCGAGAGAAAATCACTAAATCCTCGCTTTTAATTCTACCTCTTCTTTGCGTTTTAGCTCTTTTTTTGCTTTCTGATATAGAAAAAATTATGCACCCTTCTCTTTGAAAGTAATCTATCAACTTATCTTTAGACTCCGCCTCTATGGTGCCTTTCATGATTTTCCTTCCTTATTTTTTATGTTATAAGAAAAATTTAACATATTATTATAGATTCAAACGGATTTTAGCGGATGTAAACGGATACGTTTAGAGCGCGCGATCCTAATATATTCTAACTTAGAAGAACCAAAGTTTACTAAAAGACCTACCTCGTAAGGAGAGGCTTTAAGCTGTGAAATCAATTGCTCTCTAAATACTTTAGGCAAGCCCTCTGCCGCCTTGAGTTCAATAATGGCCTTTCCGTCAATAACCATATCCAGCCTAAAACTACCTATCACTTCTTTATCATAAAGCACTTTAAAGGCTTTTTCTGTCTCATAAGTTATGCCCTCTTTATTAAGCTCTATCTCCAAAGCTTTCTGATACACTTTTTCAGGAAAACCATTACCTAAAGTAGTATGAATTCTATAACAGACACCAATAATTTTATAAGTTAGTTCCCTAAATAATAACTTATCCGTTTGTATCTTCGCTATATCCGTTTGAATCCGTATTACATCATCAATAAGTATTTATTCTGATGTTACTTTTAAAACTTCTTCAAGGGAAGTTAACCCTTCTATACAATTAGAAAAACCATTCTCCCTTAAAGGCTTATACCCTTTAAATTTAGTAGCATATTGGGTGATTTCATCTTCGGAGCTTTTACCCACAATCATTTCTTTAATTTTATCATCGATAAGCAAAACTTCTAGGATTGCTAGCCTGCCTCTATAGCCGGTATTATTACAATAATCACAGCCCTTGGCTCTAAAGAAATCCCTCTGCGAAGTATTTATTTTTAAATCTTTTAAAACCTTTTCTTCTATCGCATATTTCTCCATACACTTTGGGCAGAGCTTCCTAACGAGCCGCTGTGCGGTTGAAGCAACCAAAGAAGAAGCTAGAAGAAACGGCTCCACCCCCATATCTATCAGCCTTGTGATTGCGCCTACTGCAGTGTTTGTATGCAGCGTAGAAAGGATAAATTCTCCGGTGAGCGACGCTTTAATAGCTATATCTGCGGTCTCTGAATCTCTTATCTCTCCGACCATAATGATATCCGGGGATTGCCGCAATACTGATCGTAGGCCATTAGCAAAAGTAAGGCCTATTTCTGTATTTACATGAATTTGCGTTATACCTTCTACCTGATATTCTATGGGGTCTTCAATGGTCACGATATTTTTATCAGGAGTATTCATCTGGTTAACTATCGAATATAGGGTTGTGGATTTTCCGCTTCCGGTAGGGCCAGTAACTACCAAAATGCCGAAGGGCGCTTTAGTTGCCTCTTCAAAAAGTGTAAGCGGCTCGTTTGAAAAACCCAGGCTTTTTAAACCCGTAGATAGATTTTCCTTATCCAATACCCTTAAAACAAACTTTTCTCCAAAATTGGTGGGTAAACTGGAAACCCTAAAATCTATCTCTCTTCCTTCAAACTTTACCTTAAATCTTCCGTCTTGAGGCAGCCGTGACTCTGTGATATCTAAAGAAGAAATTATCTTTAAACGCGCAAGTACTGCCTGTTGATTTTTTTTAGGGAAATCAAATTCCTCATGCAACACCCCGTCTATCCTATATTTAGCTAATAATTTATCTTGGTAGGGCTCTATATGAATATCTGAAGCCCTTTTTTTAAGCGCGTTATAAATAAGTAAATCTACGGCTCTTACAATGGGGGGGTGCTTACTTTCTTCAATTAAGGTTTCTAAAGATTCCTTCATCTCATAACTCTCGCTCACCTCAAAGGAAGATTCTTCGTCTAACGCCTTCGCGGTATTTTCTTCCTTGTATAGCATCGTAAGAGCTTTAACAATATCCTCTTCCCGCGAAAGCACGGGGTCAACTTTACCTACACCTGTAATAATACGTATATCGTCCTGTATTAGGACATCCAAAGGATTAGAAGTAACTATAGTAAGGATATTTCCTATTGTACATAAGGGGAAAACTTTGTATTTAAAAGCTATGTCTCGCGGAAGTAATTCCTTATTCTTATAAGGCACCCTATACTTTTTTAAATCCAGAAACGGCATTCTGAATTCTTTAGAAAAAATAAGCAGCAATTCTTCTTCGGTTATAAGATTACTTTCTATAAGTAAGCGCTTAAAGTTGTCGTAATCTTTTGCCCCATCGATAGTCTTTAGGGTATGTTTGTTGATGGCCTTATTCTTTGTTATATAATCTAAAATTTTTTCTTTGACGTTCATAATAGATTCAAACGGATTATGACGCCTGCCTGCCGCAGGCAGGGATGCAAACGGATGGGTTTAGAGCGTGCTATCCTAAGATATTCTAACTTAGAAGAACCAAAGTTTACCAAAAGCCCGACCTCGTAAGGAGAAGCTTTAAGCTGCGAGATTATTTGTTCTCTAAATACGTTAGGTAAACGCTCAACCGCCTTAAGCTCAATAACAACCTTTCCATCAATGACCATATCTAATCTAAACCTACCTATCGCTTCCTTATTATAAAGCACCCTAAAGGCTTTCTCTGTTTCGTAAGTTATACCTTCTTTATGAAACTCTATCTCCAATGCTTTCTGATATACTTTTTCAGGAAAACCGCAACCAAGGCTGGTATGAATTCTATAACAAATACCAATAATTTTATAGGTTAGTTCCCTAAATAATAACTTATCCGTTTGCATCTTCGCTATATCCGTCTGCATCCGCCGTAATCCGTCTGCATCGATTATATTTATAGTGGTTCGTCCGACCCGGTTACCTTTAATACTTCCTCTATGGTGGTTACACCTTTTGCTATTTTTAGTAAACCGTCTTCCCGTAAAGTATGCATGCCTAAAAGCCTGGCCTCTCTTTTAATCGTATGTTCGGAGGTATTGGAACTTATCAGGGAGCGCATTTTAGGCGAAACCTGTAAATATTCGCATAGGGCAATTCTACCCTTATAGCCTGTGGTTTGACAGAGATTACACCCTTTTGCTTTGTAAACTTTTGCTTTTTTCTCAATTGAATATTTTTCCCTTATCGTATCGGGAACATCAAATTCTTCTTTGCATTTTGGGCACAAATTCCTCACCAGCCTTTGAGTAAGCACTCCTATCAAGGTTGAGGAAAGAAGAAATGGCTCTATTCCCACATTAAGTAGACGGGTAATTGAACCTGCGCTGGTTGTGGTATGCAAAGTTGACAAAACCAAGTGTCCGGTAAGCGCTGCTTTTATAGCCATGTCCGCTGTTTCGTAGTCCCTAATTTCTCCTACCATAATTATATCCGGGTCTTGGCGTAATATTGAGCGCAGACAAGAAGCAAATGTTAGATTTATTACGGGATTTATACTGACCTGATTTATTCCTCTTAATTGATACTCTATAGGGTCTTCGACAGTAATGATATTTTCTTCCGGCGTATATATATAGCTTATTATGGAATATAAAGTGGTGGTTTTTCCTGAGCCTGTGGGGCCGCAGACTAGAATCAAACCGTGAGGCTTTAGGCTGTCCCGGCGTAAATTCTTTAAAACATCTTCTTCGAACCCCAAAAGGTTTAAATCTAGCAATGCTGTAGTTTTATCTAAAATTCTTAGCGCAGCTTTCTCTCCTAAACTAGAAGGTAAAATTGAAACTCTAAAATCTACGCTTCTATTTAAAGTAGTGATCCGAAATCTCCCTTCTTGCGGAAGCCTGTGCTCGGCAATATTTAAATTACACATAACTTTTATGCGTGAAACAACGAAAGGATGAGTTTTCCTAAGAAATGTCTCAATTTCTTTTAAAATACCATCAATACGAAACCTCACCCTGCTTACCTTTTCTAAAGGCTCTATCAAAATATCGGATGCTCTCTCAGAAACAGCTCTTTCTAGAAGATAATTAGTAAATTTTATCACCGGTGCTTCATCTATCGTTTCAATGGCCTCTTCTACTGCCTCGGCTTTTGCGTGTATAATCTCTATAGCTTCTGATTTTTGATCTTTTATGATTTCTTCTAAGGCTGTGGTAGTGGTAGTAGTTTGTGAATAATGCGTGGATATTGCTTCTTTGATTTCAGATAAAGAGCATATAACAGGGTTTATTTCGCATCCGGTAATTTTTTTCAAATCATCAATAAGTAATATGTTTAGCGGATCCGCCATAGCAATGGTTATGCTGCTGCCGATTTTACCTATAGGTAGTACCTGGTATGTGCGTGCAATCTTTTCCGTAATTAACGCTAAAATTTCTTTAGTTATGGTGAGATTAGCAATGTGAACAGGGGGTATAGAAAGATAACCGGAAAGAATACCTAAAAGCTGTTGTTCTTGCATACAACCTAATTTTATAAGAACTTCAACTAAAGAACCGCTTTTTGTTTTTTGTTCAGCTAAAGCTTTGCTTAGGTCTTCTTTAGAAATTAATTTTTTATCAATTAAATAATCTGCAAATTTCTCTTTCATCATCGCTTACGCTCCATAGATGCGGATACACGCGGATATCTACGCTGATTTACGCGGATTTTTCTGCGTTATTCCGCGTTTTAATCCGCGATGTTCCGCTTCTATCTCAATAGAATTTTTCTATACTCTTTCTTATATCTGAAGGAGTACTTATAAATATCTGAATCTCACAGTGCGTCAAGTCTTCTAAGTCTTCTATCGCCTGTATGTTTAAAGGGTTAGCGATAGCGATAGTCAAAGTATTGCCTATCTTATCTATAGCTATTAGGCAATAATGCGCTGCAACATTTTTAGGAATTAAACGAACGATTTCCTTGGATACCTCGTAATTTTCCAAAGGCAGATACGGAAAGCCAAACTGTAAAGAAAGACAGTGAGCGATAGATTCCTCTGTCGTAAAGCCTAACTTTACTAAAACTTCACCAATTAAGCCTCCTTCTTTCTTTTGAATTTCTAAGGCTTTTTCAAGCTGAGGGCGTGTGACAATACCTCTTTCTACCAAAATTTGGCCAAGAGGTTTTTCAATCTGTCTAGGGGGCTTCATTTATTCCGGATATACTAATGTGGGACTGGGCAAAACTTATAAGTTCATGGGAATTTGCACCGTCTATTGGATTTTCTGCAACGGAAAAAGCCAATTTTAACTGGTCTTTAAAACTATTCTCTAACTTCTCTTTTAAGTTGCTAGCGACAGTCTGCGATTGCCTTTTATTTTTCTCTATTAGAATCGCTCCCAACCTATTAGGCGCAAGGCGCGCCGCTATATCTATGGGCCGCAGCGTCTCCTTAAATACCCTAGCGACCTTTTTAACTAACTTTTCTGCTTCAAGTAAACCATATGTTTTTTGACACTCTTCAAAATTAATTATTTCCATAAGTAAAAACCCGCACGGCCTTTGATAAATGAGAGCCCTATTAATTTCCTCGTCTAACCTTTTAACTATAAACTTCTCATTATATAGACCGGTTAAATAATCAAGTATCTCTAGTGAATCAACCTTAACGGATAATTTTTTATGCTCCCAGACTAAAGATACATTTTGAGAAAATAAACTCAGGATATTTAAGTTATCCGCGCTGAAAACAAAATTATCGCTGTTATTAGCGATAACTAAAAATCCTATTAATTGCCCCTTGGACGTTATAGGGTTCAGAGCTATATTATTGACGCCCAATTCTTTTGCCAATGACGTAACTTGAGAAGATTTATTTTCTTTATCCAAAGCCATAATTTTTTTAAGCTTTATCAATTCTTTGCCCTCCTTCTCTAGGGCATCTTCTATCTTTGATACATCCATTCCAAAATACGAAACTACAGTAAACTTATCGATATCCTCATCTCTTGAAATACAAAAACATACTTTCATCGCCAATATTTCTTTTAAACGTTGAGTAAGCAGCTGTAGTATGTCTTCAGAGGGCGCATCCTTAGAAAAAAGGTCGTTAGCCTGTATGATTGTGGAAAGGACAAAAACTTTTTTTGAAACTTCCTGGTTTAGCTCTTCGGTTTTTTGGCTGAAATCTTTCAATTGCTCAAGGCTGCCTTTCATTTTAGAAGAAAACATGTTTACTATCGCCTCTAAGCTCTGCACCTCGTTTGCAATTTCTGGCGCTTCTTCTCCTATATTTTTTAAGGTCTTTTTTGAATTAGAATATAGCCTGAGAATAGAGGAAAAAATCTCAAAAATAATCCACCAACCCAAAAACACTATAAAAGCAGCGATTAGAACAGCGGGCGGAGAAATATAAATTCCGCTAAAATAATAAAGCACAATTATGGAAGGTATGAAGGTAACCAAAGAAACAGCTACCCATATTCTTCTTTTTAAGCTTACTGAACGTATCGAAAGATTTTTCTTCACCCCGTTAGACCTCCATTAATTTTATATCAAGATTAATGAACATGAATCAACCAAAGTCACCCCTTAGCCTCCAAACATTAAAGGTTTAACGGGGTTCACCCCGATTAGACCTTTCCTATGTTTTGGCAAAAAACAATTTCTTAACGGCATCAAACTTTTTTTTACATAAGGTCTAACGGGGTTCATATCATTTTTATAAATTGATTACGCAGATTAAAATTAGATTACACTGATTACTTTCTTAAAAAATCTGTGTAATCTAATATCTTCAGCCGAAGGCTGATCCGCCTCAGGCGGAAATCTGTGTAATCTCTGCTATAAAAGATTAGCACTTTTTATATAGCGTGTCAACCCTTCGGGCAATAGATGCACACGGATTATTACGCCTGCCTCGCCTTGTTCGGCAAGGCGGGGATTCAGACGCCTGCCTGCCGGCAGGCAGGGATTAATTTATCCGCGACATCCGTAACCATCCGTTTGAATCTGCATTACATCCGTTTGCATCCGCAAAAATCCGTCTAAAATCCTTAATCAACCAGTCTCCGCGGCAAGCCGTGGAGTATGTTCTATGCTAATATTATCACTGGTTCATTCATTGCCTTGGAATGAGATCAGCTACGTTTACGCTTTCGGCTTCATCCCCGTGGCAAGCCACGGGGTATTCGCCGAGAGAGAATAAAGTTAATTGACTTCTTCCTCTTTCAGCGCCTGCATCACGTTTATTCCTTTTACTACTTCCTCTAGCGTGTATGGCTTAGTAATATAATAATCTGCCTCTAAAGCGTATCCTTTTTTAATATCAGCAATTTCTTTCTTGGCTGTAGCTAAAATCACAAATGTTTTTGGTTTATTTTTTTTAATCCACTTAAGCACTTCTAACCCATCTAATTCGGGAAGAATTATATCTAAAAGAACTAAGTCGGGTATAAATGTTTTCATTTTTTCTATCGCTTCTTTACCATCAACAGCTACTTCGATATGAAAATTAGATCTTGTTAAATTATCTTGCAGGAAACTTAAAATATCTTTTTCATCTTCCACGATTAGGATTTTTTTCATTTTTCCACCTCCACTGCAACCGCAGATATCGCAGATGGGCTTTCAGCCCCGCAGATTACGCCGATATTGTTCATCTGCGCCATCTGCAGGCTTTATCTACACCGTCTGCGGTTAATTTGTTAATACCTGTTTACCATTCTTTTAATACCCAATTTACTCTCTGCAAAATTCAATATCAAACCCACTTTCTTATTTGCTGTTTTCAAATATGATAGCATCTGTGCTGAATGAATGCTATTTAACTCTCCAACGCTTTT